>NZ_JANXCG010000062.1 GCF_025060375.1 Meiothermus sp. | reverse complement strand
CCACCTGGGCGGCCCGCAGCGGGTCGGTAAAGTAGCGCGGGAGCAGCCCGCCCACGGCGATGAACAGGATGATGAGAGCCTGCAGCACCTGGATGATCTGGTTGCTTATGCCGAGCTGAGCGTTGAGGGAAACCCCTCCGGCCAGCAGGACCCCGAATAGGGTGGCCGACAGGAAGATACCAATGGGGGTGTTTTGCCCCATCAGGGCTACGGCTATGCCGTCGAAGCCTACGCTCGAGGGGATGGCGGTTTTGAGCCGGTAGGTACCGTCCATCCCAGCCCCGAGCACGTAATGGGTGGCCGCCAGGCCAGCTAGGGCCCCGGAGATGAGCATGGCCACCACCATTTTGCGGCGCAGGTTGACCCCGGCGTACTCTGCGGCCCTTGGGGCTAGGCCGGTAGCTCGAAGCTCATAGCCGCCGGCGCTGCGGAACAGGTAGAAGTTGTAGAACAGGAGGGCGGCCACAGCGATTAGGAAGGAACCGTTCAGGAGCTGAGAGGCCAGGGCTGAGCTTATGGTTACCGGAAATCCTGGCAACAGACCGCCCAGCCCGAAACCCAGCAACGTCGCAGCGCCTGCCACCAGCAGCCGCTGCCCCAGGTCTGCACGGCGCAGCGCATAGTAGGTCAGGAGGCCTGCCGCCACCGCTGTGGGCAGGGCCCAGGAAAAGGTGCCGCCTGGGGCCAGGATGTCAATCATGAGGGGGATTCGGGCACCTTCCTGCATTTCCTCGCTGCGCCCTTCGAAACCCTCCGCCTTGAAGGGCAGCCGCACGGTCTGGCCAAAGAAGCGGTACTCGTTGGCGGCCAGCATGAACAGGAGCACCGAGGCGGCGATGTAGTTCATCATGATGGTGTTGATGACCTCGTTGGCTCCAAAGCGGGCCTTGAGCCAGCCCACAATGCCGCCCCAAAGCGCTCCCCCCAGGGCTGCTGCCAGGATAGCGCTAGGCAGGAGGAGAAAGCCCGGTAGGGGGAGGTAGACCCCCACCAGCATTGCGAATAGGGCCCCTATGGTTAGCTGACCTGGAGCCCCGATGTTGAACATGCCCGCACGAAAGCCAAAGGCCACCGCCAGCCCGGTGAAGATTAGGGGTGTGGCGAAGGCCAGGCTGTTGAAGAGGCCGGGCAAGCTGAGCAGAGGGCTGAAGAGGATTTGGAATGTGTAGGTCACCAAGTCGAGCTTGCTCGCTACAAGCTCGCGGAGACCCAGGCCTTCCATGCCCTGCGTACCCAGGCCAGGCCGTAGCAGGGCCACCACCGCTGCTCCCACCACCACTGCCAGCAGGAGGGAGACCAGCGGGACCACCACTCCCCGCATCCGAACCAGGAAGGCCAGGCCGCCTGGAAGCTGCATCCGGGCTAGGAGCAGCAGGAACAGGGCGTAGAAAAGCCCTGCGTACATCCCCAGCGATAGGGCGAAGCGGCGCAGCGGGGGGCGCCGGGCTCCTGCTGCCAGGGCAGCCTCGTTGGCCGAGCCCACCGCTTGGTAAAAAAGCAGCGCGCCTACTACGAAAAGGGCAATTCCAAGGCCCCCTAGGGCGTACAGGAGGTGGGCCCGGGTCTGGGGGTTGGGTGTGAGGAAGGCTATGCTGGCTGCTAGGACCAGGGCCACCCATACGCCGAAGAAGGGGCCCAGCCAAGGGAAGCTCAGGCCTTCGGGAAGGGAGAGCCTTCCGAGGTTGATGGTCCCCATGGGATTGAGAAGGTATCCGGTTCCGTCAAACTCCCGAAGCGGGACAGCCCATGGGGCAAGCGCCATCACGAGCAGCACAACTCCGCTCGTGGTGAAAAACAGAAGACGGCCCATAACTCCCTCGGATTCTACACTGCAGAGGGGCGCGAGGGGCTAGGGGAGGGTGCCCAGTGCTTCGTTTAGGAAGGCCACCGTTTGCTGGGCTACCTGATCCCAACCCGTCTCCTTTGGAAGGGCCGTAGGGTTGTCGCCTCGCTGGGGGCCGTATGCGCCAAAGCTTGCGTGGTTGAGCCCGGGTATGACCACGAATCGGGTGGCTGGGGGGAATTTGCCCTTGTGGGCCTCGAGCTGCTCCTGGCTAATGCGGCCGTCTTTCTCCCCAAAGAGGGCTAGGGTGGGGAGGGATAGGCTCGAGAGGTCGTTCAGGGGGTAGGCCGCCCACATCACCAGGGCTTTGGCAGCCGGGTTGCTGGCCGCAAAGTTGGAGGCCACCACCCCCCCTAGGCTGTGCCCCCCTACCGCCCAGCGCAGCCCGGGGGCCTCAGCGATGGGCTGCCGGGCCTTACCCTGCTCGGTGACCGCTAGGTTGTAGCGCAACCGCAGCAGGGCCACACGGTAGCCTGCCTGAGCGATGCGGCGCAGCACCGGGGCGTAGGCTTCCGGCTCCACCAGTCCGCCTGGGTAAAAGGCCAGCCCAGCTCTGACCTGTTGGCTGGGTATGAAGACCCATCCGTACGCGGTTGGGCGCACCTCCAGCTCTGGGGTAGAGGCGAGGGCCTCCCGGGCCTCGGGGGCTGCGGGGTAGGGCCTTAGGGCTTGCCGGGTGTACCAGACCATGGCCCCGGCGAAAAGGAGCAGTCCTCCGAAAAAGACCAGCCAGAAAACATGGTGTTTGCGGAGCTTCATGGCGGCGCTTCAGTCCGTTGAGGCGGGAAAGGGTTGGTTTTGAAGGCGGAGCTGCTCGTAGCGCTTGCGCTCAAAGAGGTAGAAGGCGGCCGGAACCACGAAGAGGGTGAGCAGCATGGAGACCGAGACCCCCCCGAGGATGATAATGCCCAAGGGCCGGCGGAACTCCGAGCCCTCCCCAACTGCAGCGATGAGGGGGATGGAGATCATGAGCACGGTGAGAGTGGTCATCAGAATGGGGCGCAGACGCAACCGGCCGGCTTCCACCAGCGCTTCGTAGAGGGGCTTTTCCCGCGCTGTTCGGACTGCGAAGTCCAGAAGCAGGATGGCGTTCTTGGTCACCAGGCCTATCAGGATGACCACCCCCAGGACCGAGACCACGTCCAGGCCACTTTGGAAGAAGTACAGGAACCAGAAGGCCCCCACCAGGGCTAGAGGAACCGGCAGGAGCAGGTAAATGGGGTAGCGGAAGGTGTTGAACTGGCTCGAGATCACCAGGAAGTTGAGCAGAAGCGCCAGACCAAAGGCGATGGGGGCACTCCGGGCCAGGTCGCCCACGAAGGCCGTCGAGCCTTGCCGTTCCAGCTGTACCCCATCCCCAAGGACACCGGCCCTCTCTAGCTCAGCTTCCACCAGGTTGGAGATTTGCAGAATGCCCAGCTCCACCCCAGGGGTCCGGTTGGCGTTGATACCGGCGGAAAAGGCCTGGTTGGTCCGGGCGAGCTGGGCTGGGGTCTGGCGGGTTTCAAACTGGCCCAGGCTGCCGATGGGCAGGGTAGTGCGCAGGGCGGGGGCGGCTACCGGCAGCGAGAGGAGGCTGGCCTGGTCGGGGACGAAGCGCGGGTCAGCCCGTACCACGATGGGTATGTCATCGCCTCCTGCCCGCAGGTTAGCGGCACGGGTGCCCGCGTTGTAGATGCGCAGGGTCTGGGCCAGGTCGTTTGGGCTGAGCCCTGTGCCCTGGAGCCGGGTTGGGTCGGGCACCAGCACCCGTTCGGTGGTGGTTTCCTCGAGGCTGCTGCGCACATCGCTCAGGTAGGGAAGGCTGCGCAGGACCTGGAGGGCCAGCCGGTTTTTCTCCTCCAGCACCTGGGGGTTGGGTGCGGTCAAGGTGAACTGCAAGTCGGCAGCCCCGCCGGGGCCCCCCTCGGGCACCGAGACCCGCAGGTCGGCTTCGGGCCGGTCGGTCAGGAGCGCACCCAGCGCTTCGCGGTAGAGGGGGGCTAGGTCGTAAACGTTGGGCCGCTCCTCCCTGGGCACCAGCTCCACCACGATGCGGGCCCGTTCGGGGTTCCCGGTGCCGAGCAGGTTTTGCGAGCTACCTACCGTGGTCAGGAAGGCCTGGACCTCCGGCCGCTGCCCGAGCCACCCCTCCAACCGCCGGGTAAGGGCGTTGGTTTCGGACAGGGCGGTGCCTTTGGGTAGGCTCAGGTCAATGTTGATCTGGCCACTATCGTTTTTGGGGGTGAAGTTGAAGGGGATGCGGGGGGCTACGAAGCCGATGCTGAGGAAGAACCCCAGGCCCACCAGGAGGACCAGCCCGCTTCTGTTGAGGGCAGCCGCCAGGCTCCTGGCGTAAAGCTCCCGCAGAGCCAGAAACGTCCGTTCAGAGCCCCCATGCAGGCTGCCCGCGATGGCCCCCGCGAGCCCCAGCAAAACCGAGGCGGCCCACCGCAGTGGGGCCAGGGCCAGGGTGAGGGGGGTGATGAGCAGGTTGAAAAGACGCTTGGCCAGGCCCGCGTCCTTTTGCCGGTAGACGTGCAGCCGCAGGCCCCAGCGCAGGTCGTCGCCCAAGCCCAGCAGGCGCCGCCCAAGCTGCGGCCAGCTCGGTGGGTCGGGGTCGGGAAAGTAGGCCAGCCGCACGGTGAGGAAGAAAAGGGCCTCGAGCCAGCTCACCGCGATGGCCGCGGCCAGCACAATCCCGAACTGGCGGAAGAACTCCCCGATGATGCCCGGCAGGAAGCTGATCGGCAGAAAAACCGCCAGCAGGGAGAGGGTGGCTGCTGAGACCGCAGAGAGCACCTCGGTGGCCCCTTTGAGCACCGCCTGCAGGTTGTCGTAGCCCATCTGGCGGTAGCGCTCGATGTTCTCGGAGAGCACAATGGAGTCGTCGACCACAATGCCCACCGCCACAATCAGGGCCAGCAGGCTGATAATGTTGAAGGTGAAGCCCAGTAACCCGAAGACGATGAGGGCCCCCGACATGGTGATGGGGATGGCCAGCACCACGCTGAAGACCGAGTTGAGCTTCCCGAGGAAGACCAGGGTGATCAGAGAGACGATGAGGGCCACCAGCAACACCTCGCGGAAGGTGTCCCGGGCGGTGTTCTCGATGAAGATAGTTGTGTCGCCGACAATTTGGGCGGAGTAGCCCGGGGGCAGCCGTACCTCCTCCAGGGTGCGCTTCACCCCCTGGGCTACCGCCACCGCATTGGAGTCGGGGGTCTTGCGCACCGCTAGGGGGATGACCGGTTGGCCGTTCAGGCGGGTGAGGCGGGTGGGCTCTGCCTGGGTGTCCCGCACCACGGCCAGGTCGCGCACCTCAAGGCCTCGGGCGGGGTCTACCAGGATGCGGCCTACCTCCTCTGGGGTGGTGGGGGTGTTGCGCAGGGTGAAGAGGAGGCGCTGCCCCTGCTCGTCCTGGGTGCCCGCGGGCACCGCCAGGGCTGAGGCCTGGATGGCCCCCACCACCTGCTGGGGCGAGAGGCCGAAGGCCGCCACCTTGTAAGGGTCGAGCAGAACCTGCACCTCTCGCTCTGGGGCCCCTTGTACCTGCACGTCGGCTACTCCACCGACGAGCTGAAGGCGGGGCTTGAGCACGTCGTTGGCGTACCTGGCCACCTCGCGCAGGTCGCGCCCATCGGCCGAGAGGGCGATGTAGAGGATGGGTGCGGCACCCGGGTCAAAGCGCTGCACCACGGGGGCTTGGGCATCGCGGGGAAGTTGGCCCCGCACCGCGGCCACCCGCTGGGCTACGTCGGTGGCTACCCGGTTGATGTCCTGTCCGAACTCAAAGGAAACAATGACCTGGGAGAAGCCCTCGCCGGAGAGCGAGGCGATCTGGTCCAGGCCCGAGAGGGTGGAGACCGCCTCCTCTATGGGGCGGCTTACCTGCTGCTCCACCTCCTCTGGCCCGGCCCCGGGATAGGCGGTGGTGACCGCAACCACCGGTATCTCAAAGCGCGGCAGGAGGTCTACCCCCACCCGGCTTCCGGAGATGAGGCCGAAGAGGACCAGCGCCAGAAAGACCGCCGTGGAGAAGACGAAGCGCCGCACGAAGAACTCGATGACCGGGTTGACCGCCTTTTCCCTCACCGGACCACCTCCACCCGATCCCCGTCGCTCAGGCTCGAGGGCACCGGAAAGACCACCTGGGCCCCTGCTCTTATCCCCTCCACCACCACCTGGGCCCCGCTGTCGCCCACCACCCGCACCGGGGTGCGCACCGCCCTTTCCTCCTGGACCACGTACAGGAAGGTGGTCCGGCCCTCGGTGCGGAGGGCCCCTGCGGGCAGCAGGATTCCCTCGGCCAGGGTCAGGGTGTAGCGGACCTGGACGCTGACCCCAGGTGGGGGGTTGCCCTCCACCTGGGCGGTGAGCTCCACCAGCCGGTCGGTGCCAGGCACCTGGCTGCTGCGGGTGAGGCGGGCGGTGTAGGTCTGCTCGCCGTAGCTCAGGTTCAGAAGGGTACCCAGGGGCAGCGCGGCGGCCTCCTCGGGAGGCAGCCGGAAGCGGGCCTCAAGCCGGCGGGTATCGGCCAGCCGGAAGACCCGCTGCCCGGCGGCCACGAACTCACCGGGGTTCACGTAGACCTCGGCCACCACCCCGGCGAAGGGCGCCCGCACCTCGGTGTCGGCCAAGGCCCTTTTGGCCTGGGCGAGCTGGTTCTCGGCCTGGCGTACCTGCAGGCGCAGCAGGGCCAGGTCCTCCTGGGAGGCCCGCTGGGCCCGGGCTAGGTTTTCCCGGGCGTTGTCGGCCGCGGCTTTGGCCTGGTTGTAGGCCGCCTCGAGCCCCACCAGCTCCACTTGGGCGATGGCCCCGGCGGCAAAGAGCTGCTTCCCCTCTTGGTAGCGCTGCTCAGCGGCCCGCAGGTTGGCCAGGGCGGATTCCAGGCTGGCCTGCAGGGGGGCCAGGGAGCCGGCGGTGGACCGCTCGGCTCGAGCCAGGTTCACCCGGGCCTGCTCCAGGGCAATTTCAGCGTTGCGCAGGGTGGTTTGGGCGTTTACTGGGTCGAGCCGCAACACCACCTGGCCCGCTGCCACCTGGCTGCCTGCCTGCACCAGCACAGCGAGCACCTTGCCGCCTGCGGTGGCCCCCACCTGGCTCTCGCGGGTCGGGATCAAGGTGGCCCCTGTGGTGCGGCTTATGCTAAGCCGCCCGCTTTGGGCCTCGACCACCCGGACCTTTACCCGGCTGGCCGGGGCCTCACTGGGGTTGTTGGCTTCGTTTTGGGCACCCCGGCGAGGGCCACACCCCGCCAAAAGGGCCAGCGCCAGAACCCCCACCATCAGACCTGCCCAGCCCCGCATCAGCGCCCTCCTGCCCGCAAGCTGTAGTAGGCCCGCCAGTAGTTCCCCAGAGCCTGCTGGACCGCCAGCTCGGCCTGGAGGTAGCTGAGCTCGGCCTGGAGGTAGGCGAGCTGGCTGATG
Source organism: Meiothermus sp. (assembly GCF_025060375.1). Classification (GTDB taxonomy): domain Bacteria; phylum Deinococcota; class Deinococci; order Deinococcales; family Thermaceae; genus Meiothermus. Next base: position 88,731 of record NZ_JANXCG010000062.1, on the reverse strand, counting down.
AGACCAGCCTCGAGCCGCTTTCTCTCGCTGGAGAGGGTTTCCCGGGCGTTGGCCAGGGCGGTTTGCTGGACGCTCAGGCTCCGGGCCGCGGCCTCAAGGTTCTGGTAAAGCGAGTCGTACTGGAGCCCGAGGCCCCGCTCCAGTTCCCGCGCGGCGGCGGCGGCCTGTTCAGCCCGCGCCTTGGCGGCCTCAATTTCGGCTGGGGCGGCGTAGCTTGGGTCGAGCAACTCCACCTGCAGCTGGGCCAGCTCGAGCCTCTGCCGGGCCTGCAGCAGGTCGGGGCTTTTCTCCAAGAGTTCCCTCAGCAGGCCCCGTTCGGGTAAGGCGGGAGGGGCGGGCAGGGGAGAGAGCCCACCAAAAGGCCCCACCAGGCTGCGCAGGGAGCTTTGGGCCAGGGCCAGCCCATTTTCGGCCCGGCTCAGGTTGCTCCTGGCGTCTTCCAGCCGATTTTGCGCGTTGCGCACGTCCAGGGCGGTGCCGGAGCCGTTTCGCTGACGGATTTGGGCCACCTCGAGCCCCCGCGCGGCGATTTCCAGCGCTTTTTGGGCCAGGCGCACCTGGAGCTGGGCTTCGAGTACCTGGGTGTAGGCCCCCACGATGCTGCTTTGGGCCTGGGCCAAGGACCGCTCGTAGTTGGCTTGGGCGAGGGCCTGGCGTTGCTCGGCCTGAAGGCGCGATGGCCGGGTCAGAAGGGGGTCGGCCAGGGTGCGTTGCAGGTTGGCCTTGGCGTCCTCCAGCTCCACCTGGGCGGCCCGCACCGGGGCCTGCTCGCTGGCTTTGGCAAGGGCGCTTTCCAGGGTTAGGCCCTGGGACAGGGCTAGGGGAGAGAACAGGCTCAAGAGCAGAAAGATGGGTTTTGCAGGTTTCATGGGGTCACCTCGCTTGGGGGCAGGGCGTAGAAGCGGTAGAGGTCGAGGATGCGCTGGATGCGGCCCAGCGTGGCCTGCTCCACCCCCAGCCGAGCCTGGGCCAAGCTCAGCTCAGCCTGAAGGGTGGCCAGTGGACTGGTAAGGCCCAGACGCTCTCGCTCCTTGGCCTCGCTTAGGCTTTGCTCAGCATCCTTTAGAGCGCTGCGGGCGTTTTCCAGGTTCTGCTCAGCAGTCTGCAGGGCGGTCTTGAGCAGCTCGAGCTGCAGCCGGCTGTTGCGCTGGGCCGCTTCCAGGGCTTGCTGGGCTGCCTCCACCTGCTTGCGCGCGGCCTCCAAGGCTTCCAGCACGCCGAACGAGATGTTGGCTGAGAGCCCGATCTGAAAGGTGCCCTGGATGCGGTCCTGGGGTGGGGTGCGCCCTTGGGACTGGTGGGTGTAGCTGAGGCTGGGCTGCAAGGTCCGGGAGTTGAGGGAGATGCTCCAGGCCTCTTGGTTGGAGATGTTGCGGGTGTAGCTTCCCTGCAGCACGGGGAGGACGCCCCTGAGCGCCCGGTCGTAGCCTATCTGAGCGTTGGCGAGCTGGAGCTCAGCCTGGCGCACCTGGGGCGGGGTGGTCTCTGGGGGAAGGGGCAGGGCAGGGGGCTCGGCCCTTTCGCTGCCGATCAGGTCGGCCAGGTTTTTCCGAGCCAGCGCCAGGTTTCGCTCGGCCTCGGCTTGCTGCAGGGCCGCCTGGCGCAGGTTGGCCTCGGCTTGCCGGAGCTCGCTGGGGCTGGCCGCCCCCCGCTGGGTCCGTAACCGAACGGCTTCCAGGCCGGCCTGGGCCACCCGCACCGCCAGCCGGGCCACCTCGAGCCCCCCTTCTGCCAGCCGCACCCGGTAGGCGGCCTCCACCGCCTGGGCCTGGAGCTGGGTTCGGGCCTGCTTCAGCCCTAGCTCGGCCTGGGCCACCCCCAGGGCGGCTTGGTTGACCGCGTCGGCCACATCCCCAAAGGGGAAGGGGGTAAGGGTCAGCCCCAGGGTGATCTGCCGGGCGTCGCTGGGCAGCTCCAGGCACTGGGGGTTCAGGGGGTTGGGGCAGACAGGGGGGCCAGGGGGTGGGGAGGTCTCAAAGAGGGAAAGGCCCCCTTGGGCCTGCACGCTCAGGGGGCTTTGGACCGCCCTCAGCTGGGCTTGGGCTGCCTCGAGGTTGAGCCGGGCTTGCAACAGGCTGGGGTGGTTTTCCAGCGGGGCAAAGAAACCCTGCCCGAGGGATAAGCTCCCAAAGAGCACGAGGGGGATCAGGATGGGGTGCCTCATGGTTGTGCCGTGCCCTTTTCCCTAGGCTCAATCAGTTTTCGGTAGCTCCTCAGCAACATCTCCAGCTCCTCAGGGCTGAGCCGGCTGAAGCGCTCGCACGAGACCTGCTTCCAGTTTTCCCGCATGACCTCGAGCAACCTTTCCCCGCTTTGGGTTAGGAGAATTCGCACCTTCCGCCGGTCCTCCGGGTCTAGCTCGCGCCGCACCAGCTTCCGCTCCTCCAACCCCGCCAGGAGCTGGGAAACCCCTTGGGGGGAGGCATCCATCACGAAGGCCAGGGCCGAGGGCTGGTCCATGCCGCTTGCCACGCACATCAGGGCAAAGGCCTGCATGGGTGAAAGCCCCAGCCCCTCAAGGGCCTTTTGCTGGTCCAGGCGCATCTGCCAGGCCAGGTGGGAGGAGAGGCGCCACATCTCCTCCATTATTTCGTCCAATGTAAACTTCATGCCTATGAAATGTTATGGGGCCGGGTGGGGGGAGAAAGCGGTATTCGCTACAGTTTTCACTAGGGCCTGGGGGTTGGCCCCAAGCCCTGCCCTTGCCTCGAGGGCTCCCCTGTGGGATGATACGGCCGAAAGAGAGGCAGCATGCACGTGGTTTATCCCGGGAGCTTTGACCCGCTGCACAATGGGCACTTTGACGTAATTCAGCGCGCTTCCAAGCTCTTTGAGCGGGTCACGGTGGCGGTGCTGGAGAACCCATCCAAGCGGGGTCTGTGGTTGTTCACACCGCAGGAGCGGGTTGAGATTATCCGACGAGCGGTGGCGGAGGCCCGGCTTCCCAACGTGGAGGTGGACTCGTTCCACGGCCTTTTGGCCGAGTACATGCGCCGCTTGGGCTCCAGGGTTATCGTGAAGGGCCTGCGGGCTGTTTCGGACTACGAGAACGAGCTTCAGATGGCCCACCTGAACCGCCAGCTTGGCAACCGCCCTGAAACCCTGTTCATCATGGCCGCTACCCGCTGGTCGTTTGTTTCTTCCACCATGGTCAAGGAAATCGCCCGCTACGGCGGGGATGTGTCCAAGCTGGTGCCCCCAGCCACGGTGGAGGCGCTCAAGGCTAAGCAGGTTGCTGCCGAGGGTTAGGGATGGATCCCTGCCGCTGTCCCATAGAATCGGTGAGAATTGGGCCGCGGTTTTGGCCTTTCTGGCTGGATGGGCTTGCTGGAGGGATTGTATGCAGCTACACAGGAGCAGGTACGGCAGCGCGCTGGAAATAGGCCACCTTATCGGAGGGGAGGAGGTTTTTGAGGGGGAGGTGCAGGAGCGGCGCAACCCCGCGGATAGGGAAGACCTTGTGGCCCGTTTCCCGGTGGGCTCCAAGGAGGTCCTGCGCAAAGCAGCGCGGGTGGCCCAGGAGGCCTTTCGGGCCTGGTCCCGCACCCCAGCGCCGGTGCGGGGGGCGGTTTTGATGAACCTGGCCCAGATTCTCACCCGGGAGAAGGAGGCCTTGGTGCGCCTGATGGTGCGGGAGGTGGGCAAGACCTTTAAGGAGGCCGGGGGCGATGTGCAAGAGGCCATAGACACTGCGGTTTTCTTTGCCTCGGAAGGGCGCAGGCTCTACGGCCAAACCGTGCCCAGCGAGATGCGCGACAAGGAGCTCTTTACCTTCCGCCGGCCCCTGGGGGTGGTGGGGATGATCACCGCGGGGAACTTTCCTATTGCGGTGCCTTCCTGGAAGCTGATACCGGCCGTGCTTACCGGGAACACGGTGGTTTGGAAGCCCTCAGAGGATTCCCCGGCCCTCTCCTACGTTTTCGTCCGACTCTTTGAGGAAGCGGGGCTGCCTCCAGGGGTCATCAACGTGGTCTTTGGCGGGGGCAAGGACTCTACCGGGCAGTGGCTGGTGGAGCTTATGGACGAGGGGCTTTTGAACAAGTTTGCCTTTACCGGCAGCACCGCGGTAGGTCGCTGGATTGGGGAGGTGGCTGGGCGCAACCTCCTGCGCCCCACCCTGGAGCTGGGGGGTAAGAACCCCTTGGTGGTCCTTAGGGATGCCGACCTCGAGCTGGCCGTGGAGGGGGCTTGGTGGAGCGCCTTTGCCACCGGGGGGCAGCGCTGTACCAGCGCGGGCAACATCATCGTGGAGGCCCCCATCTACGACGAGTTCAAAAGGCGCTTTTTGGAGAAAACCGAGTCCACGGTGGTGGGAAATCCGTTCACCCATCCCCAGGTTACCTACGGCCCTTTCATCAACCAGCGGCTTTTCGAGCGCTGGCTCGAGCACTACACCTGGGGTCAGCAGGATGGGGCCCAGCTTCTCTTCGGGAAGGCCCGCATCACGGCAAAGAACCCTTACCCGCACTTCCAGGGCGATCCCGAGGCGGGGCTTTTTGGCTGGCCCACCGTGTGGGAAGCCCGCCCGGGAATGCGCCAGTTTGAGCAGGAGATATTTGGCCCCACAGTCAACCTGGTGCGGGTGGAGGACTTGGACGAGGCCATTGAGGCGGCCAACGCACACAGCTATGGGCTGTCTAGTGCGGTGTACACCAATCGGCGCGACTGGGCCTACCGCTTCAAGAACGAGATTAGGGCCGGGATGACCAGCGTTAACAACTCCACCGTGGGCGCTGAGGCCCACCTGCCCTTTGGGGGGATTCGCGGGAGCGGCAACGGGGCCCGCGAGAGCGGCATTTGGGTGATTGAGGAGTACACCTACTGGCAGGCCGTCAACGAGGAGTACTCCGGCCGCCTCCAGCTCGCCCAGATGGACACGGGCTACACCCAACCCAGGCCCCCCACCGACTGGGCGGGTTTGCTGGGGTAGAATGCACCCATGCGCCTCTGGTTTCTCCTGGTCTTGTTCGGCCTCCTGCTTGGGGGCTGTGCCCCTGCGGTGCGGGCCGACCCCGGCGAGGTGGTCTACGATGTGAGCGCGACCCTGCCCAGCGCCAGTGCGCAGGTCCTCTTTGCCGGCCACCCAGTGGTGGTGCGGCTCGCCCAGACGGTGGCGGCCTACTACGCCCTGGAAGCCCGGCCCTTGCCGGGGTATGGCCGCTGGGTGCAGCGCCAGGGAGTAGGCTCTACGGCGGTGTATGTTTCCCAGCGTGTGGACGCTCAGGGGCGGGTGGAGGCGGCCGTGGAGATGCGCTGGACCTTTGCGGTGCGCCCCGACGGGTATGGTTCGGTGCGGTTGGAGACGCTGGCTTCGGAGACGATCGACGTGGCCTCGGTGGAAGGGCCGGCCTTCGGCTGGCTTGACCGCAACTTTCGTCGGGTGGCCAGCGGGCGCTAGGCCTGCCGCTCGCCTTTGGGGGTGGCCCCCTCCCTAAGCCGCCCGAACAGCAGGCGGCCCACCTGGGTCTGGATGGCTTGGGTGACCACCACCCCTACCTCCTTCCCCTTGTAGGCGATGGCGTCGTCCACCACCACCATGGTGCCGTCCTCCAGGTACCCCACCCCCTGGCCCGGTTCCTTTCCCTCTTTGACAATGGTGATGTTGAGGAAATCCCCCTGCTGCAGAGGGGCTCTGAGGGCAGAGGCCAGGGCCTGAATGGAAAGGGTTCTGACCCCGTAGATGCGGGAGAGCTGGGCTAGGGCGTGGTCGTTGGTGACCAGGGCTGCGCCCAGCTCTTTGGCCTGGGCTAGGATCTGTTCATCTACCGGTTCGTCCGACTCCGGGGAGTCCAGCACCTCCAGGCCCACGCTCGCCTTGAGCCGCTCCAGGGTCTCCAGCCCCCGGCGCCCTTTGGCCCTTTTTTGAGGGTCTGAGGCGTCGGCGAACTGTTGTAGCTCCCTCAGAACCTGCTTGGGTACGAAGAGGGGGCCTTCTAAAAAGCCCATGGAGGCTACCTCGACAACCCGGCCGTCTATGAGCACGGAGGTGTCCAGCACCTTGCCCCCCTTGGGCTTTGCAGGGGGCACAGGAGGGCGCGCCAGGCGGAAGTACTCCCGGTTAGCCACTGCGAAAGCGGAGAAGGAGAGCACCAGCACCGCGGCAATGGTGAGGGAGTGAAGCGGGGAGAAGCCGGGGATTTGGCTCAGCAGGTTGGTAAGGAGCACCGCGAGCAGCAGGGCCAGGCTCGAGGCCGCCGTGATGGCCACCGGAATCTCGGGGGGCAGCCTCCTCAGCCGGGCTTGGGCCTGTTCCCAGCGCGGGGCAGACCAGAAGAGCAGGCGGGGGACCATCAGCAGCCCTAGGAGGAAGCCCACCAGGGCCAGGTACAGCTGGTTCAGACTGATCAGGTTGCCCAGGGGGTTGGTGCTGATCAGACCAGCGGCTTCCAGCTGGACCCCGACCCGGTACCCCAGCCAGGTGAACAGCGCATAGAGAACCCAGCGACCCCAGCTCATAGCAATTCGCTTACAGCAGCCTCCAGGCTTCTAAACTCCGGTGGGTAGACCAGGCGCCTGAACCCGGCCCGCTGCCCTTCGCGCAGGCGGCGCTCCAGGCCCTCTACGCTGCGGAGCTCCCCGGCTAGCCCAACCTCGCCCACCACCGCCACTTCCTGGGGCAGGGGGCGGCCCACCACCGCCGAGTAGACCGCCAGGCCCACCGCCAGGTCGAGCCCCGGGTCGAAGATTCGCAGGCCCCCGGCCAGGTTCACGTAGACGTCCAGGTTGCCCAGGGGCAGGTTGAGGCGCCGCTCGAGCACCGCAAGGACCACATCTACCCGCCTTGCGTCAAGCCCCTGGGCTACCCGGCGCGGGGCCGGGAAGGGGGTCCGCGCGGCCAGGGCCTGCACCTCCAGGGCCAAGGCCCGCTCCCCCGACAGGCCAAGCGCCACCACCGAGCCTGGGGCCCCCACGGGGCGTTCGGCCAGGAAGGCTGCGGAGGGGTTGGGTACCTCTTCCAGGCCGCTCTCGCCCATGCTGAAAACCCCCAGCTCCCCTACCGGGCCAAAGCGGTTCTTGGTTGAGCGCAGCACCCGGAAGTGCCCTGCCGTCTCTAGGTACAAAGTGGCGTCCACCACGTGCTCAATCACCTTGGGACCCGCTACGATACCCTCCTTGGTGACGTGACCCACCAGCACGGTGGTCACCCGGTGGCGTTTGGCGAAGCGGGTGAGGGCTGCGGTGGCGTCCCGTACCGCCACCAGCGACCCTGGCGCAGCGGTGGTCTCCAGGGTTTGGATGGAATCCACCACCAAAAACTCCGGTGGATCGGCCTCCAGGGTGGCCAGAGCGGTTTCCAGATGGGTTTCCCGTAACAGCTCGAGGTCCCCCGAGACCCCAAGCCGCCCGGCCCGCAGCCGAACCTGTCCGGGAGACTCCTCACCCGCTAGGTAGACCACCCGCCGGCCTTCCTCCAGCATCCTTTGCGCCACCTGCAGGAGCAGTGTGCTCTTGCCCACCCCGGGTTCTCCCCCAAGCAGGAGCACTGCCCCGGGCACGAAGCCTCCGCCCAGCACCCGGTCCAGCTCGCCTATTCGGCTGCTGAAGCGGGCCTCGCCCACCTCACCCACCTCGCCCAGCCGGATGAGGGCCTGGGGGTTTGCGGCGCCTTTTGCTGGGACAGGACGGGACAGAGGGGCCTCCTCCTTGAGGCTCTCCCAGCTTCCGCATCCCGGGCAGCGCCCCAGGGGCTTCACGGACCTGTAGCCGCATACGGCGCAGCGGTAGTGCAGGGCAGCCCTGGCCATCCAGGAAAAGTCTAGCCGGAATTGGCTGCGGAGTCAGCCCTGTGTTCCCGCCAGCGCACCTCGAGCCGCTCAAAAATTCGCCTCAGCTTCTCCTTCGGCAGGATGACCTGCTCGGTGTACCCCTCGCCAATCCGGTCGCCCAGCTCATTCCAGGCGGTGCAGCGGGCGTGCACCCGGTTGCCCTCGGTGCGCAGGTGCTCGGCTACAATCCGCACCCTCATCCCGGGCAGGGCCGAGGCCTGGTGGTCCACGCTTACCTTGGAGCCGATGCCCTCCTCGTTCTCCTCCAAAAAGGGCAGGATGATTTTGCGCCCGGCCAGCTCCATGTGCTTGGCCATCCAGTAGGTGGCGTAGACTGGGTGCAGCTTGCCGAGCTGGGGGTCGCCTTGCTCAAAATCCACGGTCATCTCGTCGGTTACGACCGTTTCGAAAATGGCCTGGTAGCCGATGGGAATGGGTTTCATATCTTGCGCAAATCCAACACCCGCTTGAGCTTGCCGCCCTCGCTCCTGGGCGCAGTACCGGGGTTGAGCAGGGTGACCCGTAGGGAGATGCCCACGTTGTCCTTAATTTTGCGGGCCACCTTCTCCCGTACCTGGGACAATCGAGGGTCGGTCTCCACCGCCCCTTCGGGGAGCGCCTGTTGCCCCAGTGAGCCTAGGAAGCCCCCGGAGACCTCGAGCCTAAGCTCCACCTCGTCCAGGGTGCCTTCGCGGGTGAGCACAATCTGGTAGTGCGGCGCCACCTCGGGAATTTCCCTGAGCACCGCCTCAATCTGGGTGGGGTAGACGTTGACCCCTCGCACAATCAGCATATCGTCGGTGCGGCCCCGAATCTGGGCCATGCGGGCGTGGGTGCGGCCGGAGGGGCCGGGCTCGCGGGTGATGTAGGTTAGATCGCCGGTCCAGTAGCGGAGGATGGGCATGGCCTTTTTGGTCAGGGTGGTCAGCACCAGCACCCCAATTTGGCCCTCCGGCAAGGGCTCACCGGTCTCGGGGTGCACCACTTCGGGGTAGAAGTGGTCCTCCCAAATGTAGGAAAGCCCCTCCCGCTCGCTCACATCTTCGTTGGAGACCCCCGGTCCGATGACCTCAGAGAGGCCGTAGATGTTGGTGGACTGCACCCCTAGCCCCTCGTCCACGTTCTTTCGGATCGCCTCCGTCCAAGGTTCTGCCCCCAGTACGGCGTATTTGAGGCTGATTTCCTCCGGGCTTATCCCACGCTTCCTGAATTCCTCGGCCAGGGTTTGGGCGTAGGAGGGGGTGCAGGCAATCATCTCCGGCCTGAAGTCCTGGATGAGCATGATTTGCCGTTCGGTCATGCCGCCTGAAACCGGCACCACAATCATCCCCAACCTCTCAGCCCCTCCGTGCAGGCCCAGCCCGCCGGTGAAGAGACCGTAGCCATAGGCGTTGTGCAGCATCATACCGGGCCGCCCACCTGCAGCTGCCAACGAGCGGGCCACCACCTCGGCGAAGATTTCCAGGTCGCCCTTTGTGTAGCCCACCACGGTGGGCTTGCCGGTGGTGCCGCTGGAGGCGTGGATGCGGGCGATTTGCTCACGGGGCACCGCGAACATTCCAAAGGGGTAGGTATCGCGCAGGTCTTTCTTCCTGGTAAAGGGGAGCTTGTGGATGTCCTCAATGCCCCTGATGTCGGAAGGCTTAAGGCCACGCTCGTCCAGGGCCTGGCGGTAGAAGGGCACGCGTTCGTAGACATAGGCCACTTGCTCGCGCAGCCGCTCGCTCTGTAGCGCTTGGAGCTTGGGACGGGGGAGCGTTTCTATCTCGGGTTGGAACATCGGCATAGGCACCTCTAGCGTGCGGTCATCCCCCCATCCACCGCCAGCACCTGCCCGGTTACGTAGTCCGAGGCCGGGCTGCACAGGTAGAGCGCAGCCGCGGCCAGCTCGCCGGGCTGGCCGATGCGGCCCAGGGGGGTGCGGGCTCGTACCAAAGACTCTGTCCGGGCCAGCAGCCGCTCGGTCATGCGGGTGGGGAAGAAGCCTGGGGCCAGGGCGTTGACCCGGATGCCAAAGGGCCCCCACTTCACCGCTAGGTCGCGAGTGAGAGCGATCAAGGCCCCTTTGGAGGCCGAGTAGGCCGCGGCGTCCATTACCTCGCTGGGGCTGCCTATGAGCCCAGCCACCGAGGCGATGTTCAGAATCTTTCCGTAACCCCGGGCTTTCATGCCCCTTGCGGCAATGCGGCTGGCCAGGAAAGCCCCGGTTACGTTGATGTCCAGCACCTCGCGAATCTTTTCTGCGGGAACCTCGAGGGCGTCCTGCCCCCAGGTTACCCCGGCGGCGTTGACCAGGATGTCCACCGGGCCGGTGCGGGCAAAAGCGCCTTCCAAACTGGCCTCGTCTTGCACGTTGCCCACGATGGGCAGGGCATCAGGGATGGTCTTTAGGGCCTCCTCAAGGAAGCTCTCCCGCCGGGCCAGGAGGGCCACCTTGGCCCCGGCCTCCCGCAGGGCAGTGGCAATCTCCAGGCCAAGGCCCCTCGAGCCGCCGGTGATTAGGGCGGTTTTCCCGTCCAGGCGGAACTGTTCCAGCACCCTCATACCCGCTCCACCACCATCGCGATGCCCTGGCCCACCCCTATGCACATGGTGGCCAGCCCAAACTGCACATTCCGCTTCTGCATCTCGTGGACCAGGTTGGCGAGAATCCGGGCGCCCGAGGCCCCCAGGGGGTGGCCGATGGCGATGGCCCCCCCATTCACGTTGAGCCGCTCGTCCTCAGGGTCCACGCCCCACTCATAGAGCACCGCTAGGCTCTGGGCGGCAAAGGCCTCGTTGAGCTCAATCAGGCCAATCTCCTGCAGGCCCAGCCCAGCCCGCTTGAGGGCCTTTTCGGTGGCTGGAACCGGGCCGATGCCCATAATCCGGGGCTCTACCCCGGCCACCGCCATCGAGCGAATTTTGGCCATAGGCCTGAGCCCGTGGGCCCGGGCGTAGGCGTCGGAGACCAGCAGCACCGCTGCTGCCCCGTCGTTTAGGGAGGAGGAGTTCCCGGCGGTTACGCTACCCCCAGGACGGAAGACCGGCTTGAGTTTGGCCAGGGCCTCCAGGCTGGTGTCGGGCCGGGGGCCCTCATCGGCGTTTACCAGGGTGGTCTGGCCCCTGATCGTCACCTCCACGGGCACCATCTGGCCCTCAAAAGCCCCACTCTGCTGGGCTCGGACGGCCTTTTGGTGCGAGCGCAGGGCGAAGTGGTCCTGGGCTTCCCGGGGGATTTTGTACTGCTCGGCCAGGTTCTCGGCGGTCTCGCCCATCGCCTCGGTGCCGTAGAGGGCCTGCATCCTGGGGTTGATGAAGCGCCAGCCCAAGGTGGTGTCGTAGACCGTGAGGTTGCCGGTGGGGAAGGCCCGCTCGGCTTTGGGCATCACCCAGGGGGCCCGGCTCATGCTTTCCACGCCGCCTCCGATGTAGACCTGGCCCTCGCCCAGCATAAGGGCCCGGGCCGCGCTGGCTACCGCCTCTAGGCCGCTACCGCAGAGGCGGTTTACCGTGCAACCCCCCACCTCCTTGGGAAGGCCGGCCAGGAGGAGGGCCATGCGGGCCACGTTGCGGTTGTCCTCCCCAGCTTGGTTGGCGCAGCCCATGTAGACGTCTTCCACATCGCTCGCGGGTAGGCCGGTGCGCTCGAGGAGGGCCTTTAGGGGAATGGCAGCCAGGTCATCGGGGCGGACTGAGGCCAGCGCGCCCCCGTGCTTTCCAACCGGTGTGCGGACGGCGTCTAGAATGTAAGCTTCCATGGCTGTGTTTTACCCTTTGAGGTTTTGACCCGCAAGGGCCTGTTGCGAACGCTCAGGCCTCGGGCTTGCTTTGGCCTTCCATGCGGAAGACGGTCCCGGTGAAGAGGGCCACCACCCGTTCCCGGTTCCTGACCTCGATGCGGTAGGTGGCGGTGCGGCGCCCCAGGTTTTCCTCCCGGGCGTGGGCTTCGAGCCGCTCGCCCACCCGTACCGCCTTGAAGTACTCCATGTGCGTGCAGAGGGCTACAGCTGGGGTTCCGTGGGCGTTTGAGGCTAAGGCAAAGGCCGCATCGGCCAGGCTATAGAGAAATCCGCCGTGGCAGTGGCCGTGGATGTTGGTGTGCTCAGCCCGAACCTCGGCCAGGAGCACGGCTTCTCCTGGCCCCAGCCGGGCCACCCTGAACCCTAGGAGCCGCATGTAGGGGTCGGGGTGGAGTTCACTACCCACCGGCTGCCTCCCTCGTGCGGATGCCTAGATAGGACTCGATGACCCTGGGGTCGTAGAGCAGCTCGCTTCCTCGGCCTTCCATGACCAGCTCGCCGGCCTCGAGCACGTATCCCCGGTCGGCCAGCTTTAGGGCCATCCGGGCGTTCTGCTCCACCAGCAAGATGGTTACCCCCCGGGCCTTGAGTTCGCCCAGGATGCGGAATATCTCCTGCACGATAAGGGGGGCCAGCCCCAAGCTAGGTTCGTCCAGCAAGAGGAGCTTGGGCCGGGCCATCAGCGCCCGGCCGATGGCCAGCATTTGCTGTTCACCCCCCGACATGGTGCCGGCGAGCTGACGGCGCCGCTCGAGGAGGCGAGGGAAGAGGCTGTAGACCCATTCCAGGTCCTCCCGTATGCCCCTTTCGCGCCGCTGAAAACGGGGAAAGGCCCCCAGCAGGAGGTTGTCCTCTACCGCCATTGACGCGAAGAGCTCGCGCTTTTCGGGTACCATGACCAGCCCCACAGCGGCCAGCATTTCTGGCGTGCGCCGCGATAGCGTTTCCCCCAGGTAGTGCACCGTGCCGCTGGCTTGCACCAGCCCCAGGATGCCCTTGAGGGTGCTGCTCTTTCCTGCCCCGTTGGGGCCAATGAGGGTGATGGCCTCGCCCTCGGCCACCCTGAGCGAAAGCCCCCGCACGGCCTCCACAGCCCCATAACGCACGCTCAGGTTTTCCACTTCCAGGATGTTCATCCCTGCCTCCAGTAAGCCTCAGGCGGCCTCCCCCAGGTAGGCCTCGATGACCCTGGGGTTGCGCTGCACCTCGGCGGGGCTACCCTCGGCCAGCTTTTCCCCATAATGCATCACCACCACCCGGTCTACCAGCCCCATGACCAGGTCCATGTCGTGGTCTACCAGGAGTACCGTGACCCCTTCGGCCACCAGTTTGCGGATGAGCGAGGCGAACTCCCGCTTCTCCCCAGCCCTCAGCCCCGCGGCCGGCTCATCCAGGAGCAGCACCTCGGGGCTGGCGGCCAGGGCGCGGGCAATTTCCAGAAGCCGGAGCTGGCCGATGGAGAGGCCCTCCGCCTTCTGATGGGCCATGTGGGCCAGGCCCACCCGCTCCAGGGCCCGGTAAGCTTCTGCCAGGGCGGCCTTTTCCTCAGAGCGATGGAGGGCCAGCATTGAGGCCAGAAAACCCCGCCGGGTGCGGGCATAGGTGCCCAAGGCGGCGTTTTCCAGCACGGTCATCTCGGGAAAGAGGTGGGGGTGCTGGAAGGTGCGGGCGATGCCCAGACGGTGCACCTCGTAGGGTTTCCGCCCTGAGATGGGCTTTCCCCTGAACCAGACCTCCCCTTCGCTGGGGGGGTAGACTGCGGTAATCATGTTGAAGCAGGTGGATTTGCCTGCCCCATTGGGGCCGATGAGGGCCAAAATCTCGCCCCGTCTGAGCTCAAAGCTTATCTTGTTCACCGCCAGCAGACCACCGAAGCGCTTGCTGAGGCCCCTGACCTCGAGCACCACCTCTCCCTTGCGCCCTCCGCTGGGGCGAGCAGGCAGGCCCTGCCCTGCAGGGTTCTTTGGCCTGGGCTTGGGGATGTACCGTTCCACAAAGGGCCACAGCCCCTTGGGGGCGAACATCAGGATGAGCACCAAGATAAGCCCATAGGCGATGATCTCGTAGTTTCCGGCACGGCCGAACAGGAGGGGCAAGACCCCCTTCAGGGCCTCCTCCAGCCCCGTCACCAGCCCAGAGCCTAGGATGACCCCTGGGATGCTGCCCACCCCTCCAGCCACCGCCGCAATCAGGTACTTGATGGAAGCCTCAAGGCTGAAGGGGGTGGGGTTGATGAACTTCTGGTAGTGGACGTAGAGCCAGCCAGCCACCCCAGCGTAGACGGCTGAGAGAACGAAGACCTGGAGCTTCAGGGTTGCCGGGTTTACCCCAAAGCTGGCCGCCGCGATGGCGTCCCCTTTGGAGGCCCGCATTGCTCGCCCAATCCGGCTGTTGGTGAGGTTCCAGGCCCCCCAAGCCCCCAGGAGGACCATGCCCCACGACAGGTAGAAATAGCTTCTGGAGTCGCCCAGCGTATAGCCCAGGACCGATATGGGGGGGATCCCCCTTAGCCCGGTGTGTCCTCCGGTGAGGCCAATCCAGCTTCCCATAACGATGTACAGGGCGATGCACCAGGCGATGGTGGAAAGGGGCAGGTAATGCCCCTTTAGCCGCACGGTGATGCCGCCCATCACCAGTGCGCCCAGCGCTGCAGCCAGGATGCCCAGCAGGAGGGTGGCCCACGGGTTCAGGCCCTGGTGGATGGTGAGCAGGGCGGAGGTATAGGCCGCTAGCCCCATAAAGGCTGCCTGGCCAAAGCTGGTCATGCCCGAGAGCCCGGTGAGCAGGTAAAGGCCCAGCGCGACCAAGGCGCCAAAGGCGATGTAGTTGCCCACCGTAAGGTAGAACGAGGAAGGCGGCAGGGCGAGGGGGAAGAGCAAGAGCCCGGCCAGGAGGAGGATCAGGGGCAGGGGCCTCATTCTTCCTCCCCCAGCTCCTGGCTGCGGAGGCTACGCCAGAAGAGAATCGGCAGGAGCAGAGCGAAAACGATGGCATCCTTATAGGCGCTGGCCTGAAAGGCCGCCCAGGATTCCATAGCCCCCACCAGCAAAGCCCCCAGCGCCGCCAAGGGGTAGCTCACCAGGCCGCCGAGAATCCCAGCCACAAAGCCCTTTAGCCCCAGGAGGAAGCCTTGAAAGTAAGCCGGGGATATCAGGGGGGCCAGGAGCATGCCGCTCACGCAGGCGATGAGGGTGGCGATGGAAAAGGACACATACCCTGCCTGACTGGGGCTGATGCCGGAAAGCCGGGCCCCATAGCGGTTGACCGCACAGGCCCGTAGGGCCTTGCCGTAGATGCTCCTGCTGAAAAACAGGTAGAGCCCCAGCGCGCTCAAAAAGGCGAAGCCGTAGACCAGGAAGGCTTGGTTGTTTATGGGTACCAAACCAACCTGGGTCTGGCCGCTCCAGACGGCCGGCAGACGAAACTGCTCAGGTCCGAAGAAGACCAGGCCCAGCCCCATGAAGGCGAAGTGGAGGCCGACGGCGATGATCAGGTAGGTGAGCACACTGGCATTTTTGGCCGGTTCAAAGAACAGCCGGTAGGAGGCTGGGCCTATGGGGAGCACCACCAGCACTGCCAGGAACCAGCCAAGCCACAGGGGTACCCCTTGGGCTCCCCACCAGGCCAGCCCCAACACCCCCAGGCTTCCCAACGCCAGAAGGCCAGCCCTTCTCAGGCTTTTGCGTTCCAAAAAGGCCCATCCAGCCAGCATGGCCGCGGCCAGCCAGGCGGTTCCGGGAATCTGCCCTCTAAGGTTGAGGCCGCTCACCTCGGGGGGGAGGAACCAGACGTAGGTCAGGGGTGCGTACACCAAAAACTCCCCCAAGGGGACCAGGATTACCCTTGTGACCGCAAAGACCAGCACCAAGGATAGGGCCAACAGCGCATAGATGGTTCCGTTTTGCAGCGCATCTGCGGCCAGAAAAGAGAAGATTGCCCAGTCCATATATGGTTGGAAGCCCCTAACCAGCAGCCAACAGCCGTTGTGCCTGGATGGCGGTTGGCTGCTGGTTCTTGGCCACAGGCCCTCCTACCTGAACGTCCGGATCAGCTTCCACTCGAGCCTGCCGGTAGGGCCTTTCACAATCTCCACCATCACCGCGGCTTCGTTGAAGCGCAGGCCCAGGTGGTCGGTGGGGGACATATTGAAGATGCCGTGGGTGCCCACTACGTTGCGGGTGGCCTCGAGCTCGTCCCGCAGCACCCGGCGAAAGGCCGCCAGGTTGGTGGTTTGCTCGCGGCGCAGGGCGCGCTCGAGGGCCGGGCGCAGGATGGCCCAGGCGTCGTAGGCGTGGCCGCCAAAGGTGGAGTAGCTGCCGATGCCGAAGCGCGACTCGTATAGCTGCACATAGCTGGTGGCCACCTGACGGTTGGGGAAGTCAGGGGGTAGCTGGTCGAAGACCAGCACTGGCCCGGCCGGTAGCCGTGTGCCCACCAGCAAGTCTCCCCCTACCCGCAGGAAGTCGGGGTTGGCCACCCCGTGGGTCTGGTAGATGAGGCCCCGGTAGCCGCGCTCCCGCAAAGTGCGCTGGGGCAGCACCGGAGCCGTGCCCGAGCCCCCGATCAAAACCGCATCGGGGTTGCGGGCCAGGATTCGCAGTACCTGGCCGGTTACCGAGGTGTCGGTGCGGGCAAAGCGTTCGGAGGCCACCACCTGGATGCCGGCTTCTCGGGCGGCGGCCTCAAAGGCCCGGGCCCAACCCTCGCCGTAGGCGTCGTTGAAGCCTATGTAGGCGGCAGTCTTCACCCCTGCGGCCGCCATATCCCGCACGATAGGGGTAGACATCTGCTGCTCGGTCTGGGGGGTCTTGAAGACCCAGCGGCGCTTCTCGTCCACGGGAAAGACGATCTCCAGGTTGGCCGCGAGGGAAATCTTGGGCACCCCAGCCTCGGCCACCACGTCGATCATCCCCAAGCTGGCGGGGGTGGTGGTGGTGCCGATGATGGCCAGTACCTGGTCTTCCTGAATGAGCCGCCGGGTGGCCCGCACGGCCTGGGTGGTGTCCGAAGCATCGTCCAGGATGATGAACTGCACCGGGCGTCCGGCCACCCCTCCGCGCCGGTTGACCTGCTCCTCCAGGATCAGAAGGGTGTTGCGCTCGGGGATGCCCAGGCTGGCCGCGGGGCCGGTGGCCGAGACCACCACCCCGATTTTCAGAGGGGCTTGCTGGGCCAGGCCCAAGCCCAGCCCAAGGGTTAGCAGTCCTATCAGAGCTCGCTTCATCTTGCCTCCTTGTGGGTGTAGATTTGCCAATCTCCCTTGTGCAGGGGGAGATTTCCGAAGGTTTCAAGCCCTGCCGCCACCATCCGGCGCAGCAGGGGGTGGGGCCGGTAGCGGTCCTCGCCGAGCTCGGCGAAGAGACCCTCCAGTGCGCGCAGTACCGGTTTGAGCCAGATGCGCTCGGCCCACTCCAGGGGGCCCCGGGGGTACCCCGTTCCCAGCCGCATGGCCCGGTCCAGGTCGTCCGGCTGGGCGATGCCCTCGGAAAGGGCTGAGATGGCCTCGTTGATGAGCAGGGCCAGGATGCGGAAGCCCACTCCGCCGGGCTGGTCGGGCAGGAGGAGGGTGGGATGGCCTTGGGCTTCAAAGAAGGCCTGGGCCAGCGGAAGGGCTGGGTTTGGCCCAGAGAGGGGGGTGTAGAGTTCGGCGATGGCCCCCTGACCGACGGGTGGGACCAGGCTGAATCCAACCACAGGCCGGTCTTTTAGCTCAGCCTGAAGGCTGCTGGCGGAGTGGCCCCAGACCAGGCCGACCACCGGGAGGCTATCCGGAAGGTCGTTCTTGCGCTCGAGCTTCACCCGGCAGTCCAGCACGAATTGGGCCTCTTCGGGGCTCTTCGCGTGAGGAAAGCGGGCTTTTAGCTCCTGGGCCAGTGGGTTAGGACCGAGGATCAGGGGGAGGGGGGCTTTGGCGGTGGGGTTGGAGGGGGTGGGTGGGGGTGGGGGGCCTGGGGGATAGCGGTACCAGCCCTGGCCGCTTTTGCGCCCCAGCTGTCCGGCGGCCACCTTCTGGTGCTGTAGGTAGTGGGGCCGGTAGCGGGGTTCCCCGTAGAAAGCCTGGTAGACCGAGGTAGAGGCGGCCAGGTTGGTGTCCAGGCCTATCAGGTCCATCAGCTCAAAGGGCCCCATGGGGAATCCCAGCCCCCGCATCACCCAGTCGATGAACTCCTTGGGTACCCCCTCGGCGTGGAGCCGGATGGCCTCGCCGTAGAAAGGGCGGGCCACCCGGTTGACCAGGAAGCCAGGGGCGTCCTTGACCCGGACCGGCTCCTTGCCCCAGGCCCGCATGAGCTCCGAGGCCCGCTCGAGGTGGACTGGATCGGTGTTTTCCCCTCCTATCACCTCCACCAGCTTCATCCGTGGGGCAGGGTTGAAGAAGTGCAGCCCCAGCACCCTCGAAGGGTTCGGCACCTTAGCTGCGATGGCCGAGATGGAAAAGGTGGAGGTGTTGCTGGCTAGGAGCCCGTGGGGGTTGAGTCCCCCCAACCGGCTCAGGATTTCCTGCTTTAGCTCGAGCTGCTCGGGGACCGCCTCTATGACCAGGTGGGCCGGGGTGCAATCCTCTAGGGCCTGGGTGGGCTGGATGCGGGCCAAGACCTCCTCCGCCGAGGCGAGCCGCCCTCTTTCAGCCAGCTTCTTCAGCTCAGCCCTTGTCTCTGCCAAGGCCTTCTCGAGCGCCGCGGGGTAAGGGTCGTAGAGGACCACCTGGTGCCCCGCTGTGGCTGCCACCTGGGCAATTCCCCGGCCCATGATGCCCGCGCCTAAAACCGCTACCGTCTCCTTCACCCCGCCTCTCCCTTGCCAAACAAACACTTGTTTGTTTTTTGGGGGTAAGTGTATCGGCTGGTCTTTTCCCTGTCAAGGTCTCAGATGACGTGTTGGGGCAGCCCCTTGAGCTCCGACTCGAGGGTGGGCACAAACCCTCCTTCAAAAGCCTCGAGCAACGAGCCTTCCAGGAACCAGCTTTTGGGTGTCCTGGCCCCCCATAGGGTTTGCCGCCGGGGGTCATTCAGGTGCCAGCGAATGGGCTCAAAGTCGGGGTCCACCGTGCTGTAGTCGGAGGTGTAGAGTTCAATGCGGTGCCCATCGGGGTCGCGGAGGTAGAGGAAGAAGGCGTTGGATACCCCGTGCCGTCCAGGCCCCCGCTCGATGGCCTCGGTCTGCATCGCACCGGCCAGGATGTCGCAGGCCCGGATAATGCTCATGGCGTCGGGCATCCAGTAGGCCAGGTGGTGTAGCCGGGGGCCGGTGCCGTTGGTGAGGGCCAAGTCGTGTACGTTGCCTTTGCGGTGAATCCAGGCCGCCCAGATGCGCCCCTCATCGTCCTCGGTGTACTCCGACAGGCGGAAGCCGAGCTGCTCCATGTACCAGTGGGTCATGGCCTCCACCTGGGGGGTCATCACGTTGATGTGGTCAATGCGCTGAATGCCGGGGCCTTTGTGCAGGTCGTAGCGCTGCAGCAGCCAGGGGTGTTTTTGGCTTTCCGCGTAGAAGGCCACCGGAACGCCGAAGGGGTCTTGTAGCCGCAGGAGCCTGGGGCGGTCCTCCTCCGACTCCCATCGGTAGGGAAGGCCCAGCTCCTGGGCCATCTCCACCAGCCTTTCCAGGGCCGCCGCATCGGCCACCCGGTAGGCCAGGTGCTTCACGCCCGGTTCGGGGGCCAGCTCGAGCTTCAGGGTCCACTCCCGGTCCTCGGTGCCGCGCAGGTACAGGGCGTTTGGGCGCTCGTGGAGTATGTTTAGCCCCAGCAAGTCCACGTAGAAGCGGCGTGAGCGCTCGAGGTCGGTCACGTAGAGGACCGCATGGGCGATGCGGACAACCTGGGGGATGGCTTTCACGGCTCACCTCCCTTGAGCCTGTGGTAGCCCCGGTTCCAGTAGAGCAGGGGCCTCTCCCCTCTGTTCAGCCGCACCCTCTCCACCTCGCCCACCACAATCTGGTGGGTGCCGCCGGGGTAGACCGCCCAGGTGCGGCAGTAGAGGGTGGCCAGGGCCTCCTCCAGCGCTGGAACCTCCTCCTCGTTCAGGGGGGCGTACCCCTCGAGGGGCTGGCCGGCGAAGTGGGCCGAGGTGTGCTCGTGGCCTTCCTTGAGCAGGTTTACGCTGAACCGCCCGGCCTTCTCCAGCACGGGCCAGAGAGAGGCCGTCCGGTTGATGCAGACCAGGATGAGGGGTGGCTCGAGGCTCACGCTGGTAAAGCTGCTGGCGGTCATGCCCCGGACCTCCCAGCCGTGCCGGGCGGCCACCACCGCAACCCCGCTGGGCCAGTGGCTCATGGCCTGGCGGAGTTGCTCGGAGAGGGTAGGGTTGGTGACTTCCATGGTCTAGTCGCTTGCAACGGTTGCTGGCTGGGGCTTTCTCCAGCCCAAGAACTCCCGGATGCGCTCCTTGTAGGGCTCCTTGTCGTAGACGGAGAAGAGGGTCTGGTACATCCGCACCGGATCGCCGAAGAAGAAGCGTTCGTAGAGCACCTGGCGGGCTCCGAAGCCGCTTAGGGTCATGTCCCAGGCCAGCCGGAAGAGCTGCACCCGCTCGCGGGCCGGTAGGCTGGCGGACTGCAGGAACTTCTCCAGGTGCCGCCCGATGGGGGCCTCAAAGTCGGCCTCGGAGGGCAGGGTAATCAGGCCTGAGGCCCCGATCTGCTGCACAATCTCGTGGATGCGGGGGTAGAGCCTGGGGTAAAGGTTGCGGGCCCCGTCAATGGCCCCCCGGTCGGGGCAGTAGAGGCCGTACCGGTTGGGTTTGGCGTCCCGCTCGGCTCGAGCCCAGAGGCCCTTCATGGCCTCCAGGTAGACGATGACCTCGGCGATTTTTTCCTGCACGTGGGGGAAGACGTCGGCCCCGATGGCCTCGGCTATGAGGGAGATGAGCCCCAAGAAGGCCTCGGTCTTGGCGGTTTTGAGCACCACCACCTGGTGGGCCATGTGCATCAGGGCCCCGGTCTCGGCGTAGGCGGTGTTGCAGCGCTCTAGGTCTTTGAGGATGAAAATCCGCTCCTTGGGGACGAAGACGTCGTCAAAGACCGTGAGGCAGTCCATCTCCTCGAGCTGGCTGGAAAGGGGATGGTCAAAGCTCGAGTCCCCCCCGCGCAGGCCTTCGCGGCTGATGAAGTGCAGCCCCGGGGTGTTGGTGGGGATGGCAAAGGCCACCGCATAGCGCTCAGCGCCGGGGCCTTCCTTGAGCAGGGTGCTGGGGAAGACCAGCAGTTCATCGGCGGTGGGCAGGGTGGAGAGCATCCGGGCCCCCCGCACCACAATCCCGTCCGGGCTTTCGCTGAAGACCCCCAGAGGGATGTACGGGTCGGCCTGCTCGAGGTTGCTCTTGGCCCGGTTCACCTGGGGATTGGTCAGGCAGTGGGTGGTGCAGAGGTCGTTCTCGCGCACGTACTGCACGTAGCGCCGCACGTTCTCGGCGTACTCCCCGAAAAACTCAGCGCTTTGCTCAAAGGCCATCAGCACCGCGTTGAGATAGTCGGGGCTGCGCCCCATCATGCCCAGGTGCGCATCGGCCCAGACCTTGTAGGCCGCGCCCCGCCGGGCCAGGTCGTCCCTGCTCCGGGCGGGCAGCAGGCTGGTGGGGTAGCGCCGCCCTCCCTCCTCATAGGTGAGCACGTCCCGGTAGCGGGGGTCGTGCTGCAGGTCGTAAAGCCGGGCGAGCATGTGGGTGATGCCCCTGAAAACCGGGTGGGCAGTAGGATCCTCCACCCGCTGGCCTTTGTACCAGAGATTGGGCGGGTCTTTCCTGAGGGCTTCCAGGTACTCCTTGCCGCTGCGCGCCATGAGGGCCTCCTTCAATTACCGAACTTGGGGATGGGGTGCTCCACAAGCGGTACGGCGATGTGCTTGAGCTCGGTGTAGAACTCCAGGCTGTGGGCCCCGCCCTCCCGGTGGGTGCCCGAGAACTTGACCCCGCCGAAGGGGGTGGGCAGGTGGCGCACGTTGTGGGAGTTAATCCAGGTCATGCCCGCCTCCAGGGCCAGGGCCACGCGGTGGGCTCGAGCCACATCTTTTGTCCAGACGTAAGAGGCCAGGCCGTACTTGCTGTCGTTGGCCTTCTGCAGGGCGTCGGCCTCGTCCTTGAAGGGAATCACGGTTAGGATAGGGCCGAAAATCTCCTCCTGGGCAATGGTGTGGTGGTTCTCCGCCACAAAAAGCCCGGGCCGCAGGTAGTTGCCCTCGCTGCCAACCCGCTCGCCGCCGAAGATGTGCTGGGACTCCTGCTTGCCGATTTCCACATAACGGAGCACCCGGGCCAGGTGCTCAGGGTGGATCAGGGGGCCCACCTCGGTGTCCGGTTCCAGAGGGTGCCCTACCCGAACGCGGGCGGTGCGGTCGGTCAGGCGGCTTAGGAACTCATCAAAGATGCTCTCCTGCACCAGGGCGCGGCTGCTCGCGGTGCAGCGTTCCCCGTTGAAGCTGTATATCTGGAAGACGGTGGCGTCCAAGGCCCGTTCCAGATCGGCGTCCTCGAAGACGATGACGGGAGACTTTCCGCCGAGCTCGAGGGAAAGCCGCTTCAGGTAAGGGGCACTGTTTTGGGTGATGAGGCTGCCCGTGGTGGTTTCGCCGGTAAAGGCGATGAGGGGGATGGCCGGATGTCGCACCACCGCGTCGCCGGCCTCCTCTCCAAAGCCCTGCACCACGTTGAAGACCCCCGGTGGAAGGTCGGCTTCCTGGAAGATTTCGGCCAGCTTCCAGGCGGTCAGGGGCGACCACTCGGCGGGCTTTAGAACCACCGTGTTGCCGAAGGCCAAGGCCGGGGCGATGCGCCAGGTGGAGAGCATTAGGGGTGCGTTCCAGGGGGTGATGATGCCGCAGACCCCCACCGGTACCCGCACGGAGTAGTTGAGCCACGCCTGGTCCACGGGGAAGGTATGCCCCTCCATGGCCCGCTCGGCCCACTCCGCGTAGAAGCTAAAGTTCTCGGCGGCCCGGGCCACCTGGGCGCGCACAATCCGCAAGGGCTGACCGGCGTCCAGGCACTCCAGCACGGCCAGCTCGTCGGTATGCTTTTCGAGCAGCTCGGCGATTTTGAGAAGGTACCTCTTTCTGGTTTTGGCGCTTTTTCTCCAGCCCTCAAAAGCTGTCTGGGCGGCTCGAGCGGCCCGGTCCACGTCTTCGGCGTGGCCCTTGTAGACCTGCGCCAGCACCTGGTTGTTGGAGGGGTCGAGGCTTTCAAACCACTCCCCTCGCAGCCCCGGTGCGAACTCGCCAGCGATGAAGTGCGCGACGGGGCGGGCGGCGACTTTCTGCCGTATTTGGGCGATGAAGTTGGGGCTGATGGCCTGGGTTTGCTCGGATACCTTCATAGCACCACCGACCTGTCGCCTTCCTCGGAAATTACCGGCTCAGCCTCTGGGGTTTCCCATTCGATGGGGTTTTCCAGTGCCCCCAGCCCTTCAATCTCCATTCGCATGACGTCTCCTGGGTGCACCTGGGAAATTCCCTTGGGGGTACCGGTTAGGATTACATCTCCAGTCTCCAAGGTCATAAAACGGCTGATAAATTCAACCACTTCGGGGATGGAGAAAAGCATGCCCTGGGTGGTGGCCTCCTGGCGCAGTTCGCCGTTCACGTAGGCCCACATCCGCAGGTTGTGGGGGTCAGGCACCTCGTCTGCGGTTACGTAGAAGGGACCCAGCGGGCCAAAGGTGTCCCAGCCCTTGGCCCGGATGGGGGGGCGGAAGGTGTTGGAGACGTAGTCGCGCACCACCAGGTCGTTGGCGATGGTGTAGCCTCCCACGTACTCCATGGCGTCCTTGGCCTTGACCCGGCGCGCGGGCCGCCCAATGATGACCGCTAGTTCGCACTCAAAGTGCATGAACCTGGCCCCCCGGGGGTAGACCACGGTGCCTTTGTGGGGAAGGAGGCTGGTGTTGGGTTTCCAGAAAAGGGCCGGCTCGCTGGGCTTCTGCAGGCCAAATTCCTCAGCATGCTCGGGAAAGTTAAGCGCCAGGGCCAGCACCTTGCCCGGTTGCACCGGGAGCTGCCAGAGCACCTCCTCGGGGTGGTGGGCCTCGCCAGCGGGATCGATGAGCATTCCGTTTTGCAGCCGCCCTTGCAGGAGGCGGCCTTTGGAGATAAAGCGCGCCAGCTTCATCCTGCACCGCCTCAGACGTACTGCTTTCCGGCTGGGTCGGGTAGCACTGGGGGGTGGTTTCCCTGGGCTGGGATCAGGCCATAGGACTCGGCCATCCGCCGCAGCCGGGCCTCGACCTCTGGGGTGGTGGGCCCCAGGGGCTCGCGCCACTCCTTTTCGCATAGGCCCATCCAGGACAGCACCGTCTTGAGGGGGATGGGATTGGTGTCCCAGAAGACCGCATTGTTGGCCTCGAGCCCGTAGTAGTGAAGCTCCAGTGCCTCCTTGTACCTGCCTTCCAGGGTGAGCTGGCACATTTGGGCGGTCTCCTTGGGCAGCCAGTTGGCTGTGGCGGCGATGGTGCCCACCGCACCCACGCACATCATAGGGAAGGTAAGGGCCTCAAGACCGCAGTACACCCTAAAGTCCCGCCCCACTCGGCGCAGGAGCTCCGAGACGTACTCCACGTCTTTGGAGGAGTGCTTGAGCCCCACGATGTTCTTGAAGTCCCGGCGCAGGCGGGCTACGGTTTCCACTCCGATCTCTACCCCGGTGCGCCCTGGGATGTTGTAGAGCACGATGGGCATCTCGGGAACGCTCTGGGCCACCTGGCCGAAAAAGCGGTAGAGCCCTTCCTGGTTGGGCTTCACGTAATAAGGGGTGATGACCAAGGCGCCTTGGGCCCCCATCCGGTAGGCAGCCTGGGTTAACCTCAGGGTTTCGTCCAGCCGCAGGGTCCCGGTTCCGGCTAGAAGGGGTACCCGGCCCTTGATGTAGTGTAGGGCCCGTTCTATGAGGTACTCGCGCTCTTCCAGGCTCAGCGCGCCCGGCTCGCCGGTGGTGCCGCCCACACTTATGGCGTGGGAGCCGGCTTCGATCTGCCGCTCGATGAGCCGCTCTAGGGCCGCTTCGTCTATTGCGCCATCCTTGAACGGCGTTACCAGGGGTACGATGCTGCCTTTGAACTCAACCATTGTGCTCCTCTATGGTGGCTTGGCTTGCTATGCGGCTGGCTTAGATGGTTAACATGTTAAGTATCCACGGGGCGGCGTTTGCGATCCAGAGTACAATTGTCCCCTTGAGGTAGCCCATGGCCTCCCCCCTTTCCCCAGATGCCTCCCGCCTGTTGCGCGACCTGACCCACTCGCTGCCCATGGCCCTCCTGCGCACCCGTGAGGCGGTGGTGCAGCGTTTTCGGCGGGTGCTCTCCCGCTATGACTTGACCGAGCAGCAGTGGCGTGTTTTGAGGGCCCTAGACGGCAAGGGGGGTTTGGAAATCTCCGCTCTAGCTGAGCAGTGTCGGATTCTCCTACCCAGCATGACCGGCATTCTGAGGCGTATGGAGGGGCGGGGTTTGGTGTGGCGGGAGGCCAACCGGGCCGATGGCCGCAGCATGCGGGTGGCCCTTACCGAAAGGGCCCAAGCTTTGGTGGAGCAGATCAAGCCCGAGGTGGTGGCGGTCTACGCCGAAATTGAGCGGATTTTGGGTCAGGAGAAGCTCGAGCTTCTCTACACCCTCCTAGAGGAGCTGGAGCGGGGCCTAGCCCAGGGCGAGGCCTCTAACCCTTGAACTCCTGGCGCAGCATCCCGTAAAGGTAGATGTCCTCCCTGATGCCTTGATAGGTTTCGTGCTGGCGTAGGATGCCTTCTAGGGTGAAGCCCAGCCTTTCCATCAAGCTGCGCATCCTAACGTTGGAGCCGCGCTCCTCAGCGGTGATGCGCTCCAGGCCCAGCTCGTTGAAGCCGTGGGCCAGCATCAGCTTTCCGGCTGCGTAGTCCACCCCCTGGTTTCGGTAGGCTTCCTCCCCAATGGCGATGCGAAACCGCGCCCGCTTTTCCAGCAGGTTCAGGTCGCGCAGGTCAACGAACCCCACCAGCAGCTCTTCGGGGTGCTCCGCCCCCGCCAGCACAATGCCGCGGCGCACCAGGTCGGCGGGAGGGTTGTTCAAAAGCCGTACAAACCAGTCCTGTAGCTTCTCGGAAGACAGGCCCAAGGGCCAGCCGTTGGCCAGGCAGAAAGCCTCGTCGTGGCTCCAGGCCAGAATTTGGCTTAGGTCGCTCATGACCAGTGGGCGTAGGATCACCATTTTTGAAGCCCTCCCGGATTTGGCCGCCTCTGTTAGAGACCGCTGCTATCCCTCGTTTTGGGGAAAGGAAAGGCCTGCTTCCGGTCGTGCCTCGGAGGCAAAAACCCCCGGCCGGGCCTGGAAGGGACCCCGTCTGGGATTCTAGCAGGGTGTGCCCTGCTTAGGGCGCCTTAGCCCCTAAGGTGCGGAGGATTAGGCTGGAGTAGGCCTGCGCCAGCTCCTCCAGACTCAGCTTCCCCTCTGGGCGGTACCAGTGGTACGTCCAGTTCAACGCAGAGAGAACAAAGAGCGCGGAGAGCCGAACGTCCTCTACCTGAAACTCCCCTTGCTTGACCCCCGCCTCAATGGTTTGGCGGAAGTGACTTTCGTACTCGTCTCGGCGAGCCTTTATCCTCTCTTGCAGCTCGGGCCTCAGGAACTTCCACTCGTGAAAGAAGACCGTGGCGTTGTCCAGTTCCCGCACAATTACCTGCAGGTGGGAGCGGACCAGGCTGGTGAGCCGCTCTTTGGCAGGGAGGTTTTCGGGAATAGCCCGGGCAGCGTTTAGGAACTCGTCGGCGGCGCGGTTAACCAGCTCAAAAAGCACCTCTTCTTTGGAAGCGATGTGGGCGTAGAGGCTTCCCCCCTGGAGGTTCACTGCCCGGGCCAGGTCGCGCATGGAGGTGGCATGGAAGCCCCTCCGGCTGAACAGCCGCCCGGCCGCGTTTAGGATTTCGTCCCGACGGCTGCCCCTTTCCGGCCTTCTCTCTTCAAACGGACGGTTGTTTGCCACCCTGGCGAAGAGTATAGGGGGTGGGCTCGAGAGGGTCAATGCAAACCCCTCCGAAGGCCGCTTTGGGGGCTTTATCTGGCGGGTTTGGCTCAATGCGCGCTAGAGGTCTTGAGCCGCTCCACCACCGCGCGGTCTTCCAGGGTGCTGGTGTCCCCCTTGATTTCCTCGCCTGAGGCCACCTGGCGGAGCAAACGGCGCATGATCTTTCCCGAGCGGGTCTTGGGCAGCGCGTCGGTTATACGAATCTCATCGGGACGAGCAATGGCCCCGATCATCTTGACTACGTGGGCCTTGAGTTCCTGGGCCAGCTCGGGGCTGGCGCTGTGGCCGCTCTTCAGGGTGACAAAAGCCACGATGCCCTCACCCTTGATGGGGTCGGGGCGGCCTACCACCGCGGCCTCAGCCACGGCGGGGTGGGCGACCAAGGCGCTTTCAATCTCCATGGTGCCCAAGCGGTGGCCCGATACGTTGAGCACATCGTCTACCCGGCCCAGGATCATGTAGTAGCCCTCGGCATCGCGCTTAGCTCCATCACCGGTGAAGTACCGGCCCGGGTACTGGGAGAAGTACTGCCGCTCGAAGCGCTCAGGGTCGCCCCACACGGTGCGCAACATGGAGGGCCAGGGTCGCTCGATGATCAGATGGCCGCCTTCGTCGGGATTGGTGACCGGCTGCCCCGAGCTGTCCACAATCTCGGGCTTGACCCCGAAGAAGGGCTTGCCAGCGTGGCCAGGCTTCATAGGATGCACCCCGGGCAGGGTGGTGATCATGATGCCCCCGGTCTCGGTCTGCCACCAGGTGTCCACAATGGGGCAGCGCTCCTGGCCAATCACCCGGTAGTACCACAGCCAGGCCTCGGGGTTGATGGGTTCCCCTACCGACCCCAGCAGGCGCAGGCTGGAGAGGTCGTACTTGCGCGGCCACTCCTCCCCCCACTTCATGAAAGCCCGGATGGCCGTAGGGGCGGTGTAGAGGATGTTCACCCGGTACTTTTCAATGATGCTCCAGATGCGCCCCTCGTCGGGGAAGTTGGGCGCTCCTTCGTACATAAGGGTGGTGGCCCCGTTTTGTAAGAGGCCATAGACCACGTAGCTGTGCCCGGTGATCCAGCCCACATCAGCGGTGCAGAAGTAGGTGTCGTTCTCCTGCAGGTCAAAGATGTAGCGGGCCGTGAGGTAGGTGTAGACGGAGTAGCCCCCGGTGGTGTGCAGCACGCCCTTGGGTTTGCCGGTGGAGCCCGAGGTGTAGAGGATGAAGAGGGGGTCTTCGGCGTCCATGGGTTCGGCGGGGCAGTGGGGGGAGGCGCCCGCCATCAGCTCGTGGTACCAATGGTCCCGACCAGCCTGCATGGGGACTTCCTGCCCAGTGCGCCGGATCACCACCACGTGCTGGATGCTCTTGGCATCGGCCAGGGCCTCGTCGCTGTTGGCCTTCAGAGGCACGATGCTCCCCCGTCGGTAACCCCCATCGGCGGTGATGAGCACCTTGGCCTGAGCATCGTTGATGCGGTCGGCCAAGGCGGAGGCCGAGAAGCCGCCGAAGACCACCGAGTGCACTGCCCCAATGCGCACGCAGGCGAGCATGGCAATGGCCGCCTCGGGAATCATGGGTAGGTAGATGGTAACCCGGTCACCCTTCCCCACACCCAGGCTTTTCAGCACATTGGCAAACTTGCAGACCTCCCGGTGGAGCTGTTGGTAGGTGAGGGTCCGGGAGTCCCCTGGCTCACCCTCAAAGATGATGGCCGCCTTGTTGCCCCGGGTTTCCAGGTGCCGGTCCAAGCAGTTGTAGGAGAGGTTGAGCCTGCCCCCGATGAACCATTTGGCATTGGGAGGGTTCCACTCCAGCACCTTTTGCCAGGGTTGGAACCAGTGTAGCTCCCCGGCCACACGGCCCCAGAATGCCTCGGGCTGTTCTAGGCTCTCCTTGTAGAGGGCCTCGTACTCTTGCAGCTGGCGGATGTGCGCTTTCTGCTGAAAGGCCTCGGAGGGGTAAAAAACCCGCTCCTCCTTTAGAACCGCTTCGATTTTTTCCATAGGCTGCCCCTCCTAGAGCAAAGATGTACCCAATCCAGGGGGTCTTTTTGATTGTGAGCATAGGCGGTGCCTCAGGCGTCGTCAAGAAATCCAGGGGTTTGTCAAATGTAGGAATTCGGCCATTACTTGACATTTGGACGAGCTCAGGACCATTATGTCGGCTGAAGTGCATAGCTGAAGCCAGCGCTTTTTCGTTGGCCGCTGGGAACCCTTTGCTCACCATGGCCCAAAGTCGGAAGCTCACCACCGTGCAAACCGCCCTCAGGGTGCTGGCCTACCTGGCCGAGCACCCTGAGGGGGTTGAGGCAGCGCGGCTAGCGGCCTTTTTGGGTAAAAGCCTCTCCACTGCCTATGCCCTTCTGGCCAGCCTAGTGGCTGAGGGTTTTGCCGAGCGGGAAGGAAGCCTCTACAAGCTTTCCAGGACTGCTTTGGCCAAGCCCTCTGCCCCGTTGGTGGAGCCTGAGCGTCTATCTGACGCTCTAGAGGAGCTTTACCTACGCACCCGCGAACGGACCTACCTGGCCTTGCTTGACCGGGAGGGCCGGCTCCGGCTCAGCACCCGCGGTCGGCAGGGGCTGCCCAAGCTGAGTGGGGTGGAGGGAGTAATTGCCGAGGGTTTTCACGCCCTGGCCTTGGGCAAGGCGGTGTTGGCCTTTTTGGAGCCCGAGGTGCAGGCGGGCCACCTGCAGAACCTACGGGCCTACACCCCGCTGACCCTGACCGACCCTCTGACCCTGGAGGAGGAGCTCTCCAAGGTTCGGCGCATGGGGTTTGCGGTGGAGATAGAGGAGCACGCCTTGGGGCTTTCTAGCCTGGCAGCCCCCATTTTTGACCCGGAGGGGCGGGTGCTGGGGGCTTTGGGGGTGGTGGTGCCTTCCCGGCGTTTCCCCTACGCTTTTACCCGGCTGGTGCAGGCGGTGCAGGAGGTGGCCAAGGCGGCCTCGAGCTACCACCCCACCGAGCCGGCGGTGGTGGCCTCGGAGCCACTATCCCAGCCCCTGGAGAGCCCCCCTGACCCGTCTCCCACCCCCGCTTGCGAGGAGAAGGCGGTGCCCGCTCCACCCCGTCTGGTAGCTGAGGCCAACCTGCGCGATTATCGGGCCGAGTACGAGCGGAGCCTAAGGGACCCCGAGGGCTTCTGGGCGGGCTGGGCCCGGCGTTTTGTTTGGTTTTCTCCTTGGAAGGAGGTTCGCTGCCTCGAGCCGCCTCACCACCGTTGGTTTGTGGGGGCCGAGACCAACATCACCTACAATGCGCTGGACCGCTACGCCGAAGGTCCCCGCCGCAATCACCTGGCCCTCATCGCCTTGGCGGGTGACGGCGCTGTGCACAAGCTCACCTACCGCGAGCTGCGCGATCTCGTCTCGAGGCTGGCCGGGGGCTTGCGGGCCCTGGGGATTGGGCTGGGCGACCGGGTGGCGGTCTACATGCCCACCGGTCTGGAGATGGCCCTCACCTTTTTGGCCTGCGCCCGTATAGGGGCGGTGCACGTGGCGGTGCCGGCGGGGATGGGGGCCCAGGCCTTGCGGGAGCGCCTTTTGGACACCGGGGCTAAGCTTCTGGTGGCGGCCGACCGGATGTACCAGGGAGGGCGTGTCCTGCCCTTTGCCTCCCTGATAGAGGAGGCAGTCCAGGGCCTGGACCTGGAGGTGCTCTGGTTTAGCCGGGGTGGCAACGCCCGGTCCTTGGAGTTTTGGGAGCTCGTGGAGGCTCACCGGCCCAATACCCCGGCCCTTCCAGTGGACAGCGAGCACCCCCTTTTCATCCTCTACACCTCGGGCTCCACCGGGAAGCCCAAGGGGGTGGTGCACGTGCACGGAGGGTACATGGTGGGCATCACCTACCACCTGCGCACCCTCTTTGACCTCAAGGAGGGGGACGTGATGTGGGCTACCGCCGACCTCTCCTGGATTGTGGGCCACAGCTATGCGCTCTACGCCCCTCTTTTGGAGGGCCTGACCACCGTGCTCAGGGCTGAACGGCTGGACTACCCCGACCCCAGCAGCTTCTACGAGACCCTAGAGGCGTGCGGGGTCAACGTCTTGCTGACCAGCCCTACCTGGCTGCGCGCCTTCCGCCGGCACGGGGAGGAGTGGGCCAAGGATGCCGACCTCAGCGCCTTGCGCTTGGTGGGCTGTGTGGGGGAGTACCTGGCTCCGGAGGTCTGGCGCTGGGCTCGGAATCACCTGGCCCACGTGCTGGACAACTGGTGGCAGACCGAGACCGGTGGGCCTTGCCTTTCCACCCCGGTGTGCATGCCCGCCAAGCCCGGAAAGGCCGGCCTGCCCCTACCAGGGGTGGAGATGCGGGTGGTGGATGGCCTGGGCCGGGAACTCCCTCCGGGCGAGAAGGGGCATCTGGTCATCTGCAGGCCCTTCCCCCACTTCATGCGCACCTTTTGGAACGACGATAGGCGCTACGTCGAGCAGTGGAGCCGCATCCCGGGATGCTACGCTACCGGCGACATTGCGGTGCGGGATGAGGAGGGGTACATCGCCCTTCTAGGCCGCTCGGACGATGTGATTAAGGCCGGGGAGCTCCGGATTGGCACCGCCGAGATAGAAGGCGCCATGCTCGCCCACCCCGCCGTGGCCGAGGCCGCGGCAATAGGGGTGCCCGACCCTGAGGGGGGGGAGGTGGTTAAGGTCTACGTGGTCCTGAAGACCCGCGAGGCCAGCCTGGAGGCTCGAGCGGTTCTTTCGGATAAGCTGAAATCCCACCTGCGCCGGCAACTGGGCAACCTGAGCCTGGCCACTGAGGTGCTCATCGTGGAGCGCCTACCCCGCACCAAAAGCGGGAAAATCATGCGCCGTTTGCTAAAAGCCCAGGAGCTGGGCGTTGACCCCGGTGACCTTTCCACTCTGGAACCCTAAAGGAGGCTTTATGCAAATTGAGCAGCTTTTGAAGGCCCAGGTTGGTTATCTAGCGCCCGAGTGGGAGCGGCAGGCCGCCAATCTGCGCGACTTTTGGGCTGAGTATAACCGCAGCCTGGAGGACCCGGAGGGGTTTTGGGGGGAGGAGGCCCGGCGCTTCAGCTGGTTCCAGCCCTTTGAGCGGGTCTTGGAGTGGAACTTCCCCGACCACCGCTGGTTTTTGGGCGGCCAGACCAACATCGTCTACAATGCGCTGGACCGCCACGCTAAGGGGCCTACCCGCAACCGGGTAGCCCTTTTGTACCTGGGGGAGGACGGCAGGGAGCAGAAGCTCACCTATGGGGAGCTTCTGGACCGGGTGGCCCGCTTTGCCACCGCCCTCAAGGCCCTTGGGGTTCGGGAAGGGGACCGGGTCATCGTCTACATGCCCCTGACCCCCGAAGGGATCATTGCCATGCTGGCCTGCGCTCGGATTGGGGCGGTCCACTCGGTGGTCTACGCCGGCCTGGGGGTGGCAGCTCTGCGGGAGCGCATACAGGATGCAGGGGCCAGGGTGGTGGTGGCTGGGGATGTGAGCTACCGACGGGGAAAGCCGGTTGACCTGGCGTCAATCGTTTTGCAGGCCACCCAGGGCTTGGACGTGCACGTGGTCTGGTTCAGCCGGAGCAAGGCGGTGCCTGAGGGCCCTCGCCACAGCGACTTTAACGCCCTCCTTTGGGGGCACAAACCCGAGGCAGGGGCGGTGCCTTTAGACAGCGAGCACCCCCTTTTCATCCTCTACACCTCGGGCTCCACCGGGAAGCCCAAGGGGGTGGTGCACGTGCACGGAGGGTACATGGTGGGGGTTGCCTACCACCTGCGGACCTTTTTTGATGTGAAGGAGGACGAGGTCTTCTGGGCTACCTCGGACATCGGCTGGATTGTGGGGCACAGCTACATCGTCTATGCCCCCCTGCTTTTGGGCATTACCAGCGTGTTGCGCGAAGGAGCTCCCGACTACCCTGACCCCTCCGCCCTCTGGGGGGCCGTGGAGCGCTACCGCGTGAACGTAATGTTCACCGCCCCCACCGCCGTGCGCATGTTTATGAAGTACGGCCCAGAATGGCCGGCTCGGCACGACCTTTCCTCGTTGCGGCTTTTGGCGGTGGCCGGCGAGCCGCTGAACCCCGAGGCCTGGCGCTGGGCCCACACCCACCTTATGGATGAGGGCCGGCGCGGTTTTGTGGTGGACAACTGGTGGCAGACCGAGCTGGGGGGGCCCACCCTGGGCACTCCCTTGACCCTCGAGGCCCGCCCCGGTTTTGTGGGGGTGCCGTTGCCCGGGGTGGAGGCAAAGGTAGTGGACGCTGAGGGAAAGGAGGTGCCCCCAGGCAGGGGAGGGCTGCTCGTCCTGGGCCGGCCTTTTCCTCACATGATGCGCACCATCTGGGGCGACCATGGCCGCTACACCCGGTACTGGGAGGAGATTCCCGGCGGGTTCTATGCCGCGGGGGATGTGGCCAGCCGGAGCGAGGACGGCTACTTTGCGGTGCTGGGCCGGGCTGACGATGTGCTCAATGTGGCGGGGCACCGCATTGGCACCGCCGATGTGGAGAGCGCCCTGGTTGCCTATCCTGCTGTGGCTGAGGCTGCGGTGATTGGCGTGCCCGACCCCATTAAGGGCGAGCGCATCCAGGCCTTTGTGGTGCTGCGGGCGGGTTGGGAGAAGACCCCTACCTTGCAGCAGGAGATTGTCCAGCATGTGCGGCACCAGCTCGGCCCCATCGCTACGCCAGGGGAGCTGGTCTTCGTGGACAGGCTGCCCAAAACCCGCTCAGGCAAAATCCTACGGCGGCTTTTGAGGGCCCAGGCGTTGGGGCAGGACCCAGGCGACCTTTCCACCTTGGAGGAGTAGCCTAGGAGAAGGGCCGCCAAAGCGGGCTGCTGGGGTCAGCCAGGGCGTCTAGGACGCTGAAGTGATGGGTCTCAGGGACCCGGATGATCCCGTGACAGACCCCGGGCCAGGCCTGGTTGAGGAGCTGGCTTTGCCGGTGGAACTCCTCTGATTCCAGCGCCCCTAATGCCAGCACCAAGGGCACCTTCAGGGTGGGTCGCTTGTGAACGGGGCTCGAGGCCTTGGCGCTCTTTTGGTCAAGGCGCAACTCGGTGTTGAAGGACACCTGTAGAAGGGGCTCCAGGTCAAAAAGCCCGCTGATGGCGATGCCCCCTGCGAAGGCCTCCTGGGGTACGTCGTAGGCTTCCCAGGGGGTGGCGAAGAGTTCGGCTGTCAGGTGCCCTCCCGCCGAGTGCCCGCTGATGAGCAAGGGGCCGTGTGCACCGTAGCGGGGGGCCTCGCGGTGCAGCCAGGCCACTGCCCGGCGACACTGCTCGGTAATCTCTGGAATGGTTACCGCTGGGCAGAGAGCGTAGTTCAGCACCGCCACGCTGAGACCAGCCTCTACCAGGGGCGGGGCCAGCCAGGAGAAGTCGTTCTTATCGAAGGCCCGCCAGTAGCCGCCGTGGATGAAGACGAGCAGGTAGCGGCTTTCTGGGGCAGGGAAGAGGTCAAGGGTTTCCTTCTCGCCTGGGCCGTACCGCAGGTTGGCGTGGTGGGGTAAGGCTTCACGGGCGACCCGGGAGGCTTCGGCCCAGCGCTGGAAGTATGCGGCCGCGTCGGGCACGGTAAGACGGGGGCTGTACTGGAGTTCTATCCAGGAGGGTTCGCTCATACGCTCAGATACCTCTTCCAAACCTCGGGGCTAGCCTTGAGCTCTTGGGAGGTTCCCTGCCAGACCACCCGGCCCCGCTCCAGGATGGTGTGCTGGTCGGCCAGGGGGAATAGGCGCTCCAGGTACTTGTCGATCACCAGTATGGTCTGGCCACCCTCCTTGAGCAGGCGGAGTACCCGCCAGATTTCCTCGCGCAGCAGGGGGGCCAGGCCCTCGGTGGCCTCGTCCAGGATGAGCAGGCGGGGATTGGTCATGAGGGCCCGGCCAATGGCCAGCATCTGCTGCTCGCCTCCGGAAAGCTGGTGGCCCAGGTGGTGGCGCCGCTCCCGTAGCCTGGGGAAAAGCTCATAGACCCGCCCAAGGGTCCAGGGGTTTGGGCTTTGGCTGCGGTTGGCGGCGAAGGCGACGAGGTTTTCCTCCACGGTGAGGTTGGGAAAGATCTGGCGCCCCTCAGGCACCAGGCCGATGCCTAGGGCGGCAATTCGCTCTGGAGGCAGGCCCTCAATGGGTTGCCCGGCAAAGCGGATACGGCCTCGCATGGTTGGGATGAGGCCCATGATGGAGCGCACGGTGCTCGTCTTGCCCATGCCATTGCGTCCCAGCAGGGTGGCTACCTGGCCCTGGCCGACCTCGAGGCTCACCCCAAAGAGCACCTGGCTGGGTCCATAGAAGGCTTCCAAGCCTTCAATCTGCAGCAAGGGGTTCACGCCGCACCCCCTTCGTCGCCCAGGTAGGCCCTGTGCACCTCGGGGTTAGCCCGGATTTCCTCTGGGGTTCCAGTGGCGATGACTTGGCCGTAGACCAGCACCGAGATGCGCTGGGCCAGCCGGAAGACGGCGTCCATATCGTGCTCGACCAGCAGGATGGTGAACTCTTGGCGCAGGCTTTCTATAAGCTCCACCATTCGCGCTGACTCCTCAGGGCCCATGCCAGCCATGGGCTCGTCCAGGAGCAGAAGCTTGGGCTTGGAGGCCAGGGCCAGGGCCACCTCGAGGGCCCGCTGCTCCCCGTGGGAGAGCTGGCCCGCCACCACCTCAAAGCGCCTCCCCAAACCCACCCGTTCGGCCACCTGGAAGGCTTCCTCGGTAAGGGCCCTTTCCTTTGCGACGGGCTGCCAGAAGCGAAAACTGCTGCCCCGGCGGGCCTGCACGGCCAGCTCGAGGTTCACCCGCACGGTGTAGTTTTTGAACAGGTTGGTGATCTGGAAGGTGCGGGCCAGCCCCCGGTGCACCCGGGCATGGGCTGGCAGGTGGGTGATCTCCTGGCCGTCAAAGCGAATCTGGCCCTTGCTGGGGGCCAGCACACCGGTTATGAGGTTGAGCAGGGTGGTCTTGCCCGCGCCGTTAGGGCCAATTAGTGCGTGGACCTCTCCTGCCCTCACCTCCAGATTGCAGCTGTTGACTGCCAGCAGCCCGCCGAACCGCTTGCTGAGCTGTTGGGTTTCCAGGAGAATCATGGCCTCCTCCTCAGGAGACCGGCCAGCCCTTTGGGGGCGAAGAGCACGATGAACAGCAGGATCAGCCCCACCCCAAGCTGCCAATGGATGGTGAGGTCCTGCAGGACCTCCTCCACGATGGAGAGCGTTGCCGCCCCCAGCACCCCGCCCCAAAACTGCCCCACCCCGCCCAGGATGACCATCATCATCAGGTGGCCGGACTGCTGCCAGGCCAGCAGGTTGGGCGAGGCGTACTGGGTGTAGTGGGCCATCAGGGCCCCAGCCAGCCCGGCCAGGGCCCCCGAGAGCACAAAGGCCACGAGCTGGAAGTGGAAAACCGGGTAACCCAGGGCCAAAGCCCGGGACTCGTTCTCGCGGATGGCCTGGAGCACCCGCCCAAAGCGCGAGTGAACCAGCCGGTGCAGAAGGTACAGGGCCCCGGCCAGCACCGCCAGGCTGAGGTAGTAAAGGGCGGTATCGGTTAGCTCAAAGAGGCCAAACTCGGGCCGCCGGGCCCTGAGGCCGTCCTCCCCGCCGTACTGCTTGAAGGAGACCACCAGGTAGTAGATCATCTGGGCGAAGGCCAGGGTGATCATGATGAAGTAGACCCCCCGGGTCCTCAGGCAGATGGCCCCGATGAGAAGGGCCAGCAAGGCGCTAAGCCCCACCGCCACCCCCCAGATGACCCAGCCCGAGCTTATCCCTTCGCGCATCAGGATGGCCACGGCGTAGGCCCCCAGGCCGAAGTAGGCGGCGTGGCCGAAGCTCACCATACCCCCATACCCCAGGATCAGGTTCAGGCTGCTGGCGGCCAGGGCCAGGATCATGATCTTGGTCAGGAGGCCCTGGTAGAACTCGAGCCCCGTTGCGCTGGCGATGGGGGGAAACGCCAGCAGGAAGAGGACCAACAGAAGGAGGGGCCAGCGCATCGGGCTCCTCCTAGGTGCGGGCCGGGAAGAGCCCCTGGGGTCTGAAGAAGAGCACCGCCGCCATCAGGAGGTAGATCAGGATGGAGGCCAGGGCCGGCCCGAGGTTGGCCGCCACCTCGGGGGAGGCCACCTGCGAGAGCAGGAGGGGTAGGAAGGCCCGCCCCGCGGTGTCCACGGTGCCCACCAGCAGGGCCCCCACCAGGGCTCCCTTGATGGAGCCAATCCCGCCGATCACGATGACCACAAAGGCCAGGATCAGGATGCCCTCGCCCATCCCAATCTGCACCGCCAGGATGGGCCCCAAGAAGGCCCCGGCGACGGCGCACAGCCCCGCACCCACCCCGAAGAGCAGGGTGAAGAGGGGGCGGATGGGCACCCCCATGGCCTGGGCCATCTCGCGGTTGGAAGCCCCGGCCCGGAGCCACATCCCGACCCGGGTGCGGTTGACCAGCCAGAAGAGGAGCGCCGCCACCAAAAGCCCCACCCCGATGATGGTGAGCCGGTAGGCCGAGTAGCTCAGCCCCGGCAGGAGCTCCACCGGTCCTGAAAGCCCCTCGGGGGCGGAGAGCAGAAGGGGTTGGGAGCCCCAGATGATGCGCACCACCTCGTTGATGATGAGAATGAGCGCGAAGGTGGCCAGCACCTGCGAAAGGTGGTCGCGCCGGTAGAGCTGGCGCAGTACGCTGAGCTCCAAAAGCATCCCGACAAGGGCGGTGCCCAGGACCGCCAGGAGTACCGCTAGCCAGAAGTTGCCCAGCAGGCCCACGAAGGTTGCGGTCAGGTAGGCCCCAATCATGTAGAGCGAGCCGTGGGCGAGGTTGATCATGTCCATGATGCCGAAGACCAGGGTGAGGCCAGCGGCCAGCAGGAAGAGCATCAGGCCAAACTGAAGGCCATTCAGGAGCTGCTCTATTAGGAGTGAGGGGGGCATACCTAGCGGAGCTTGCACCTATCCACGTAGGCGTCGCGGTGGTTGGTGAAGATGGTTCCCACCAGCCGGTTCACGATCTCGCCACCGGGCTGCTGGATCACCTGCCGCAGGTAGTAGTTCTGGATGGGGTAGCCGTTGGGGCTGAAGCGGATGAACCCGCGGGTGCTGTTGAATCCGGCCAGCATGGCCTTGCGCAGCTCATCCTTCTTGCTCAGGTCGCCCCCCACCGCCTTGATGGCGGTGTCCAGGAGCAGGGCCGCGTCGTAGCCCTGCGAGGCGTAGAGCGTGGGGATGCGGCCATAGGCCTTGCGGAACTCCTCTACGAAGCGCTGGTTGACCGGGTTGTTGAGCTCAAGTGCCCACTGCGAGCTGTTGTAGATGCCTACCATGGCCCGCCCCACCGCGCGGATTACGTCCGCATCAGCGGAGAAGCCCGGTAGGAAGAGGGGTATCTCGCGCAAGAGGCCGGCCTCGGCGTACTGCTTGATGAAGTTGACCCCCATGGCTCCGGGCTCAAAGGCATAGACCGCCTTGGGCCGCACCGCGCGGATCTGGGCGATCTCAGCGGAGAAATCGAGCTGGCCCAAGCGGTGGTAGACCTCGGCCACCACCTTGCCCTTGAAGAAGCGCTTGAAGCCGGTGAGGGCGTCGCGTCCGGCGGGGTAGTTGGGGGCCAGCAGGAAGGCGTTCTCGAAGCGGCGGGTCTGCACGTACTGGCCCATCGCCTCGTGCAGGTTGTCGTTCTGCCAAGCCACGTTGATGAAGTAGGGGCTGCACTGCTCCCCGGCGTACTCTGAGGGGCCGGCGTTGGGGCTGATGTAGAAAACCTTTTCCTCGAAGATGGCCTCGCCCACGGCCAGGAGGACGTTGGAGAAGATGATACCGGTCATGAAGTCCACCCGGTCGCGCTTGAGCATCCGGTCCACCGCCTGGCGGGCTACGTCGGGGTTCTGCTGGTCGTCGGCCACCAGCACCTCCACCGGCAGCCCCCCGAGCTGGTTGCCAAGGAGCCTTATGGCCAGGTTGAAACCGTCCCGAACGTCAATGCCCAAAGCAGCCCCTCCACCTGAGAGGGTGCTCACGAAGCCGACCTTGACCGTGCGGGTTTGGGCCAGCGATGCCGAGAAGCCGAGGGCCAGAAGGACTAACAGCCAGATTGCCTTTTTCATCTTTCCTCCTCCGGTTTTCGCTGCATCATAAGGGTTTTCCTCATCTAAAGGAGTGTCCGCACCTGCCAGAGCTCGGGGAAGAGCACGACCTCCAAGGCCCGCCTCAGATAGGGGACGCCGGCGGTACCCCCGGTGCCCTGTTTGTGGCCGATGGTGCGCTCCACGGTGGTCAGGTGGTTGAAGCGCCAGCGGCGGAAATTCTCCTCCACATCCACCAGCTTCTCGGCCAGGTAGTACAGCTCCCAGTAGCGCTCGGTTTGGCGGTAGACCGCCAGCCAGGCTTCCGCTACCGCCGGGTGGGGCTGGTAGGGCTGGGCGAAGTCGCGCGCCAGCACCTCCGAGGGGATGCTTAGGCCCCGTCTGTGGAGGAGCCGCAAGGAGAGGTCGTAGAGGCTGGGGCTGTGCAGGGCCCGCTCGAGCCTCCCGTACTCGGGCCGGTGGCGGTGGGGGCGCATCATGAAGGGTTGCTTGTTGCCAAGGAGGAATTCAATCAGCCGATACTGATAGGACTGAAACCCCGAGGCTTTGCCGAAGGCCCAGCGGAACTCCAGGTAGTCCGCCGGGGTCATGGTGGTCAGCACCTCCCAGCTTTGGCTCATCTGCTCCTGGGCCCGGCAGACCCGGCTGAGCATCTTCAAGGCTGGGTCCACCACGCCTTCCTCCAGCAAGGCCATCGCCGAGGTGAGCTCGTGGATGATGAGCTTCATCCAGAGTTCCTGCACCTGGTGCACCACGATGAAGAGCACCTCGTCGTGGGCCTTGGTCAGGGGTTGCTGGGCCTCTAGGAGTGCGTCCAGCCGAAGGTAGTCGCCGTAGGAAAGCTCCCGGCTAAAGTCGGTGTGGGCGGTCCGGTAGGTCGTGTCCTTCATCAGGTCACCTGGGCTTTCTCCCGGTAGCGGGGGTCCTGCCAGAGCCCCTGCGCCATCACCCGCTCGAACCGCTCCACCGCCTCGTACACGTCGGCGTAGCGCAGGTAGAGAGGTCCAAAGCCGAAGCGCAGGATGTTTGGGTGGCGGAAGTCGCCCACCACCCCCTGGGCGATAAGGGCCTGCACGATGGCGTAGCCCTCGGGGTGGCGGTAGGCCACCTGGCTGCCCCGGCGGGCGTGCTCGAGGGGGGTGGCCAGCTCGAGGCCGTAGCGGGCCGCCAGGGGGGCCATCCGCTCTATGAACAAGTCGGTAAGCCTGAGCGATTTTTCCCGTACCTGCGCCATCTCTACCCCTTCCCACACCTCCAAAGCTGCTTCCAGCGCGCTCATGGAGAGGATAGGTGGGGTGCCCACGGTCATCCGGCGCAGGCCCTCTGCTGGGGTGTAGGTGACGCTGAAGGCAAAGGGGTCTTGGTGGCCCATCCAGCCGGTCAGGAAGGGTTTGAGGGACTTCTGGTGGCGCCGCGCCACGTAGAGAAAGGCGGGCGCTCCTGGACCTCCGTTCAGGTACTTGTAGCCGCAGCCCACCGCGAAGTCCACCCCGCAGGCGTTCAGGTGTACCGGGAAGGCCCCCGCGCTGTGGGCCAGGTCCCAGACCACCAGCGCCCCTCTGGCCTGAGCCAGCCGGGTCAGGTGGGCCATGTCGTGGCGGTATCCGGTGCGGTAGTCCACCTCGGTGAGCAGGAGCACCGCGGTCTCCTCGTCCAGGGCGGCTTCAATTTCCTCCCTCGGCACAAAGCGCAGCTCGCAGCCTTCCCGAAGCTCCCGCAGGCCCTGGGCGATGTAAAGGTCGGTGGGGAAGTTGTCCACCTCGGATAGGATGACCCTGCGGCCGGGGCGCAGCTCCAGTGCGGCCAGAAGCACCTTGAAGAGGTTGACCGAGGTGGAGTCGGCCACCACCACCTCGTCTGCCTCGGCCCCTATGAGCCGGGCGATTCGGGCCCCGAGCCTCTGCGGCAGGCCAATCCAGCCGTGCAGGTTCCAGCTCCGGATCAGGTCCTGCCCCCACTGCCCCTCCACCACCTCCCGCATCCGCTCCGCCACCCGCTTGGGCAGGGGCCCCAGGGAGTTGCCGTCCAGATAGATCAGCCCTTCGGGAATCACAAAGGCTTCCCGCTTGGCGGCCAGGGGGTCGGCCCGGTCAAGGGCCTGTATCTCGGCGGGAACCACAGGACCTCCTCACTCCGGGATAACCGCGGTGGCCTCAATCTCCACCTTGGCCCGGTCCTCCAAGAGGGCCTTCACCTCCACCACGGTCATGGCGGGGTAGTGGCGGCCCATCAGGGCCCGATAGGCTTCGCCCAGGGCCTCCAGCGAGGCCAGGTACTCCGCCTTGCTGGTCACGAACCAGGTGAGCCGCACCAGGTGTTCGGGCCGGCCACCGGCCTCAGCCAGGGTTTCCAGGACATTTTTCAGGGCCTGGTAGGCTTGGGCCACGAATTCGTCGCTCTCAAAAACCCCTTCCCGGTTCCAGCCGACCATGCCCGCGATGAAGACCAGCCGTCCTCGCGCCGCTATGCCGTTGGCGTAGCCTTTGGGCTTGGGCCAGCCGGGGGGTTGTAGAATCTGGATGTCCCTGGTCGCCATCTTCAGCCTTTCACCTGCTGGGCCTCCTGCCGCAGGATGTACCGCTGTAGCTTACCGGTCTGGGTGCGGGGCAGGCTCTCGCGGAATTCGATGGCCCGGGGGTACTTGTAGGGAGCGATTTGCTGTTTGACAAAGTCTTGTAGTTCCTTTGAGAGCTCGCTCGAGGGGGCAAAGCCAGGCCGCAGCACCACGTAGGCCTTCACAATCTGGCCCCGCTCGGGGTCGGGGGCCCCCACCACCGCGCACTCCGCTACGGCTGGGTGCAGCAGGAGGGCGTCCTCCACCTCCGGTGCGGCGATGTTGTAGCCTGCCGAGATGATCATGTCGTCGGTACGAGCCTGGTAGACGAAGTAGCCCTCCTCATCCACCAAATAGGCGTCTCCGGTGATGTTCCAGCCCTTCTGCACGTAGTTGCGCTGGCGGGGGTCATCCAGGTAGCGGCAGCCGGTGGGCCCCCGCACCGCCAGCCGCCCCACCACCCCGGGAGGAAGCGGGTTGCCTTCCTCGTCCACCACGCGGGCCTCATAGCCGGGCACGGGCTTTCCAGTGGCCCCCGGTTTGGCCTCCTCCTCGGTGTGGGAGATGAAGATGTGCAGCATCTCGGTGGCCCCGATGCCGTCTATCATCTCGATTCCGGTGGCCTCTTTCCAGAGCTTGCGGGTGGAGGGGGGTAGAAACTCCCCGGCCGAGACGCACTTCCTAAGCGAGGAGAGCTCGTGTCCCCGGGCCTGGGCGGCCATGGCCCGGTAGGCGGTGGGGGAGGTGAAGAGGACGCTGGCCCTGAACTCCGCAATGGCCGGGAGCAGCAGTTCCGGGCTGGCCCGCTCCAACAGCACGCTTTTGGCCCCGATGCGCATGGGAAAGAGCACCAGCCCCCCAAGCCCATAGGTAAACGCCAAGGGCGGGCTTCCGATGAAGGTGTCCTCGGGGGAGGCCCTAAGGATGTGCTTGCCGAAGGTGTCGCAAACCGCCAGCAGGTCGCGGTGGAAGTGCACGCAGCCCTTGGGCTTGCCGGTGGTGCCTGAGGTAAAGGCGATGAGGGCCACGTCGTCGCTGGCTGTGTCTAGGTTTTGGAACCCCGTGGGCTTGCCCTCCATCCGCCCCTCCAGGCCGCCCCCTTCGCCCCAGTAGAGCACCTGCTGCAGGCTGGGGCAGGCCGCTCGAGCGTTCTCCAGCTCTTCCCCCAGGCGAGCGTCGCACAGGGCGTGGCTGACCTGGGCTTTGGTGATCACCTCGGTGAGCTCCTTGCTCCGCAGCAGGGGCATGGTGGTGACGGCGATGCCCCCAGCTTTCAGCACCGCGAACCAGGCGGCCACCAGCATGGGGTGGTTGGGGGCCCGCAAGAGCACCCGGTTGCCCGGCACCAGACCCATATCCTCCACCAGCACATGGGCGATGCGGTTGGCCTTTTCCAGAAGCTCCCGGTAGCTCCAGCGGATCCCCGGGGCCAGCAGGCAGGTGCGCTCGGGGTGCCGCTCGGCCATCCGGTCGAGCAGCTCGGTGGCGGCGTTGAGCCGCTCGGGGTAGGCCAGCTCAGGTAGCTTGAAGATGAGCTCGGGCCACTCGGACCTGGGCGGCAGGTTGTCCCGAGCAAAGGTGTCTACATGGGCGGTGTGGCCCATACCGGCCCTCCTTTGGTTGGTCGCTTTGGCCTCATACCGAAACCTCCTCCGGCTTTTGGTAGGCTTTTAGCAGTTCGCGGGCGATGATGAGCTGCTGCACCTCGCTGGCCCCCTCGTAGATGCGCAGGGCTCGGATTTCGCGGTAAAGCGACTCCACCACCTGTCCCTTTTTCACCCCCAGACCGCCCCACAGCTGCACCGCGGCGTCAATCACCTGCTGAGCGTGTTCGGTGGCGGTGAGTTTGGCCATAGCCGCTTCCAGGGTTACCCGCCTGCCCTGGTCGCGCAGCCAGGCTGCCCGGTAGGTGAGGAGGGCTGCGGTGTCAATCTGGACGGCCATCTGGGCCAGCTTGGCTTGGGTGAGCTGGAATTCGGCCAGGGTCTGGCCGAACATCCGGCGGGTGGTGGCGCGGGCCAGGGCCTCGTCCAGCGCCCGCCGGGCGAAGCCCAAAGCCGCCGCGGCCACCGAGGTGCGGAAGATGTCCAGGGTCTGCATAGCGATTTTGAAGCCTTCCCCTTCCTCGCCCAGGCGTTGGGCCCGGGGTATGCGGCAGTCCCGGAAGCGCAGGGTGGCCAGGGGGTGGGGGGCCATCACCTCGAGCCGCTCGGCTACCTCGAGGCCCGGGGTGTCCGCGTCCACCACAAAGGCGCTTATTCCCTTGGACCCCTGGCTTCCTGGGGCGCGGGCAAAGACCACGTAGAAGTCGGCGATGCCCCCGTTGGATATCCAGGTTTTCTCGCCGTTCAGCACGTAGGTCCCGCCCTCCTGCTGAGCCAGGGTGGACAGGCCCCCCACATCCGAGCCGGCCTGGGGTTCGGATAGGGCAAAAGCCGCGATGGCCTGGCCCTGGGCTACCTTGGGCAGGTAGCGAGCCCTTTGCGCCTCGTTGCCGCAGAGGGTGATGGCCCCTGAGCCCAGCCCCTGCATGGCAAAGGCGAAGTCGGCTAGGCCGTGGTGGTAGGCCAGGGCCTCGCGGATGAGGCAGACCGCACGGGTGTCAATGGTCTCCTTGGCCCCGCCGTAGGCCTGACCCCCTACCGCATAGCGGATGAAGCCAGCCTCCCCCAAAGCCCGCACCAGGCGCTGGCAGGTGCGGTCCACGTCGGTCTCGGGGTGTTCCCCTAGGTTTTTTCGGGCCCAGGCCCAGACCTCCTGGGCCAGCCGGCGGTGCTCTGGCTCAAAGAAGGGCCACTCGAGGTGCGCGCGGTTCATCTAGTCCCCCTGGAATACCGGCTTCTCCCTGGCCACGAAGGCCTCGTAGGCCCGGCGGAAGTCCTGGGTAGCCATGCACAGGGCCTGGGCCTGAGCTTCGGCCTCTATAGCTTCGTCCAGCCCCATGCTCCACTCCTGGTGGAGCATTCGCTTGGTCATGGCGTGGGCGAAGGTGGGGCCGGTGGCCAGCTCCCGGGCGAAGGCCTGGGCCTCCTCCAGCAGGGTCTCGGGCTCGCAAAGCCGGTTGAAGAAGCCCCAGGCCAGCCCCTCCTCGCCGCTCATGCTCCGGCCCGTGTACAGGAGTTCGGCGGCCCGGCCCTGCCCGATGATGCGGGGTAGCATGGCGCAGGCCCCCATGTCGCATCCGGCCAGCCCCACCCGTGCGAAGAGGAAGGCGGTCCTGCTGCGGGCGGTGCCGAAGCGGAGGTCTGAGGCCATGGCCAAAATCGCCCCGGCCCCGGCGCACACCCCGTCCACCGCGCTTACAATGGGCTGCGGGCAGTTCCGCATGGCCTTGACCACATCCCCGGTCATGCGGGTAAAGGCCAGCAGCTCCGGGGTCTTCATCTGGGTCAGGGGGCCGATGATCTCGTACACATCACCCCCAGAGGAGAAGTTTCCCTGGGCTCCGGTGAGCACCACCGCCCGCACGTCTGTGGCGTAGGGGAGGGCCCGGAATAGGTCGCGCAGCTCGGCGTAGGACTCAAAGGTGAGGGGGTTCTTCCGCTCCGGGCGGTTTAGGGTCAGGGTGGCTACCCGGTCCTCTACCTGCCAGAGGAAGTGCTGGGCCTGGTAGTCGGCCAGGGCGATGCTGCCGTCGGGCCGCTTCATGGGCTCCTCCTCCCGTTTAGGTGGCGCTTGAGTTTGCCCAAAAGGGCGTAGAGGGTCTCCTTTTCTTCCGTGGAGAGTCCCTCGAAGAACTCGATGACCCAGCCCTCGTGGACTTTGGCCATTGCGCTGAAGACGGCCTGCCCCTTAGGGGTAAGCCGCAGCACCACCGAGCGGCGGTCCTTGGGGTCGGCCTCGCGCCGCACCAGCCCTTCAGCCTCGAGCTGG
Organism: Meiothermus sp.; assembly: GCF_025060375.1. Lineage (GTDB taxonomy): Bacteria > Deinococcota > Deinococci > Deinococcales > Thermaceae > Meiothermus. The sequence goes on along the minus strand of NZ_JANXCG010000062.1, from coordinate 43,760 downwards.
TCGGCAATCCCGGTAACGTTTCCGGTGGTGACCATCATGCGCTGGGAGAGCTCCCCCATCCGAAGCCCCTCGGGGTGGCGCTCGAGCTGGGCCAGCAGGTCAAAGCGGGGTAGGGTGGTTGCGAAGTTCTCGCGCAACCGGCCCCGGATCTTTCCGGTGATGAGGTTGGTGCAGGTCAGCATCCGTAACCAGAGCTTGATGGCCTGGTGGTGGTCTTCGGCCAGGCGGGTCTCCAGGTCCTTCTCCAGCGTGGTCATCTAGACTTCCCCTCCTGCTACCGCAATGGCCTGCCCGTTGACGGCTGCTGAGCCGGGCAGCGCCAGCCACAGCACGGCCTGGGCTACCTCTTCGGGCCTCACGAAGCGGCCCTGGGGGTTGGCCCGGACCAGCTCTTCCCGAGCCTCGCCCGGGCTGCGGCCGGTCTTCTCCACGATGCGGGCTATGCTGTCCTCCAGCAGCCCAGTCTCAGTGAAGCCAGGGCAGACCGCGTTGACGGTGATGTTCTTTTGGGCCAGCTCCAGCGCTAGAGCCCGGGTCAGGCCCACCAGGCCGTGCTTAGCCGCCACGTACGCGGCGACGTAAGGGTAGCCCTTCAGCCCAGCGGTGCTGGCCACGTTCACGATGCGTCCCCAGCCGGCCTGGAGCATTCCCGGCAGGACGGCCCGGGTGCAGAGGAAGGCCCCGGTCAGGTTGACCCTTAGCATCCGCTCCCACAGCTCCAGCTCGGTCTTGGGGAAGGGGCAGCTTTCGGCCTGGCCGGCGTTGTTGACCAGGATGTGCACCGGTCCCCAGGCTGCCTCCGCGCCCCTCACTGCCCGGTGCACCGCCTCGGGGTCGGTCACGTCGCAGACCTCCACGTGCGCCCTTCCCCCAAGCTCCCGGGCCCGCTGCAGGAGGGCCTTCTGGTCGCGGCCTAACAGGCTCAGGGCCGCACCGGCCTCGCCCAGGGCCCTGGCAATGGCCGCCCCGATGCCCCGGCTGGCGCCGGTGATGAGGGCGTGGCGGTCTTCCAGGGGTCTCATACGCCGCGGATGGCCAGCTCCTCGGCCCGCTCGAGCGAGGCCCGGGCCAGGTTGCGCTCGAGCTGGGCCTTGCCCGAGAGGTACTGCTTGGGCCACCCAACCTCGGTGTAGCCCAGCCGGGCAGCCTGGTTCAGCGTCCAGTGGGGGTCGGCTAGGTGGGGCCGAGCGATGGCGCACAGGTCAGCCCGCCCGGCGGCGATGATGGAGTTCACGTGGTCGGCCTCGTAGATGGCCCCCACCGCCATGGTGGCGATGCCCACCTCGTTGCGGATGCGGTCGGCGAAGGGGGTCTGGTACATCCGCCCGTAGATGGGCCGGGCCAGCCGGGTGGTCTGGCCGGAGGAAACGTCGATCAGGTCGCAGCCGGCTTCCTTGAAGAGGCGGGCTATCTCCACCGCGTCGTCGGGGGTGTTGCCCCCCGGGGCCCAGTCGTGGGCCGAGATGCGCACCGACATGGGCAGGTGCTCGGGCCAGACGGCCCTCAGGGCCCTGAAGACCTCCAGCGGGTAGCGGCAGCGGTTCTCCAGGCTGCCCCCATACTCGTCGGTGCGGTGGTTGGTGAGGGGGCAGATGAAAGCCGAGAGGAGGTATCCGTGGGCGCAGTGCAGCTCGAGCCAGTCGAAGCCAGCCTCAACCGCCCACAAAGCCGCTCGTACGAAGTCGGCCTTGACCCGCTCCATGTCCTCCCGGGTCATCTCGCGCGGCACCTGGTTGTTGGGGCCGTAGGGGATGGGGGAGGGGGCGATGAGGGGCCAGTTACCCTCGGGTAGGGGCTCGTCGATGGCCTCCCAGCCCACCTGGGTGGAGCCCTTGGGCCCAGCATGCCCGAGCTGGAGGGCTATCTTGGCGTCGGTGTGCTCGTGGACAAAGTCCACGATGCGCTTGTAGGCCCGCATGTGGGCCTCGCTCCACAGCCCTGCACAGCCCGGGGTGATGCGTCCGTCGGGCGAGGGGGCGGTCATCTCGGTGAAAACCAAAGCCGCCCCGCCCAGGGCCCTGGCCCCCAGGTGGACCAGGTGGAAGTCGTTCACCAGGCCGTCCTTGGCCGAGTACATGGCCATGGGCGAGACCACCACCCGGTTCTTGAGCTCCAGCCCCCGCAGGCGGAAGGGGAGGAACATGGGCGGGATGGGCTTTCTGGGCAGCCCAGCCCGCTCGGCCAGCCAGGCCTCGTAGCCCTCCAGGTACTTCCTGTCCCGCAGCCTGAGGTTTTCGTGGGAGACCCGTTGCGAGCGGGTAAGCAGGCTGTAGGCGAACTGCGGGGCCTCGAAATGGCTGTAGCGCTCCACGTTCTCAAACCACTCGGTGGAGTTGCGCGCGGCGTTTTGCAGCCTGAGCACCTCCACCCGCCGCACCCGCTGGTACTCCTCCAGCACCTCCCGCAGCTGGGCTGGGGTGTCGCCTATCCGCTCAAAGGTGCGCGCCAGCTCGATGGCGTCCTCCAGCGCAAGCTTGGTGCCGCTGCCGATGGAGAAGTGGGCGGTGTGGGCTGCGTCGCCCATCAGCACCACCGGAACCCGGCCGTTCCAGTGGACCCAGCTCTCGCAGACCACACGGGAGAACCTAATCCAGATGGCCGAGCCCCTGAGGTGCCGGGCGTTGGACATCAGCTTGTGCCCGCCTAGGTACTTGGCGAAGAGCCTCTCGCAAAAGGCGATGCCCTCTTCCTGGCTCATCCGGTCCAGCCCGGCCTTTTGCCAGACCGTTTCTGGGGTTTCCACAATGAAGGTGGAGGTTTCGGGGTCGAACTGGTAGGCGTGGGCCTGGAACCAGCCCCACTCGGTTTTCTCGAAGGCGAAGGTAAAGGCCGGGAACGGCTGGTGGGTTCCCAGCCAGACAAAGCGGCACTTGCGAACGTCCACATCGGGCTTGAAGGTGGCCTCGTACTTTTTTCGGGTGCGGCTGTTTATGCCGTCTGCGGCGATGACCAGGTCGGCCCGGTACGCCCGCGCCACTGCCTCGTCGTCGGTGACCTCGGTTTGGAAGACCAGGTTGACCCCCAGCTCCAAGCACCGGTCTTGCAGGATGTTCAAGAGCTTTTTCCGCCCGATACCCACAAAGCCGTGGCCCCCGGAGCGAATGACCTGGCCCTTGAAGTGGATCTCTATGTCGTCCCAGTGGTGGAAGGCTTGCCGGATCTGGTCGTAGGTGGGGTAGTCGGCCTTTTCCAGGTTCCCCAGCGTTTGGTCAGAGAAGACCACCCCCCAGCCGAAGGTATCGTCGGGGCGGTTGCGCTCGAGCACGGTGATCTCGTGCGCCGGGTTCTGCTTTTTCATCAGCAGGGCGAAATAAAGCCCCGCCGGGCCACCACCGATGCAGACGATCCTCATCCTCTCCCCCAAGGCAGACGTTGGTCCCTGCCCGCACTTTTTATTTAGCTCTAAAATAATGAGGTTTCAACTATAGGAATGCGAGGTAGCACACTTTTTCTGGCCCTAGGCCCCCGCGCGGCCCGGAGCCCGGCCTCGAGCCGGCGGAAGATGAAGGCGTAGCCTCCCAGGGCCAGCCCCACCGCCCAGGGCGGGCTGTGGGCCACTCCTCAGTACCCCACGGTTGGCCCAGGGCATGTGGGGTAAACTGGCCTCATGGCAGTTCAGGTAGGCGACCTTCTGCCCGATGTTGTCGTGTACACTCCCAGCGTAGAGCCCTGCCGGCTTCCCGAGCTCGCAGGGGATGGCCCTTTGGTCCTCCTGTTCTTCCCGGCGGCGCACACCCGGGTTTGCGAGAGGGAGCTTTGCGCCGTGCGGGATGGGCTTGCCACCTACAACGCCCTGGGGGCACGGGTCTACGGAATCAGCGTGGACACCCCCTGGACGCTGGGGGCCTATGCGGAAAAGCTAGGGCTGAGTTTTCCCCTGCTCTCCGACTACAACCGCGAGGCTACCCGGGCTTTTGGTCTGGAGATCAGCCTGAAGGGCCTGCCTGGTTTTTCCCAGCGGGCGGCCTATGTGGTGGGGCCTCAGGGGCGGGTGGTCTGGGCCTGGGTGGCTGAGGTTCCCTCCCAGGAGCCCCCTTACGAGGCGATAGAGGAGGCGGTCAGAGCAGCTCGAGCTGGGGCCAGCCCTTGAGCAGCTCCCCCTCGGTCAGCGCCTCGCCGGGGGCTTCGGGCGTCCAGGCTAGGTAGCTGGCTAGGGTGTTGGTAGGGCTCGAGGTGGTGAGGGCCAGCAGTGCGGCCTTGGCTCCTTCCCGGCGCAAGGGGGTGGGCACCGGCGGCAGCCCGCCCCGCACCGCCAGGAGCAGGGTGGCCAGGATGTACCGCCCGTCGGGCTCAGCTTGGGGTCGGTAGTCGTTGTGCACCTCCTTCCGCCCCTCAAAATGCTGGAAGGTCTCCACGAACTCCGCCCGGGTCTCGCTCATCCAGGCGTCGAAGCGGCCCTCGGCCTCTTCCAGTGGGCCTTGCCAGACCTCGTACTGGCCGAAGCGCCACCCCGGGGCTTCGCGCAGCAGGAGCACCGCGGCGTTGTCCACCAGGTCGGCCAGGCCCCGCACGCTCTCGGTATCGGCCTCTTCGGCCAGCCTGCGCAAGCGTTGCTGGAGGGTGGGGGAGTAGAGGATGGCAAGCCGCAGCCGGGCTACCGTGGCCTCCTCATCCCCGGTGCCTGCTCGTTTGAGGCCCCGCACCATGTAGAGGGTGAGCAGCACAATCCCTCCAATCAACAGGAGGGCCACCAGGTCAAACCCCCGGCTTGGGCCGGTGCCTGGAGCCACGTAGATGGGCGGTCTGGGGCTTGGGTAGGTTGGGGTCGGCAGGGGCCAGGAGGGGGTTGGGGCGGGGTTGACCCGCGGGACCGAGGGCAGGCTGCGGGGCGCGGAAAAGCCCCCTCGGCCCCCCACCCCGCCCCCGCTGCGCTGGCCCCAGGCCCAGCCCCACATGGATAGCCCCCAGGTCAGCCCTGCCAGAATCAGGAGGATCGTGAACAGCATTCGGGCCGCCCCTTGCATCCCCTCCAGCATACAGGCTGGACCCTCTGGGGGCTGACCTGGGCAGGCTGTTTGCTAAAGGTAGATTCACTAAACTTGACAAGACTAGGCTCATAGATGTACCTTGCAGATGAGGGCTGAGGGCCCTAAAGTAGTAATTCCGCTGTGCGCTCTTGAGGAATCCAGATGGAAAGGACCACCAACCACCCCATTCCCACTGCCCTCCCGGTCTGCCCGGTGCGCGGTTCGGTCATCTACCCCACCATGGTCATGCCCATTGACGCGGGCCGGCCGATATCAATTCGGGCCATTGAGGCTGCACTCTCCCAGGAGAGGGTCATCCTCATCGTGAGCCAGCGCGATAAGGAGGTAGAGGAGCCGGGCCCCCAGGACCTCTTTGAGGTGGGGACGGCCTGCAACATTCTGAGGATGCGCAAAAACGCCGATGGTTCGGTCCAGATGCTGGTGCAGGCCTTTGCCCGGGTTCGAGTCCTGCAGTACCGCAGGCAGGAAGGCTACCTCGAGGCTGAGGTGGAGCGGTTGCCTGAGGTCATGGGCAAGGAGACCGAGCTCAAGGCTCTCTTCCGCGAGGTGCGGGAGCGGTTTGAGAGCCTCCTCAAGGAGGGTAGGCTGGTTCCTCCAGAGGTGGCCCAGGTCATCCTCAACCTGGAAGACCCCGTGCAGCTGGCTGACTACATTGCCTTCCACCTCGAGCTAAAGCTAGAGGACAAGCAGCAGATCCTCGCTCAGCCCTCCGTGACCGAGCGGCTGAAGCGGGTGGCCGTCCTTTTGGACGCTGAGCTCGACCTCATAGAGACCCAGCGGCGCATCCAGCAGCAGGTGCGGGAAGAGATCGACAAGAACCAGCGTGAGTTCTACCTGCGCGAGCAGATGAAGGCCATTCAGCGCGAGCTGCACGGGGAAGAGGGCGAGATGGAGGTGGAGGAGTTCCGCCAGAAAATCGAGGCCCTCAACCTGCCTGAAAGCGTTCGAGGCGAGGTTGAACGCGAACTCTCGCGCTTTGCTCGCATGCATCCTGACTCGGCCGAGGCCAGTGTGGTGCGCACCTACCTGGACTGGATTGTCAACCTTCCCTGGAACACCCGCACGGAGGACAGGATCGACCTGATAGAGGCCAAGCGCATCCTGGACGAGGACCATTACGGCCTGGAGAAGGTCAAAGACCGGGTGTTGGAGTACCTGGCGGTGCGCAAGCTCAAGCTCGAGCGTCAGCAGAAGGGCGAGATTCCCCCTGAGGAGGCGGCTAAGGGCCCCATCCTGCTCTTCGTAGGCCCCCCCGGGGTGGGGAAGACCTCCATTGCCAAATCCATCGCTAAAAGCCTGGGCCGCAAGTACCACCGCATCTCCTTGGGAGGGGCTCGGGACGAGTCGGATATCCGGGGGCACCGGCGCACCTACATCGGGGCCATGCCGGGGCGCATCATTCAGGGAATGCGGCAGGCTGGTAGCAAGAACCCGGTCATCCTGCTGGACGAGGTGGATAAACTAGGGGTTTCCTACCAAGGCGATCCAGCGGCGGCCCTTCTGGAGCTTTTGGACCCGGCCCAGAACAAGGAGTTCACCGACCACTACCTTGGGGTGCCCTTTGACATGAGCGAGGTGCTCTTCATCTGCACTGCCAACTTTCCCGAGCACATTCCCACCCCCCTTTTTGACCGCATGGAGCTCATCGAGTTCACCAGCTACATCGAACAGGAGAAGCTGGAGATCGCCAAGCGCTACCTGCTGCCTCGCCAGCTCCATGAGAACGGCCTCAGGGAGAACCAGGTGCACATCACCGAGGCGGCCCTGATGCGGCTTATCACCCACTACACCCGTGAGGCTGGGGTGCGGAACCTGGAGCGGGAGATTGGGGCCCTTTTGCGCAAGTCGGCCCGGGTCATTCTGGAGGGCGGCAAGAAGCGGGTGCGCATCGGCGAGGACGACCTGGAGAGGTACCTGGGGCCTGCCCGCTACCAGCCTGAGTCGGAGGCCCGGGAGCCCCAGGTGGGCATGGCGACGGGGATGTTCTACACGCCGGTGGGAGGCGACATCCTCTTTGTGGAGGTGGCCCTGATGCCGGGCAAGGGCAACCTCATCCTCACCGGCCAGCTCGGTGAGGTGATGAAGGAGTCGGCCCGCGCGGCCCTCTCCTACGCCAAGAAAAACGCGCTGCGCTTTGGCATTGACCTGAAGCGTTTTGACCAGACCGACATCCACATCCACGTGCCGGCGGGTGCGGTGCCCAAGGAGGGGCCCTCGGCAGGGGTGGCCATCACCGCGGCCTTGGTCTCTGCGTTGGCCGAGGTTCCCGTGCGCAATGATGTGGCCATGACCGGTGAGATTACCCTGACCGGCCGGGTTCTGCCTATTGGAGGGGTTCGGGAAAAGGTTCTGGGGGCCAGGCGGGCTGGCATCCGCGAGGTCATCCTTCCGAAGCGCAACCAGCCCGACCTTTCCGATATACCCGCCTACCTGCGCCAGAGCCTCCAGTTCCACTTTGCTGAGCATCTGGACCAGGTGCTGGATTGGGCCTTGGTGGGAGGGCTTTCAGCCCTTACCGCTCGGGCTATTGCCCCCAAAAAGGCCCGCCGGTCTAAGGTACAGCCAGCAGCCCGGGCCTAGCCTTTCCCTCTGGTTTGCTGGGTATACTGAGGCGGAAGGCGTGGGTGCTAGGAGGGGGTATGGGTGGAGCTTTCTTGACCGAGGGGCGGCCTGCCCCTGGTGTGGAGGCGGTGGGGGGCGGGCAGGTCAAGCTGTTTAGCGGGAACGCCAACCGGCCCCTGGCTGAGGCCATCGCCAAGGCCCTGGGGGTCCGCCTGGGGGAGGCCGTGGTGGAGCGCTTCCCCGACGGCGAGGTGCGGGTGCGCTTGCAGGAGAGCATCCGGGGGGACGACGTCTACCTTATCCAGCCCACCGCTCCCCCTGTCAACGACAACCTGATGGAGCTTTTGGTTCTGGCCGATGCGGTGCGCCGCAGCAGCGCAGGCCGGATCAATGCGGTAATCCCCTACTTCGGCTACGCCCGGCAGGACAAGCAGACCCAGGGCCGCGAGCCCATCACCGCTCGGTTGGTGGCGGGGTTGCTCGAGCATGTGGGTATCCACCGGGTGATTACCGTGGACCTCCATGCCCCGCAGATTCAGGGCTTCTTCTACCATCCGGTGGATGAGCTCTCTGCGGTGCGGCTTTTTGCTGAGTACTTGGAGGGCCGCGGGCTGACCCAGGACGCGGTGGTGGTTTCCCCCGATTCAGGTCGGGCCGAGCAGGCCCGCAGGCTTTCTGAGCGCCTCAATCTGCCCCTGGCCATCCTGGCCAAGCGTCGCACCGGACCCCTAGAGACCCAGGTCAGCTACGTCATCGGGGATGTGGCAGGCAAGCGCCCCCTGATTATCGACGACATCATCTCCACGGGCGGCACCATACGCCGAGGGGTGGAGGCCCTGCTGGCGGCAGGGGCGGCGCCGGAGGTGGTTGTGATGGCCTCCCACGCGGTCCTGGTGGGAAACGCCCGCGAGAACCTGGCCCACCCGGCCATCCGGGAGGTGGTCTTTACCGATACCATCGCGCTGAGCCCCGACCTGGGCTACACCATCCTGCCCACCGCTCCCCTCCTGGCCCAGGCCATCCGGCGGGTGCACACCAACCAATCGGTGAGCGTTCTTATCTGAGGTTGCGCTGACGGGCGGCCTCGTAGAGCACGAGGGCTGCGGTGACCGAAACGTTCAGGCTGTCGGCCTGGCCCCACATGGGCACCCGTATGCGTGAGGCGGCTCGAGCCAGCCACGCGGGGCCCAGCCCTTCATGCTCGGGGCCCAGCGCCAGGGCTACTGCGCCCCTCAGCTCAGCTTCCCAGTAGGTTTTTTCTGCATGGGGGGTGGTCGCCACGAGGGGGATTTGGTGCCGCTCTAGCCAGCCCCAGGCTTCCTCTTCGTCTACGGAGAAGCAGGGCAGGCTGAAGACAGCTCCTGTAGAGTTGTGCACGACCTGCGGGTTGTACAGGTCAGTTCCCCCTACCACCAGCACTGCGCTGGCCCCAGCGGCCTCGGCGGAGCGGAGGATGGCCCCCAGGTTGCCGGGTTTTTCTATCCCCACCGCCAGGAGCACCAGCGCGTTTTTGGGAGGGGTATACCCGGCCAAGGTGGCCTTGGGAATTCGGGCCAGGGCTACCAGGCCCGCGGGGTTTTCCCTGTTGCTGAGCTTTTTGAGGACGGCTTCAGAGGCCAGGATCAGGGGAAGCCGGGGTTCCAGCGCTGCCGCCAACCGAGCTTCCTCCGGGCTTAGGCGCTCTCCCCGGTAGGCCTCTACAAAATCAAGGCCCGCCTGAAGGGCTCGCCCTATCTCCCTCGCCCCTTCGATCAGGAAAAGCCCCGTTTTCTCTCGAGCCCTTCGCTCCTTGAGCGCCGCGGCGGCCTTGATGCGGGGGTTGGCGGTGGAGGTAATCCGCATCCCTAGCCTTGGGCCTCCCGCACCTGCCGCTTAATGCGCATCAGCACCGCCTGGAGCCCGCGCAGGCGCAGGGGGGTGATCACCTCCTCCAGTCGGGCCAGGGTGTAGAAGTCCTCCGGGACGCTCAGCACGGCCTCGGGGCTTTCCCCTTCCAGCCCCTCGGCCAGCATCCCTGCGAAGGCCCGCACTGTAGGGGCCTCTTGGGGGGCGTCGAAGTAGAGGTGAACCCGCCGGTCCCTTATCTCAGCGTGCACGAAGAAGGGGGTGGTGCACTCGTGCACCTGCTCGAGCTTCCCCTTCATCCCTTCCGGCAGGGGGGGCATTTTCCTGGCGAATTCCAGAAGCATCTCGGTTTTGAGCGCCTTGGGCACGCTTCCTAAAGCCTTGACCACGTTTTGCAACCTGGGGGGCAGCTGGGCCAGCCGTTCCTCGGCCATACGCCCAGGATATAGGTTTTTCCCCTGGTTTTCGAGATGGGGACTTTTTTCCCTAGTCGGCTCTCCGCATCGAGGGTATAAAAGCCTTGCCACCGCCCAGGTAGGCACACCAAGGCGGCCGAAGGTTTTCCTCCCTGGCCTTCGGCCGTTTTTGCCCTAGGCCTTGCTCAGTCCAAAGCGAACGGTGCCCTCCTCGTCGGAAAGCTCGGTGACGAAGCCGGCGGGTTCGCCCTCCAGGAGGGAGAGGGCCAAGGTCTCCTCCTGAAGCCTAGAACCGTGCTGCCTAAGCGCCTCGGCGTACTTGCCCTGGGCCTGGTAGGTTAGGTGGATGCGGTCCGAAACCGCCAGCCCCATCTCCTTGCGGGCCTGCTGCACCAGCCGGATGAGATCGCGGGCTAGGCCTTCCAAGAAGAGCGCCTCGTCTATGCGCACCTCGAGGGCGGCCAGGTACCCCTCCTCCTCCTGGGCGGTGAAACCCTCTGGCGAAAGGGCTTCCAACAGCACCTCCGAGGGCTCCAGCACGACCCGTTCACCCTCGATTTCCAGGCTCAGGCTGCGGCCAGCCTTAACCGTCTGGGCCACCATGCGGCCGTCCAGCTCGGCCAGTGCAGCTCGGATCTGCGGCACCCGCTTGCCGTACTTCCTCCCCAGCAGCGGCAAGTTGGGCAGCACCCGGTAGGAGAGGACTTCCTCGCCTAGCTCCAGGACCTCTACCTGCTTCACGTTGAGTTCCTCGGCGATCTCGTCCGCGAAGTGGCTCAGCCCTTCCCGTTCGGTCTCGCTGGGAGCGGTGGTCAGGAGCCTGGGTAGGGGCATCCGGGTCTTGACACCGCTTATCGCTCGAGCCGACCGGGCCAGACCCACCACCCGCACCACCGCCCCCATCTGGGTCAGCAGGGTGGTGTCTTTGAGCTGGGGGTCTGCTTCAGGCCACTCAGCCAGGTGCACCGACTCAGGGGCCTCGGGCTCCACCGACCGCACCAGGTTCTGCCACAGCGCCTCGGCGATGAAGGGGGTAAAGGGCGCGGTGAGCTTTGCCAGGGTGACCAGGGCTTCCCACAGGGTGGCATAGGCCGCCTCGCGGTCAGCCGCGTCCTCGTTTTTCCAGAATCGCCGCCGGTTGCGCCGCACGTACCAGTTGGAAAGCTCGTCCACGAAGGCCTCCAGGGCCTTGCCTGCACCGCGGGCATCGTAGACCTCGAGCCTCTCGGTAACCTGCTCGATGAGCTGTTGCAGGCGGGCTACCAGCCAGCGGTCCATCTCCGGCCTCTTTTGGACCTCTGGACGGCTTTGTAGGTTCGGTCTGTCTAGATTGGCGTAGAGCACAAAGAAGCTGTAGACGTTCCACAAGGTGCCCAGAAAGCCCCGCTGGGCTTCCTGGACGAGCCGCTCGGAGAAGCGCTTTTGCTCCCCCGGCTCAGAGGCGGTGAAGAGGTACCAGCGCACCGCGTCGGCCCCGTACTTGTCGAACATCGGCAAGGGTTCCACCACGTTGCCCTTGCTCTTGGACATCTTGTGGCCCTTTTCGTCCACCAGGTGGCCCAGGCAGATTACGTTTTTGAAGCAGGGCTCCCCATAGAGCAGGGTGGAGATGGCGTGGAGGGAGTAGAACCAGCCGCGGGTCTGGTCGATGGCCTCGCAGATGTAGTCCGCAGGGAAGTGGCGCCGCCACAGGCGGTAGTTCTCCTCGGTTCCGGGTAGGGGCTGGCCCTTTTCGTCCAGCATCAGGTGCCACTGGGCGTAGGGCATGGCCCCGGAGTCGAACCATACGTCCAGAACCTCTGGTACCCGCCGGAAGGTCTTTCCATTCTTTACGAAGGTGATCTCGTCCACGTAGGGGCGGTGCAGGTCTATGCCGCTCAGGTCCCTCCCGGCCAGCTCCGAGAGCTCCTTCACACTGCCCACGCAGATGTACTCCGAGCCGTCCTCGGAGACCCAGAAGGGCAGCGGGGTGCCCCAGTAGCGCTCTCGGCTGATCGCCCAGTCCACGTTGTCCTTGAGCCAGTTGCCGAACCGGCCGTGCTTGATGTGGGGGGGAATCCAGTTGATCTTCTCGTTGTTCTCGTAGAGCTCCTGCCGGAAGTTGGAGGTCTTGATGTACCAGCTCGGCTTGGCAAAGTAGAGGATGGGGTCGCCGGTGCGGTCGTGAAAGGGGTAGCGGTGGCGGATCTGCCCGGCGTGGTAGAGCAGGCCCCGCTCCTTCAGGGAGCGAATCAGGCCTTTGTCAGCGTCCTTGAAGAACTTGCCCCGCTCCTCGGTAACCTGCATAATTCCGTACTCATCGGTCCCAAAGAGGAGAGGAACCTCGTACTTGCGGGCTATCTCCAGGTCTTCCGCCCCGTACACAGGCGCCTGGTGGGCCACGCCGGAACCGTCCTCGGCGGTCACAAACTCGGCCAAGGCGATGAAGTGCATCACCGGCTTCCCATCCTCCCGCCGCTCCCCTTGGGTCCTCACCACGCCCAGCTCCACGCACACCTCTGGAAAAGGGGGCAGGTACTCCCACCCTTCCATTTCCGCACCCCTAAGGTGGGCGAGCACCTCGAGCCCCTCCTTGCGCAGCGCCCCCACCCGCTCCACCGCCTGGCTGGCCAGCACCAAGTAGCCCACCGAGGGGGAGCGAACCAGGGCGTAGTCCATCTCCGGATGGACCGCGGCCAGGGTGTTGGAGGGCAGGGTCCAGGGGGTGGTGGTCCAGACCAGGATGGCGAGGCCCTCCAGCTCTTCCAGGCGTATTCCCTGGGCCTCCAGGCTATCCCGCACCGGCTTGGGGGTGGTCTCCAGCCTCAAGGGGAAGCGCACGTACACGCTGGGGTCGTCTACCTCCCGGTAGCCGTCGGCAATCTCGTTTTGCGAGAGGGTGGTGGAGATGCGGGGGGAAAGGGGCACCACCTTGTAGTCCCGGACGATCATGCCCCGGTCCCACATCCGTTTCAGCAGGTTCCAGACCGACTCGATGTACTCGTTGGTGTAGGTGATGTAGGCGTTTTCCAGGTCAAGCCACATCCCCATCCGCTCGGTGAAGCGGTTCCAGTCCTCGATGTTGGCGAAGACCCATTCCCGGCACTGCTGGTTGAATTCGGCGATTTGTTCCGGGCTCAGGGACTTACGCCCCAGCACCCCCAGCTTCTTCTCCACCGCAATTTCTACCGGAAGCCCGTGGGTGTCCCATCCTCCCTTGCGGGTGACGTGGTAGCCGCGCATGGTTTTGTAGCGGGGGAAGATGTCCTTGAAGGCTCGAGCCAGCACGTGGTGCATGGCGGGTTGGCCGTTGGCGGTGGGGGGGCCTTCGTAGAAGACGAACTCCCCTTTGGGGGCCTCCTTCCCGTCCGATTTTGCAAAGATGCGGTGTTCCTTCCAGAAGCGAAGAACCTCCTCTTCAAGCCTGGGAAAGTTGGGCTCGCCTACTGCTTGAAACGGTTTTTTCTCCTCCACCATACCTGCTCCTTAAACAAAAACCGCGCCCTGCCGGGTGCGGACGAGAGAACTCCCGCGGTACCACCGCACTTCCCGGGGCTGTCCCGGGCCCTCTTCTGCGCTGTTTCGGGCGCTCCCGCCGGGTTCTACTCGGGGCTTCCCTTTCTTCCCGGGTTAAGCAGGGGGATTTTCAGCGCCCAGGTTGCCGCCCGGCTCGCACCCTCCCGGGCTCGCTGCTTGGGCCTTGGGGGCTTACTCGTCCCTGCCCTTTACACGGGTTGCCGCCTGTGCTATATTCCACTGCTGGCAACCGGCTAGCCTGCATGGTAGCAAGCCGCTAATCCCCACGTCAACAACCTTGCTTCCCATCCGAGGTCGGCGCTATACTCGACCTATTCATCCGCACAAGTGCGCCCATGCGGGAAGGCTGGTAAGGAGTGGACTCAATGGACCTATACCTGGACACAGCGGAACTGAGCGAGATAAGGGAGATTGCGGCCTGGGGTGTGCTCTCCGGGGTAACCACCAACCCCTCCCTCATTGCCAAGACGGGCCGTCCCCTGGAGCCCACCATCAAGGAGATATGCCAGGTGGTGCAGGGGCCGGTTTCGGCGGAAGTGGTCGCCACCAGCGCTCCGGAGATGATTGCTGAAGGGCGGAGGTTGGCTGGAATAGACCCGCACGTGGTGGTTAAGCTACCCACCACCGTAGACGGTCTGAAAGCCTGCAAAGCCCTCTCCTCGGAGGGCGTTCGGGTCAACATGACCCTCGTCTTTTCCCCAAACCAGGCCCTTTTGTGCGCAAAGGCTGGGGCCTGGTGCGTCTCCCCGTTTTTGGGTCGGATCGACGACATCTCCTGGGACGGGATGGGGCTCATTCGGGAGATTGCCGAGATATACCGAGTGCAGGGGATCAGCACCCGAATCCTGGCCGCTTCTATTCGGCACCCTCGCCACGTGACCGAGGCGGCCCGGATGGGCGCGCAGATCGCCACCATGCCCGCCCGGGTTTTCCAGCAGCTTATCAAGCACCCCCTGACCGAGGCAGGCCTCGAGGCCTTCCTTAGGGACTGGGCCAGAGCGAGTGCAAGCTTCTAGGAGTCTCCCATGCCCAAGACCACCCCTGCTGAGAACGCCGAAGCCCAGGTTACGGTAACCCGCACTGGGAAGAAGATTCGCCGCAAACCGCAGAGCAACGTTCCCCTAAGCTACCAGGAACTGGCCAACCGCATTCTGCCTGAGCTGCACCTGCTCGCGGCGGAGGCCGGGATTCCCAACTACAAGAAGCTCTCCAAAGATGAGCTGGTCATGCTTTTGCTCTCGCGGGAAGCCAGCGAGGAGGGATTGGTCATCGCCAAGGGGTACCTGGAGATAAGCCCCGATGGCTACGGTTTCCTACAGGAGAACCTCTACGACCTCGAGTCCCGCACGGTCATCGTTTCGGCAGGGCTCATCAAGCAGTACCAGCTCCGCAGCGGGGACTATGTGGTGGGTCGGGCCCGTCCAGCCCGTGAGCACGAGCGCTACGGAACCCTGATGAAGGTGGAGGCGGTCAACAACCTTGACCCCGAGGCTGCTGCTAAGCGCCCCAGGTTTGACGACCTCATCCCCCAGTTCCCCGACAAGCAGATCATCCTAGAGACCACGCCGGAGGAGGCCTCTACCCGTGTAATTGACCTCTTGGCCCCCATTGGCCGGGGGCAGCGGGGTCTGATCGTGGCCCCGCCAAAGGCCGGCAAGACCACCCTACTCAAGAAAATTGCCCGGGCGGTGCTGAAGAACGAGCCCGACATCAAGGTTATCGTTCTCCTGATTGATGAGCGCCCGGAGGAGGTGACCGATTTTCGCGAGTCGGTGGAGGGGGCCGAGGTGATCGCCTCCACCTTTGACGAACCCCCTCAGAACCACATTCGGGTGGCGGAATTCGTCCACGAGCGCAGCCGCCGCATTGTGGAGGAGGGAGGGCATGTGCTCATCCTTTTGGACTCCATCACCCGTTTGGCCCGGGCCAACAACCTGGTAACCCCACCCACCGGCCGCACCCTTTCGGGCGGTCTGGACTCCGCCGCATTGCACTTCCCCAAGCGGTTCTTGGGGGCAGCCCGCAACATCCGCGGGGGTGGCTCGTTGACCATTCTGGCTACGGCCCTCGTGGAGACCGGTAGCCGCATGGACGACGTGATTTTTGAGGAGTTCAAGGGCACCGGCAACATGGAGCTGCACCTGTCCCGCCGCCTGGAGGAGCGCCGCATCTTCCCAGCCATAGACATTTTGAAATCGGGCACCCGTCGGGAGGAGCTCCTCTTGGGGGAGGAGGTGTTGCAGAAAATGTGGCTTCTTCGCAAGGTGCTCGCCGACATGGACCCTGCCGAGGCGATGGAAATGCTGCTGGCGAGGCTTTACCGGACCAAGTCCAACAAGGAGTTCCTTGCGTCCTTGGGGGGTAAGTAGGTATACTCCCTGCGGAAGTCGCCGGAAACCCTGGGGCTACCCCTGAGTTTCCGAATTGGGGTCTTGCGGCCCCACCCCGCAAGGAGGTTGGCTTTGTCCATCGGCGAAGTCTTGGGTGGTGTGCTGGCTACGGGGGTTCTCGGCCTGCTCCAGCCCAATCTACCCGGAACCAAGATCACCGTAGACGCTCCGGCCCGCAAGGGATGGGTGCTCTACACTGTGCAGCCCGGTGATACTTTGGCTGCGATTGCCCATCGCTACCGCGTGGACCTTCGGGCCATCATGTACAGCAGCGGCCTTCAGAGCGACCATTTGCGGCCTGGTCAGCTTTTGCGCATCCCGCTGGTGGATGACGCTTCCAGCCAGGTCCGGCTGCCCCCAGGGGTGCGGCCCTACGTCGTGCGGTCTGGGGACACCACCGAGTCCATTGCCCGACGTTTTGGGCTGACCCTGCTGGGTCTGGTTTCGGCCAATCCAGACCTAAAGAGCCTGGACCGGCTCGAGGTGGGTTCCACCCTTTACATCCCCACCGGTGAGCCTGGCCTGTTGGTGCGGCTCAGACCAGGGGAGACCATTCACGATCTGGCCCAGCGTTATCGGGTGCCCCTGCTGGTGGTGGCCAGAGCCAACGGGCTGACCTCTCCTACGGAGGTGGGACCAGGCGATCTGGTGCTGTTGCCAGGGGTTCAGGCCAGGGCTACCTACGAGCGGCTGTTGCAAATCCAGGAGGCTGAGCGGAAGGCGCGCGAGGAAGAGCGCCGCCGGCTTGCGGAGGAGCGCCGCCGGCAGGAGGAGGCCCGGCGTAGGCAGATGGCCGAGCGTCAGGCCCGGCTCCAGACGCGTTCCCCAGCACAGGGTCAGCCTCAGCTCCGTCGGGCCAACGCGGTGGTGGCCGCTGCGGGGTACCGGTGGCCTATGACCAGCTTTACCGTAACCACCTACTTTGGCCGCCGGGGGGCTTTCCAGCGCTTCCACACCGGTATAGACCTGGCTGCCCCGGTGGGCACACCCATCTACGCAGCCCGTGCGGGGCAGGTGGGGGTGGCCGGCTGGAGCCGGTTTGGCTATGGGCTTCATGTGGTGCTGGACCATGGCGGGGGTCAGGAAACCCTCTACGGCCACATGTCCCGGATTGCGGTGCGCCCTGGGCAGTGGGTGGAGCGTGGTCAGATCATCGGTTATGTCGGTTCTACTGGCTGGAGCACCGGTCCTCACCTTCACTTTGAGGTGAGGGTGGGGGGTGTTCCCCGCAACCCCCTGGCTTTCCTGCCTTAGCCCCTGCCCCCCATCGGGTGGCGGGGGTTAGCTGGTTGTGGGGTGCAGGTATTAGATAAAATTTTCCCAACCGAGAAAAATCGTGAATAAAATCACTTTAGTCCCCATGCCAGCGCCAGTGCCTCGGCCAGCCCACACTCCTCCACCCGCTTCACTACCCGCCGAGCGGTCCGCCTGACCTTTTCAGGGGCATTGCCCATGGCGATGCCAAGACCGGCGGCCTCTATGAGCTCGAGGTCGTTCTCCCCATCGCCCACCATGGCTGCTTGGGCCAAGGAGAGGCCCAAGCGCCTTGCCACCCACTCGGCCGCGCTGCGCTTGGAGACCCCTGCTGCGGTCACGGAGCTGAACCCTACCCCCGGCATTCCCGGGCTGGTGGCCTCGTGTAGCTCTATCCCTGGGATCTCCAGGATGCCCTGCCGCACCGCTTCCCAGGCAGGGGAGGGACGCCACACATACTGAACCCGGATGACCTCACCGGGGACCCTGTCGAGAGGGAGCTCCTCTGCCGCAAACCCTAGCATGGCTTCGTGCTGGTGCAGGTCGGGGTGGGAGGACTCGCGATAGAAACCCCCCTGAGCGGTGTAGACCTCGAAGGGGATGCGGTGCCTTCGGCTCAGCTCGAGGAGCCTGGCGTAGGCCTTCTCTGGCAGGCCTGAGGCCCTGACCGTCTCCCCCTGGCCCGAGACCACCACTGCCCCCGACTCAAAGACGTGGAAGCCCTGGGGGTCCAGCCGCTTGGCGTACTCCAGGGCGAAACCCCGGCCTGGGCGGCCGGTGCACAGGCTCAGGTGAAGACCAGCCTGGCGAGCCTGTTGGGCCGCTTCCCAGGCGCACTCGGGGACGCCCGAGGGGCCGAGAAGGGTGCCGTCCACGTCGATCAGCACCAGCTGAATCCGGCTCATAGCCCTCCTGTGCCAGGGGAGGCCCCCAGCTCGAGCCATCCGCTCTTCGCAACCACGGCCCTTCCCCCGATGTAGATGGCCAGAATGTTTCCTGCCGGTCCATAGCTGACCCGAACCTCCACTTCGCCCGGCCCGCCTACCCGGTGCCCCTGCACCACGTTAAGCCGCACCTCCCCCTCCCAGCGGGGCACCACCCCTGCCCGGGCCAGCATGGCCCCAAGGGCGGCGTTGGGGGAGCCAGTGACCGGGTCCTCGGGGATGCCCAGGGCCGGGGCAAAGGTGCGGGCGTAGAAGCGCCTGGGTCCGATGGGGGCGTATACGTGGACTGCGGCTACCCCCAGCTCGGCCGAGAGACGACTTAGAGGCTCCATTTCCGGCTCCAGCGCGTCCACCAGGCCAGGCGCCACCACTGGGACGAAGAGCGTCCACAGCCCCGTGAAGGTAATGCCGTGGGGGAGCCCGCGGTGCAGGTAACGCTCGTTGGCCCCCAGTACCTCGGTGATTTCCTGAAGCGCTCGCCAGGTTGGCGGGTCGCGGAAGCGGGGGGTTGGGCTTTGCACCAAGGCCAGCCGGTCCTCGAGCCGGGCCGTGAGGGGGCCGCCTATGGTTCGGAGGAGGGTTTGCGGGGTCTTGATCCGCCCCTCCTGGGCTAGGCTGTGGGTCAGGGCTACCGCGGCGTGCCCGCTGAACTCCACCTCCCCGCCCGCGGTGAAGAAGCGCACCTCGAAGCTGGTGTGGTCCCAGTCGGTGACGAAGGCGGCCTGGGCCTCCCCAAGCTGGGCGGATACCCGCTGCATTTCCTCTGTAGCGAGCCCCCGCGCATCCAGCACCAAGGCCACCCGGTTGCCGCCGCCCACCACCTCAGTAAAGGCATCCACCAGCTTGTAGGCTACCCGGGGGCTACCCACGGGACACCTCCTGCCTCATCCCTCACCCCTCAGCTGCAACCCCAGGGCCTCGAGCTGGGCCCTTTCCACTGGAGCAGGGGCGCCGGTGAGGGGCTCTTTGCCCTCTTTGTTCTTGGGAAAGGCGATGACCTCGCGGATGGACTCCTCACCTGCGAGGCTGGCCACGAAGCGGTCCAGCCCCCAGGCAATACCCCCGTGGGGTGGGGCGCCGTAGGAGAGGGCCTCGAGCAGGAACCCGAACTTCTCCTGGGCTTCCTTTGGGCCGATGCCCAGGAGGGCAAAGACGCGCTCCTGCAGGTCCCGGCGGTGGATGCGGATGGAGCCTCCGCCGATTTCGCTGCCGTTGAGCACGAGGTCGTAGGCGTAGGCCCTCACCCTGCCAGGCTGGCTTTCCAGCAGGTGTAGGTCGTCCAGGTTGGGGCTGGTAAAGGGGTGGTGCATGTAGGTCCACCGCCCAGCCTCCTCATCCCACTCCAGAAGGGGGAAGTCCACCACCCACAGGAACTTGAAGCCGGGTTCAATCAGCCCAAGCCGCCTGCCCAGCTCGAGCCGCACCACCCCCAGGCTCTCCACCGCCTTTCGCCAGGGGCCGGCCACAAACAGGAGGGTCTGCCCCTCCGAGACGGCCACCGCCTCCAGGAGCGCAGGGGGGATGAACTTGGCGATTCCGCCGGTAAGCACTCCGTTTTCCAGGCGGGCCCAGGCCAGCCCGGCCGCCCCTTTGGCCTTGGCTATGGCCTCGAGCTCCTCAATCTCCCTGCGGCTGAGCGCTTTGGGGACCACCAGGGCCTTGACCACCTCGGCCTCCGCAAAGGCCCGGAAGTCCCCGCCCTTGAACACCTTGGTTACGTCCTGGAGCTCCAGGCAGAAGCGCAGGTCAGGCTTGTCTGAGCCGAAGCGGTTCATGGCCTCAGCGTAGGAAAGGCGTGGAAAGGGCAGGCTCAGCTCCACCCCCAGCGCCTCCCGCAGGACGTAGGCAGCCAGCCGCTCGTTGAGTTCGATGACGTCCTCCTGGTCCACGAAGGACATCTCCATGTCGAGCTGGGTGAAGTCGGGCTGCCGGTCGGCCCGCAGGTCTTCGTCGCGAAAGCAGCGGGCAATCTGGAAGTAGCGGTCGTAGCCTGCCACCATCAGCATCTGCTTGAAGAGCTGGGGCGACTGGGGCAGGGCGTAGAAGTGGCCCGGCTCGAGCCTCGAGGGCACCAGAAAATCCCGGGCTCCCTCGGGGGTAGAGCGGGTCAGGTAGGGGGTCTCCACGCTGATGAAGCCCTCCGCGTCCAGGAAGCGGTAGATGGCGGCGATGACCCTGTGGCGCAGCCGCAGGTTGTCGTGCAGACGCTTGCGCCGCAGGTCCACCACCCGGTTTTTGAGCCGCACCTCCTCGGCGACGTTCTGGTCCTCCTCCCCGCGCCAGCCAGCGTCGATGGGGAAGGGGGGGGTTCGGGCCTCGGCCAGCACCTCGAGGCCCTGGGCTACCACCTCCACTGCACCGGTTGCGATTCTCGGGTTGACCTGCTCAGCTGGGCGGTTCCGCACCACCCCCTCCACCCGGATGACCCACTCCGACCGGACCCGGCTGGCCTCGGCAAAGCAGGGCGCCTCGGGGCTCACAACGACCTGGACAAGCCCCTCGCGGTCGCGCAGGTCTATGAAGATGAGCCCACCCAGGTCGCGTCTTCGGTTGACCCAACCCTCCAGGGTTACCCTTTGGCCAGCGTGTTCTTCTCGCAATTCCCCGCAGTAAAGCGTCCGGCGCATGGGCTTTAGCATACCCCTTTGTGAAGGCTTCTCAAGAGGGGAAAAACCAGAGGTTGGGAGGTCTTGTCCTGCTGTGCGGTGTTGGTGGGCCAATTTCCCTTCCTCAGCCAACCCCGCTGGGTGGCTTTGTGAGGCCTTGACCTTGCGCTTGAGCCCTCCCCTCAGTAAAACTGAGGCGGCGGTGTCTGGATGTGGCGTGTGTTCATCCTCCTTCTGCTCGCCCTCGGCCCCACCTCGGCCCAGTACGAAAACCTCCTGCGGGTGGGGGCCCAGGAGGGCCGGGTTGTCCGCCCGGGGGGCGCGGAGGTCTATGGTCAGGCCCGCTTGATCGCGGACGCCCTGGGTCTTGGGTATTTGGAGACGCCGCAACAGCTCTACCTGAGCCTGGGAAGCCGGGTGGCGGCCTTTGAGATCACCGCCCAGGAAGCTGAAGCTGCTCGTTCATCCGTGGCCTACCGCCACCAAGGAGAGCTATGGGTCCCGGTGCGGGAGCTGGCCCGTCGGCTGGACCTCTACTACCGCACCGACTTCGGTGCCTCAGTCCTTGCCCTGCACCCAGCCCGACTGCTCGGCCTGGAGCGGGTTGCCGCGGGGGGGGTAGAGCGTTATACCCTGCGCTTTGACCGGGAGGTGCAGGCCCGGCTCCTTCCGGGGAACCCTCCGCGCGTGGCCCTGATTGGGGTTCAGCAACTTCCGGATACCCCTCCTGACCCCTCCGTTGGCCTCAGTCAGGCAGAGTGGGGCACCGAGGTCCGCCTTCCCCAAGGGGAGGGGCCGCTGCGCCTCTTCTACCTTCCGCGCCAGGTTGTCGTGGAGAGGGGGGAGGTTCGCCGGGCTGTCCGGGTGGTGCTGGACCCAGGCCACGGGGGGAGTGATGTGGGGGTAAGGGTGGGCGAGCTGCGGGAAAAGGATCTGACCCTGAGCCTTGGCCTGCGGCTGAGGGGGCTGCTGCAGGCCCGTGGCTTAGAGGTTATCCTGACCCGGGAAGCGGACCGCAGCGTTCCCTTGCTGGCGCGCGCCCAGTATGCCTCCACTGCCCAGGTCTTCGTAAGCCTGCATGCTGCTGCAGGGCGGCGGACCACGGTCTATACCCATCCCGAGATCCAGACCCTGCGCCTCATAGAAAGGGGCCGCGAGCTCCTTCGCGCCCCTGGCGCTCAGCGAGAGCTGCTGGAGCGCTACGTGGCCCCTTCGGGCTCCTCGGCGCGCCTGGCCCAGGCCATGCTGGAGGGGTTTGCGGCCCAGGGGGTGGTAGCCCAGGTAAGCCAGGACGCAATGTACGTGCTGTCGCTGGCAGGGGGTGCGGCGGTTTTGGTGGAGGTCGGTTTTGAGGGGCTCCGCACCCCTCAAGGGCGGGACCAGACAGCGGCCGCGATTGCCCAGGCGATCGCCTCTTACCTGGGCCTCGGAGGTAGCCGATGAAGGGGTGGCTTAGCCTGACCAACCTGGTGGGGCTCTTGGTTTTGCTGCTGGGGGTTCTGGCCCTGTGGGCCACCCAGGAGTCCTCGGAGTTTAAGCCCCTCAACCTGCCCTCTGGACCCCAGGTTCAGGACCACAGCACCCGCACCCTCCGGCTCTACTTCGCTAAGGACGCTCAGGATGGCCTGGTGGTAGAGGAGCGCACCATTCAGGTAGCCGAGGGGGAGTACCTCCTTGGTCGGGCCCTGGAGGAGCTGGTCAAGGGGCCCCAGCTTCCCGGTGCGGCCCCTCTGGTTCCTGCCGGAACCCCTGCTCCTACGGTCTTCTTGCGCGATGGCACTGCCATTGTGGATCTGCCCTCTGCCTACGGGGGCCTAGGCTTCGGTGCTGCGGGTGAGACCCTGCTCATCTACGGCATTGCCAATACCCTGCTGGAGTTCAAGGAGGTGCAGCAGGTCAGGTTTCTGCTGGCAGGACAGGAAGTGGAAAGCCTGGGGCACCTCTCCCTTCTCGACCCCTTCAAGCGCCCCTAGGAGACCCTAATGCGCATTGAGCGGCTCATTGTGCAAGGCTTCAAGTCGTTTGGTGAGCGGACCAGCCTGGAGTTTGGCCCTGGCGTCTACGGCATTGTAGGGCCCAATGGCTCGGGGAAGAGCAACCTGGTAGAGGCCCTGCGCTGGGCGGTGGGGGCCCGGGCCCGGGAGCTTCGGGGCGAGGAGGCGCTCTCCCTGCTCTTTCACGGCTCGGAGGGGCGGGCGCCTTTGGGCTTTGCCGAGGTGACCCTGGAGCTGGGCGGCAACGGCCGTCGGGTGGTGCTGAGCCGCCGTCTGGAGAGGGACGGCAGCGGCGAGGTTCGGCTAGGGGGTGTTCGCAGCAGCCTTCGCCAGGTGGAGCAGGCCCTGATGGGTACGGGCCTCTCCCGCAACGGCTACGCCATCGTGGGCCAGGGGGAGGTGGGCCAGGTCCTGCAGGCGGGGCCGGCGGTCCTGCTGGGCTACCTGGAGGAGGCTGCTGGGCTGCGAGCGGTGGCCCAGGCCAGCCGGGTGGCCCAGGAACGTTTAGAGCTCGCTGGCCTCGAGCTAGACCAGCGGGCCAGGGAGCTGGCCGAGCGCAGGGCTGTTCTGGGTGAAAAGGCGGCCCAGCTCGAGGCCTCCCGCAAGGCTAAAGCCCTGGCCGCCCGCGCTCTGGCGCTCAAGCGCGGCCTCCTCCTGGCCCGGATGCGCGAGGCTGAGCAGGAGGCGACGGCCTCCCGTGAGCGGGCCCGGGCTCTGGAGGCCGAGCGTGAGGAGGTGGAACTGCGTTTGAAGGCCCTGGAGGCTCTCAGGAAAGAGGCTTCAGAGGCCCTGGAGAAGGCCCAGGTTGCCTATACCGAGGCCCTGCGCCGGACCGAAGCCCTGGCCGGCGAGCTGCGTTTGGTGGAGCAGGAGCAGGCCTCGCTGGAGCAGCTTTTAGGACGGCTCCAGCGGGAGAGGGAGGAGCAGCTTGGGCGGCTCGAGCGGCTTCGGTCGGTAGGGGCCCCCTCCCAACCCCAGGAACCCGAGCCTACTCTGGCCGATCTGCAGGGTGCCGAGCTGCGTCTAAGGGAACTCCAGCAGGCCTTGCGGGCTGAGGAAGAGCGGCTTCGGGCTCAGCGGCGGGCCTACGAGGACTACCTTCAAGCCCAGGCCAGCCATCAGGCCCGGCGGCAGGTCTATGAGGAGGCCCGTGCCCAGCGGGAGGTTCTGGAGGCTGAGGAGGTTCGTTTGCGCTCCGAGCTGGAGGTTTTGAGGGATCAGATTTCCCGCCTCCAAGCCCGTGAGCGGGAGCTGCGCGTCCGCCTGGAGGAGGGCCGCCGGGAGCATGGGCGGCTTTTGGGTGAGGCCCAGGCCGCCCTTTCTGAGGCCCGTCGCCTGGAGGCCCTGCTGCGCTCAGGGGCCGACCTGGCCGAGGGGCCTAAGCGGGCCCGAGCCTCGGGAATTCCCGGGATTATTGGGGTGGTGGCCGACCTGCTGCAGGTACCCCCAGGTCTCGAGCTGGCCCTCGAGGTGGCCTTGGGTGGGCGGATGCAGTGGGTGTTGGCTGAGGATGAAAAGGCTGCCCAGGCGGCCATTGAGTACCTCAAGCGCCACGGGGGTCGGGCCACCTTCCTCCCCCGAAGTCTGCTCAAGCCTCCTCGGGAGCGGAACCCCGACCTCAGCTCCTTTGCCGGGGTAGTGGGCGAGGCCCGCCGGCTGGTGGCGCTGCCGGCCTGCCCGGAGGCTTTGCCGGTCCTTTTGGGGGAAACCCTGGTGATGGAGAACCTTTCCTCTGCCTTGGCCTTGGCCCGCCGCTACCCTCAGCACCCCCGCCTGGTGACCCTGGAGGGGGAGCTCCTGGAGAGCAGTGGGGCCCTCACCGGGGGGCGGGTACAGCGCGGGGGTCAGGTGCTGGCCCTTCGGCGGCGCCACCGGGAGGCTCTTCTGGAGGCCCACCGCCTGGAGGAGGAGGCCAGGACTGCGGGGGGGCACCTCGAGGCCCTTCAGGCTGAGCTGGAGGGTCTTGGTCTGTCCGCCCTGCGCCAGAGAGAGGCTGGGCTAACCTCTGAGCTGAGGGTGCTGCGTTCCAACCTGGCCCGGCTGGCCCAGGCCCCGCTCCCCGAGGCCCCTACCCCGGTGGAACCCCCCGACCCGGGCCGCCTGGAGGGGCTTCGGCAGGAGCAGGAGGCGCTGATCGCTCGGCTTGCGGCGCTCCGCGAGCTCTACCAGCGCTGGCAGCGCTATCGGGAGGAGCAGGAGCGCTACCGCCTGGCCCAGCAGGAAGCCGCGCAGGTGGGGGAGCGCATTGCGGCCTTGCGCTTGGAGGAGGAGGGGTTGCTCCAGCGGCGGATGCGCCTGCTTGAGCGTAAGGAGGCGCTGGAGCGAGCCCGCGAGGGGCTCCAGCTTGGCCCCTTGGAGGAGGGCCTGCGCCTGGCCCGCCAGCAGAGCCGCGCCCTGGAAGAGGAGGAGCGCCGGCTTCTGGCCCGTGTGAACCAGCTTCTGGCTGAGCTCGAGGCCCTCCATCTGGCTCAGGCTCGTCGCGAGGCCACCGCTGAGGCCCTGCAGCAGGAGCTGGCTGGCCTGCCCCCGGGGCTGGCTGAGGTAGGGCCACCGCGCGCGCTGGCCCGGGCTTTGGCTGAGGCCGAGGCTGCCCTGGAGGCCTTGGGCCCTGTCAATCACCTGGCCGAGCAGGAACATGCCCTGCTGGAGAAGGAGGTGGGTGAGCTTGAGGCGGCCCTGCGGGAAGCGGAGGCAACCGCAAGGCGGCTCGAGGAGGAGCTTCGACGGGTTGAGGCAGACCACCGCGAGCGGTTGGAGCGGGTCTACGCCCGCTTCAAGGAGCGGTTTGCCCAGTACGCAAAAGCCTTGCTGGACGCCGAGGCCGGCCTGGAAAGGGGGCCTCAGGGCCTAGAGCTGGTGCTCAGACCAGCGGGTAAGCGCACCGTGAGCCTGGGCCTTCTGTCCATGGGTGAGCGTACCATGGGGGCTTTGGCCTTTCTTTTCGCCCTTGCGGAGGTCGGGGAGGGTAGCGGTCTTCCTATTGCTGTGCTGGACGAGGTGGACGCGCCCCTGGACGAGGCGAATATCCAGCGCTTTTGCAGCTTTCTCCAGCGCTTCAAGCTGCAGACCCAGTTCATTTTGGTGACTCACCAGAAGCGCACCATGGAGGCTTGCGATGCCCTCTATGGGGTGACTGCTGATCGGGGGGTGAGTCGGGTTTACAGCGTTAAGCGGGCTGAGGCGTTGGTTTAGCATATTTTTTTCACGAGGTGCTATAATCGTGAAAAATATCACTAATACCGCAGTCACCTCTTCCCGTAGGGGAAGGCGATGGCCAGCGCTCGAGCCCCAATAAGGGCCAGAATACCCGCACTCCAGACCAAGACATCCAGGCCGCGGATGTCGCCGGAGAAAAGCCCTAGCATCATCTCCCTCAGCACAAAGACCACCGCCACCTCCACTAAAATCTCAGCCCGGATGCGCTCGTACTCAAAGTAGTCTACGAAGGCTCGGACGAGCTCGAGCACCACCACCAGGGAGAGGATATTGGTCACCAGATCCTTCAGCCCAAGGCGCACGGTGGGCTGGCTGAAGGCTAGGCCCAGGTCGAGCAGGGTTCGGGTAACGCTCACCAAGAGCCCAACCAGGAGGGCCACCAGGGCCAGATTGAAAATCAGCCGGGTGACGATCCGGAAAAACGCCAGCAGGTTTTTCTGGTTGATCATTGCTTAGAGTCTATCAGACCTCTTCCTCCAACCTGTCCACCAGCGAGAACAGCCCTTCCATGTCCATCTTGGCGTAAATCGCACTGGTGTTTACGTTGGCGTGGCCCAGAAGCCTGGCGGTAATGTGAAGGTCGCGGCTTTTCCTGTATATGCGCGTGCCCGCGGTGTGCCTGAGGAGGTGGGCCCCATGGTAGCGGGAAGGGAAGCCCAGGGCACGGTAGTGCTGGTTGAGCCGCTCCCGCAGGGTTTTCTCGGTCATGCCCTTTCCGTGACCCTTGCGCCCTCCTAGGTTGATGAGCAGGCGTGCCTCACCGGGGCGGGCGTGAGCCCGGCGTAGCAGGAGCCAGCGCCCAAGCTCTTCAGCCAGCGAGCGGGATATGGGGACACTGCGGCGTTTGCCGCCTTTTCCGGTTACCTCGAGGAGCCGTTCGTCTAGGTGTACCTCTGTCAGCCTCAAGTTAACGACTTCACTTATACGCAGCCCAGCCTCGCCCATAAGCCGCACCGCCAGGCGGTCTCGGTGGGCTTGGGGTTCGTCGTAGGTCAGGTACAGCAAGAGCTTTTGGTAAAGCTCCGGCGGCAGAGCCGGGCGGCGTTCGTGGGCTGGGGTGGGGTCCTGCGGGGCCCGTACCTGAGGTATCTCGGCGGCCTTGGCCCAGGCTAGGGCACGGTAAAACGACCGCACGGCAGCCAGGTAGGTAGCGATGCTGCCGGGCTTGAGGGGGCTGGGCTTTGGGTTCAAATGGCCGCCTTGGGTTTCGAGGTCGTGTATCCAGCGGTCGAGATCGTCGCCGGTGGCCTTGAGGATCTCTACCTTAGGCCCAGGGGCCTCAGGGGGCCAGGCCCAGGCCAGGTAGTCCCGGATCGCTACCTGGTACAGGGCTAGAGTCTCAGGGCTCAGCCGGGCCCGCTTGCGGCCTTTGAGCACCAAGTAGGCCCGGTGCAGCTCGAGCAGTTTTTCCTCGTTGCGCTCCTGCGCTGCCCGAATGGCCTCAAGGCGTCGCTTGCTGGGGTTGTCCCAGGCGCTTAGGGGAACCAGGGTGCCCATGCTCAACACTATACAAAAAGTGCGTTTATACAGCTAAATGAACTTTTTAGCCGGAGCTTCCCCCAGCCGCACAGTTCAGCCGGGGTCGAGCAACTACCCAGAGAAGACCGGCGGTGGGGTTACCAAAGGGGCTTGTTCAGGCTGATACGCAACAGCCCCTGCTGGACCGTTACTATCTCGGTAGGGCTTGGGATGGCCAAGCCACGCGGGTTTTCCAGGGCTACCTCGAGCAACAGCCTTTTGGGTAAGGGCCGTACCTGGGGGCGCAGCTCGAGGCCTGCCTCAGGACGGTCCCATTCGGTAAAGGCCAGGTCATCGGCTTCGTTGAGGTCCACGCTGTAGATGCGGCTTTTGGTGCCGTCGTGCTCGTGTACCAGGAGCAGCCTGGGCTTAGGCCAGGCCAGGCCCACCACCTGGCTTCCAGGGCTGTCCAACAGGTAGGCGTGCTCAGCAAAAAGCCCGTCGGGGTTCAGACCCAGAAGCACTAACCGCAGCACCGAGGAGCGGGCGGCCTGCTCGCAGTTCGGCAAGCACAGCGGACGGCCGTTGATGAGGGCCAGGTAGTTGCGGCTCTCGTCCAGGGCCACCCCACCCAGCGCCCCTTTGGCCACACCGGCTGCGAAGACCGGGGGCAGGGCCTCCTTAGCCTGGCTCTGGCCGATGGGGCCATACAGGCGGGTTCTTTGGGTCTTGGGGTCTAGGTACAAAAGTCTCTGGCCGCCCTCGAGCCAAACCCAGCCCTCGCTGGCCGCCATCACCCCCCCATCAACTGGGAAGAAGGCTTCCAGACTGGGAACCTCATCCAGGCGCAGCAGGGCAATGGCCTGCCGGCCCTGGTGCTGGAGGGTAGCCCAGACCTGTCCGCCCCGCTGGGCCTGTCCGAGGTGGAGCAGGCTTTGCTCGAGGGAGGCCCCAGCCCACTCCTCCGGCAGCGCCACACTGCTGATGTGGGCCAGCAGGGTACCCTTGGGGTCTTCCGCGCGCTGCAAGGCGCCCACTTTGGCTATGAGCTCTTTGGGCTGGGTTTCCTCTGGCCCCGTGGGCGCACCTCTGGGGGCCAGAGCAGGGCTGGCTGGGGCCGCAAGGCCGGAGGTGAGCTGGCCGATGCGCCAAAGGGCCCGGGCCATCTGGTAGCGGTTTACCGGCTCCCCGCCGCGGAAGCGGCCGTCCGAGCCCAGCGGCAACACCTCCAGCGCGACCACCCGGAGCACCGCGGCTTCTGCCCAGTGACCTCCGGGCAGATCATCGGGACGCCACATCCTGGCTGGCGGCGCAATCCCCAGGGCCTGGGTGAATTTATCTAGCACGAGGGCCAGTTGGTAGCGGGTCAACACCGACTCGCCCCGGTAGGTCCCGTCGGGAAACCCCTGGACCAGGCCCTCCCCCACCATCCGGCGGATGCCCGGCAGGGCCCAGTGGTTGGGCTTGACATCTTTGAAGCGGACCTCGGCCTCGCGCACCGGCAGGGGGCTGTCGGCGAGCACCCGGGCCAGGGTAGTGGCAAGCTGGTAGCGGTCAAGAGCTACCTCACCGCGGAACTGGCCGCCTGGATAGCCCTGCAACCACCCTCGAGCCGTCACCTCCACAACGGCCTGGGCTGCCCAGTGGTCCTTGGGAACGTCGGACGGAAGTGCTTGTGCTGTGGTCGCCACGAATAGGAGGCTGTGGATAAGAATTCTCATACTTTCCGTTCGAAGAATAGCGGCTCAGGGGTCTTTTCCCTGTGGGATTTCACCCGTGCAGCGTTACGTGTACCTCAGTCCAGCTTTGACGGATGGGCCAGCAGGTGGTCCTGCACTTGATTTGCTAAAGTAGTCCCAAGCCGGTGCGACGGGGCTCGCCTATGCCCATACCCTACCCCGCAGTTCTTGTCCTTTCCTTGACGGCCATTGTGGCGGTCTACAGCCTGGGCATGGCCGGCGTGTACGCCCTGCCTTGGATGATGTTTTTCACCGCCATCACGGCCAGCATCTATGGGCTGATCCCCGGCCTGCTTTCGGCGGCGGCCTCGGTGGCTGGGCTACACCTTTTCCGCTCGAGCCTCCTGGATTACCTGGTCATGGGCTTCATCCTCTTCCTCTCGGCCTACCTGGCCCACCAGGTGGGAGAAAGCCTGCGGCGGGCCCACCGACGGGCCAAGCAACTGGCCCAGGTCCAGGAAGTCTTTCTGCAAGGCCTGGAGGTGGTGCCGCGCTTTTTTGAACGCCACCAGCTCCTGCGGGAGCTGCCCAGACTGCTCTCGCGCCTGCTTCGAAACAGCCATCTCCGGATTTGGGTCTTCAGCGGGGCTGGGCGGGTAGAACTGCTGGAGGCGGAGGGTCCGGAGGCGCCAAGCGAGCTGGTCTGGCAGGCCCTGCGGGAACGCCGCCCAGTCTGGCTCGAGCCTGCAAGGGTGGCCTGGCTGCCCGATGGAGGCAGCTACGAACTGGCGCTCCCCCTGCTGATGCGGGAGGAACCGGTGGCGGTCCTGCAGATTGTCCGGACCGAGGCCTGGCGCCCCGAAGAGCTGGAGCTCTTTTCCCGGCTGGCCCAGACCATCGGGCGTCAGCTCGAGCACCTACACGACCTCGAGCTGCGCCGCCTCCTGCTCCAGGTAGCCGACCGCCTGGCCACCGCGGACAGCAAGTACGAGGTAGCCCGAACGGCTCTGCGGAGCCTGATGCCCGCTTTGGGGATGGAGGCCGGAGCGGTTCTTCAGTACCGCCGGGGGGTGCTTCGGGGCATAGCCTGGGAAATCCCCAAGGAATTGCGTCCCAAACTGGTCCCGCTGGCCCGGGAACTCCAGTGCCACCAGGGCCCGGCCTGGCAGGCCTACCACAGCGGGATGCCCTTCTTCACCGAGAGCTACAGCGCCCACCCCGGGGCTCTGCCGGAGCTCAAACAGCTCGGCTTCGAAACCCTGGTGGCCTATCCGGTCCACACCCGCGACGCTATGAAGGGTCGGGTAGTGCTGGTGCTGGCCCACCGGGGCCGGCTGGCCTGGACACGGGGGCGAAAGGAGATCCTCCTGGGGGTGGAGCGGCTTCTCAGCTCGGCTCTGGAGCGGGCCCTACAGGATGAGCTGTACCAGCGGATTAACCGGCTGCTCACCGAGGCCTGGTCGTACCCCTCCCAGGAGGTCTACCACCGCATTCTCGAAGCGGCGGTAGAGCTGGTTCCGGGCAGCAAGACGGGGAGCCTTTGGATATGGGAGAAGGGGGCCTACGTCTGCCGCGCGGCGGTGGGGAGTGCCTGGGATTGCGGGGTCCAGATGGGTGAGGAGGGGATGCTCGAGTGGTACGCCGAGGGCTCGGCCCAGGCTCTGGAAGGGAGACCCCGTATCCGCCTGGGGGGTGGGGAAGGCGCAGAGGCCACCGCCAACCTCTGCCTCCCGGTGGCTCACCAGGGTCGGGTGCTGGCCTACCTGAACCTGGACAGCTCGCAGGACCCCGAGGCCTTTGCCGAGGACTCCCTGGCTGCGGTTCAGCTCTTTGCTACCCCCATCGCTACCCTGGTGCACGAGCTGCAAAACCGCGCAGCCCTGGAAGAGGCTGCCCTGACCGATGGGCTCACCGGGCTGTACAACCGCCGGGCCTTTGACCTGAGGCTCAAAGAGGAGGTCGAGCGGGCCCGCCGCTACCGCTATCCCCTTTCCCTCCTGGTGATCGACCTGAAGAACTTCAAACCCATCAACGACCATCTGGGCCACGCGGCGGGCGACTGGGCGCTGCGGGAGGTGGCCCGGGCACTTCTGCAGGGGGGACGGGCCGGGGATCTGGTCTTCCGCTGGGGCGGGGATGAGTTTGCGGTGCTGCTGCCCCAGACCGATGCGGAGGGGGCCCTGGTGGTGGGGCGGCGGCTCCTTGCGGCCATTGGGGCGGTCTGCCTGGAGGGCTTATGCCTCTCGGCCAACCTGGGGCAGGCCACCTTCCCCCAAGAAGCCCGGAGCGCCGAGGAGCTGTTGCGTCTAGCCGACAACCGGATGTATGCGGACAAGCGGGCGTCTCCCTAGGTTGGGACTGAGCCGGCCTGCTTAGAATGGGGCTCATGCTGAGAGCAGTGCCCGGAAGTAACGACATCTTCCCCCAGGCCAAGGAGTACCCCTTTCGCGAGCCGGTTTTTCGTCACATCGTGAGGACTGCCGAGGAGGTTTTGCGGAATGCGGGAGCCCAGATGATCCACACCCCTATCTTTGAGCAGCTCGAGGTCTTTCAAAGGGGTGTGGGGCTCACCTCGGATATCGTTGTCAAGAAGGAGATGTTCGTCCTGGAGGACCGGGGCGGCCGGCTCCTGGCCTTGCGCCCGGAACCCACCGCGGCTGTTGTGCGGGCCTACAACGAGCACGGCATGAAGGTCTGGCCCCAGCCTGTGCGGCTTTTCACCTGGGGCCCCATCTTTCGCGGGGAGCGGCCGCAGAAGGGCCGTTACCGGCAGTTCCACCAGGTGGACTACGAGGCCTTGGGCCTGGCCGACCCGCTGCTAGACGCCGAAGCCATTGCCCTGATGGTCCGGATTTACAGAACTTTGGGCCTTAGGAACCTCGAGGTCAGGCTGGGCTCGGTGGGCGACCCAGAGGATCGGGCTCGCTATAACCAGTACCTGCGGGGGTTGCTCATGCCCCATGCCGACCGGCTTTCGGAAGAGTCCAGGGCCCGTTTGGAGGCCAACCCCATGCGCATTCTGGACTCCAAAAGTGAGCAGGACCAGGCGGTTTTGGCTGAGCTTGGGGTAAGGCCGATGCTCGAGTTCTTGGGCGAGGAGGCCCAGGCCTTCCACGAGCAGGTCTGCCGCTACCTGGAGCGGCTGGGGGTGGCCTATACGGTGGACCCCAGCTTGGTGCGGGGTCTGGACTACTACGTTCGCACCGCCTGGGAGGTCCACCATATGGCGATAGGGGCCAAGTCGGCCCTCGGGGGTGGGGGCCGCTACGATGGGCTTTCGGAAATGCTGGGCGGCCCCCGGGTGCCTGGGGTGGGTTTTGGGATTGGGATTGAGCGGGTGGCCATTGCCCTGGAGCAGGAAGGGGTGGTTGTCCCTCCCGACCCCTCCCCTACCCTCTACCTGGCCCCGCTGGATGAGCCTGCCAAGATAGAGGCTCTGGCCTTAGCTGAGCAACTGCGGCCTAGGGTCTATGTGGAGATCGGCTACACCCCCAAAAGCCCGCGTAAAGCCCTCGAGGACGCCCTCAGGAAAGGAGCCCAGTACGTAGGGTTCCTCGGTGAAGCCGAGCGGGCCAGGGGGGTGATTACCCTCAAACACCTGCAAAGCGGTGAGCAAAGGGAAGTGGAGCCTTTTCAGCTCCACAGCCTGTTTGAAGAATAGAACCCAGATCAGAGTTCCCTCAGCGCCCGTTGCAGAGCTTGGCGTTTATCCTCCTCCTTCTTCTGGTAGCCGCGCCGGCCTCGAGCGAGCGCCAGAAGCAGCTTGGCCTTGCCTCTCTCGTTGAAATAGATTTTGAGGGGCACCAGGGTAAGGCCCTTTTGCTCCACGCGCGCCCTGAGCCGGTCCAGCTCCCTCCGGTGGAGCAGGAGCTTGCGGGAACGCCTGGGCTCATGGTTGGCATAGCCGCCCTTCTCGTAAGGGGCCACATAAAGGTTTTCCAGAAAGAGCTCGTTGCCCTGAAAACGGGCGAATGCCCCGGTGAAGTCCACCTGGCCTCCCCGAATGGACTTCACCTCACTTCCCTTTAGGGCCAGCCCCGCTTCAAAGGTCTCTAAGACCTCGTAGTCATGCCTGGCTCTGCGGTTTTCAAGACCCGCCATGGGCTTTATGTGATATTATTCACGATTACTAGGTTCGTGAAAAAAATATCCCGAAAAGGCTCAGTGGTCCTTATCCGGCAACCCCTTGTCCTTGACCAGAAAGATGAACATAAGCAGCAAAAGCAGGATGACCACCGCCGCAGCTATGGTAATGGCTTCGTCCATACAACCTCCGGGAAAAGTCTATCACTTCTCCTATAGACTGAAGCCGTGACGCTGCCCAGGGTTCCGATGCTCGCCTATGACTGGGTGCTCATCAGCCTGGTCCTCCTTATCAACTTGGTGGGCCTGATCACCCTCTACAGCGCCGCCCCAAGCAAGGCGGTGTGGACACAGCAAGTGGTCGCCGTTCCCATATCCGTGGCCCTGGCAGTCTTGGTACAAACCCTATCCCGCCGCCAAATTTTCTCCTGGGCCTTCCCGCTATACGGGCTCTCCATCGGGCTTCTCGTCCTTGTCCTGCTTGTAGGCCGGGAGATCAACGGGGCCAGGGCCTGGTTTGATCTGGGACCTGCCAGCTTTCAGCCCAGCGAGGTAGCTAAAATCAGCCTGGTGCTGGTGTTGGCCCGGGTGCTAGCCCTGCGGCCCCTTGAGCGGCCAACCGACTACCTGCTGCCCATCACCATCGCAGCACCGGTACTGGGCCTGGTGCTCATCCAACCCGACCTAGGTGGAACCCTGGTGCTCCTCGCTGGAGTGCTGGGAATGCTTTTTGTGCGGGGCATGCCCCCACGGCACATCCTGGTCAGCTTGGCAGTTGCTGCAGCCTTGCTGCCCACGGTGGTCTGGCCCAACCTAAGCCCCTACCAACGAGAACGGGTAGCCATCCTCTTTGACCTCTCCAAAGACCCGCAAGGAAAAGGCTTTCAGCAAATCCAATCCACCATCGCCATCGGCTCGGGCGGCCTCACCGGAAAAGGCTTTGGCGCTGGCACCCAAACCCAACTGGGCTTCGTTCCAGAACGGCAAACCGACTTCATCTTCTCGGTGCTGGCTGAGGAATGGGGCTTTGTGGGGGCTGTGGGGTTGCTCTTCCTCTACGGGCTGCTCTTCTTCCGGCTGGGGCGGATGACCACCGAGTGCGTGCGGCTGGAAGACCGGTTGGTCATCGCAGGCATACTCTCCATGCTGGCCTTTCAGGTTGCGGTCAACGTTGCGGTAACCCTAGGCCTGGCCCCCGTCACCGGCCTCACCCTCCCCTTAGTGTCCAAGGGTGGGAGCAGCCTTCTGGCGGTTTACCTGGGGCTTGGGATAGCTCTTCTAGTCCACCGCGACCGTTACCGGGAGGCGTAATCCGGTCCAAGAACCACCACCACGCTGTAGCCAGCGGGTTCCAGGCGCAGGCGGGTCTGCAAGGGGAGGTGCATCAGGTCGGCCAGGTCTTTGGCAAGCATAAGGGCCGAGGATTCCCGGCCTGAGGAGGAGACCCCACTCTGCACCAAAACCTGGCTCCGACCCCCGGGCTCTGCCAGGCGCACCTCCGGAGGGGAAAGGCCAAGCTCGAGGAAGCCCTGCCGAAAACGTTCCCCCAGGCCCACGCCGCTTCGATCCAGCAAGAGAACCCTAAGCCCAAGGGCCTCAGCCTGTACTAGCCGCGCGATGGCCTCAGCGTCGGTGCGGTAGCCCAGAAGGGCTGAGGTAAAAGCAGGCATAGCCACAGGGTCAGGGACAAGGTAGGGGCCCTCCTCGAGGGTGGGCAAGGTAGCGCTGCGCAGCACCACCCCGCGCAACCCTGGAAGCAACTCCAGCACCTGGGTAAGCGAGAGGTTTGTCTCTAGGGAGCCCCAAAGGGAAGCCGCCACCCCGGGTAGGCGGGGCCAGTAGCGGGGGCTTTGGGCTTTCTGGGCAACCTGCTGCAAAACCTCCTTAATCCGGTCTATCCGGCCCAAATCAGCACCCTCCCAGCGGCGAAAACGCATGTACTTGACCGCGTCCTTTCCGTCAAGGTGAAGCCGGCCAGCAGGAAAGTCTATGTACAGGCCCGCCGCCCGGTCGGTGTAGCGCATGGGGTAGGGCAACTCCACCTCAACCCCATCCACCGCATCCACCAGGCGCATCACCGCTTCAAAGGTGAGGATGAGGTAGTGCTGTACCGGAACACCCAAAACATCCTGAACCGCCCAGCGCAACCCCTCTGGGCCCGCCCGCTCGTAAACTGCGTTGATTCTCCCGAAAAAAGGGCCGCTTGGGGTCTCGCCCCGGTAGCGCAGGTCGCGAGGAATAGCCACCAGGGTCGCCTCAGCCCCCTGAAGGCGGAGGTAAAAGATGGTGTCGGTCCGGCGGCCAGGCCCACACGGGGTATGGTAGCCGCAGTACTCGGTGTCCCGCGCGGCCACCACCAGGCTGAGCTGCTTAGGAAGTTCCTGGGAAAAAGCCGGGCCCGGCCCACCCTGGGCTGCCTGGGGATGAGACCCGTAGACCAGAGCCCCGGCCAGGAGGAGCAGGGAAAGGCCGAGCAGCAGAAAGGAAAGGCGAGGGGTTGGGGTCTTCAGCCGCGCTGGAACCATGACCGTTACACCCTGGGGCAGGGCGGCCGCTGCAGGGCCTCGTAGGCCGCCCGCGTGCGCGGATGCGGCTCAATGCCCCGGCTCTGCAGGTAGTTGACCTTGCAGGCCACAGCCTCCCTATAGGCCTCCAGGAGCCTGCCTTCCAGGGCCCGCTGCCGAATTTCGTGGTTGACCCCCCGACCCGGCTCAGAAACATCGGCCACATAGAGGGCCATACCAATTTGGTGTGCGGGGTCCACACCGTACACGTGCCCCTCAACGGCCTCCAGCACCTCCTCGTCCTGGACACCCCACTCCCGGGCCATCCGCCGGGCCGCGCGGCCGTGTAGGGCCAGAGGATGCCGCCGCTCCACCTCGTTCTCTGGTGGTGCCAACAGAACAAGCTCCTCGGGGCTTAAATCACGCGCGGCGTCGTGCAGTATCCCCGCCAAATAGGCTCGCTCTGGGTCCAGGCCGTTGGCCCTAGCAATAGCAGCGGCGAGCTCGGCCACCCGAAGGATGTGCGCAAAGCGCTCAGGCCTCACCCGCTGGCGCACCCTTTCCACGAAATCGGTAGCTGCAACAGGGTTGGTCAAATCCTCCCCCCCAAAGGCACCACACCTGCCGAGTAGCAGGCTACCAGCATCCTCGGAAATTTCCAACACCCTTGCGCCAAGGGCCAAAAAAAGCTATAGTTTTCAGATGGCTGGGTTTTCACCCGAGCTTTTTGGTCTGGAGAGTGCAGCATGTACGCAATTATCAAAACCGGTGGAAAGCAGTACCGGGCCGAGACCGGCAGCCGGTTGCGGGTGGAGAAACTCGAGGCCAACCCCGGCGAGACCGTGGAGTTTGAGGCGCTGATGCTGGGCGGGGAGCGGACCGTAATCGGAACCCCCACCGTTCCGGGAGCCAAGGTGGTGGCCGAGGTGGTGGGCCACGGCAGGGGCAAAAAGGTGGTGGTTGCTAAGTTCAAGGCCAAGGTCCAGTACCGCCGCAAGCGGGGTCACCGGCAGCCCTACACGGAAATTGTGGTGAAGGAGATTCGCGCCTGAGGAGGCAACTATGGCACACAAAAAGGGTTTGGGTTCAACCAAAAACGGGCGCGATAGCCAGTCCAAGCGGCTGGGGGTCAAACGCTTCGAAGGCCAAGTGGTTCGCGCCGGGAACATCTTGGTGAGGCAGCGCGGCACCAAGTTCCGCCCTGGCCCCGGGGTAGGCATGGGGCGTGACTACACCCTCTTCGCCCTGGTGGACGGGGTGGTGGAGTTTGCCGACAAGGGGCGGATGGGCCGCTTCGTCCGGGTGAGACCCCTAGAAACTGCCCAACCCAGCCAAGAAGTGCGGGGCTGAAGCCCGGGAGCGGCTTTGGTCCGCCGGCTTTCTGGCAATGTTCAGGGATATCCTGGAAATCCAGGTAGAGGCCGGGCGAGGAGGCGACGGCTGCATCAGCTTTTGGCGGGAAAAGTACATCGCCAAAGGCGGCCCCGATGGAGGCGACGGGGGCCATGGGGGCTCGGTCATCCTGCGGGCTCGAGGCGAGGTAGACTCGCTTTCCACCCTATCCAAACGGGTGTACAGGGCGGAAAACGGCCAGCACGGCATGGGTAAGGGCCTAGCGGGCCGCTCAGGCAGGGACCTGGTGGTGGAGGTACCCCGCGGCACGCGGGTCTACGATGCGGAGACCGGGGAGCTGCTGGCTGATCTGGTCGAGGAAGGGCAGACCTTCGTGGCGGCTCGAGGGGGACGAGGCGGCTTCGGAAACCCTCGGTTCGTAACCCCTACCCGACAGGCCCCGCGCTTTGCCGAGGCCGGGGAGCCAGGAGAAAAGCGCAGGCTGCGCCTGGAGCTGATGCTCTTGGCCGACGTGGGCCTGGTGGGTTACCCCAACGCAGGAAAGAGCAGCCTGCTCGCCGCGGTTACCCACGCCCACCCCAAAATCGCCAGCTACCCCTTTACCACCCTCTCCCCCAACCTGGGGGTTATCGAGCGGGACCTCGAGCGGCTAACCCTTGCTGATATCCCCGGTATCATCGAAGGAGCCGCCCAAGGAAGAGGCCTGGGGTTGGAATTCCTTCGGCACATCGCCCGCACACGGGTGCTCCTATACGTGCTGGACGGAAGCGATAGGCCAGCCGAAGCCCTGCGCACCCTTCAGGAGGAACTCCGGGCCTACAACCCCGAGCTGCTCACCCGGCCCGCCCTTATCGCCCTGAACAAGGTAGATCTGCTGAGCCCTGAGGAGGTAGAGGAATACCTTGCACAGCTGGCCCAGAGCGGGCTACCAGTCCTGCCCATCTCCACCGTAAGCCGCGTGGGGCTGGACGAACTGGTGGAAGCCCTCGTCGCCCTGGTCAAGGCCGCCCCGCGGCCGCGGCTTGAGCAGCCCAAACCCAGGCCCGCGCCCAGCGAAGAGATCAGGGTGGTCCAGGTGGCCGAGGGGGTGTTTGAGCTGGAAGCCCCCCATCTAGAGCGCCAGCTCAACCGAATCAGGGGCGATCTGATGGAGGCCGCGGGCTACCTCCAAGAACTCTTCAGGCGCCACCGGGTGGAGCAGGTCCTGAAGGCTCACGGGGTGCGGGCTGGCGACACGGTGCGCTTTGGAACCCACGAGTTCGAGTACATCCCTGAGGTAGTATAAGGAGGAATGGTCAAAACCCTCGATGCCCTAACCCTGATCGCCGAAATCAGAGAAGCCTTGGAGGACAAAAAGGCCCTGGACGTGGTGGCCCTTGACCTGAGGGAGGTCTCCGATGCTCTGGACTACTTTGTGATTGCCACCGGAACCTCCCAGCCCCACCTGCAAGCCCTGGAACGCGCCGTTCAGGAAAGGCTGCAAAACCAGGGTATCCGCCCTGAGCACGTGGAAGGGCCCAGTCCCCGCTGGGTTCTCCTGGACTACGGCCCGGTTCTGGTGCACCTGATGAGCCCGGAGGCCCGGGAGTACTACGACCTCGAGGGATTCTGGGCCGATGCCAAGAGGCTATAGCCCGAACAGCCCGAAAAACCCCTCACGGGCCCACGAGAGAAGCTCCCCCAGGGGCTGACGAAAGACCGTGAGGAGCAGAAGCAGGGCCACCACTGCATAGGTGGGGCTGCGCTCCAGCCGCCATATGTAGGGGTGCCAGCGCAGGGGGAGAAAGCTCTGCAGGATTTTGGAGCCGTCCAGGGGAGGGATGGGCAGCAGGTTGAAGACCGCCAGGACCAGGTTGACGCTGGCTGCCACCGCCAGGGCCTGCACCAGGCCGCGAAGGGGCGCCCCCGGATTTTGCAGAAGGCCGGCCTCGAGCAGGTAGCGGAGGAAGAGGGCCAGGGCAGAAGCAATTAGGAGGTTCACGAAAATTCCCGCCACCGAAACAACCAAAAGCCCCAACCGGTATGAGCGGAAGTTGGGGGGATGGACGGGTACCGGCTTGGCCCAGCCTACCCCGACCAACAGGACCAGCAGGGAACCGATGGGGTCGAGGTGGCGAAGGGGGTTTAGGGTCACCCGCCCCTGCTCCTTGGCAGTGGGGTCCCCCATCCAAAGCGCTGCTGCCGCATGACCCCACTCATGCAGGGCGAGCGAAAAGGCCAGCACCACCACCACCAAGGCAAAGGCCAAAGGGTCGCTTTGCAGCAGGGATAAAAGCCCCATCTACAGCCCCATGGCGGAGAACAAGCCGTTTAGAAGACCGCTCAAACCAGCTCGAACAGCGGGAAGAATCCCGGTAAGGTTGAGCACCAAGAAGATCACAAAGAACCCCACAAACCCGTAGCTTTGGAGCTGGTCCATGAAGCGCCGGGCCTCGGGGCTGCCCACCGCATAGACCACCCGCGCCCCGTCCAAGGGGGGCACCGGGAAGAGGAAGACCGCCGCGTGGCCTACCATGAGCGAGCCCGCCGTCTGCAGGCCCTGGGCAAGGCTCGAGGTGGCTGGCCCCAGGGGCTCCAAAACCCGGCCCAAGAGGATGTACAGGAAGGCCGCCGCGAAAAACCCCAAAGGCCCCATCAGGGCCACCTGGGCCCCCTTGGGCCCGAAAAGCCGCCAGGGAACCAGGCGAGGAAAGCCGAAACCCAAAAGGGCCAGGAACAAAAGCCCCAAAGCGTCCAGGTGGACCCTGGGCTCTAGGGTCAGGAAACCATAGCGCCGGGGCTCGCTGTCCCTGTAACGGTCGGCCAGGTAGGCTTGAAACAGGTTGTGGACCACCAAGCCAAAAGCACCCGCAGCAAAGGCCACCAGATAGGCCAGGGGGTCTCTGCCAAGAAGCTCAAAGAAAAGCATGCTGCCACCAGTCTATAATCCCCAAGCGGAACCCCGCCTGTTCAATCCGACAATCGGGTAGCGACGAAGTTGGTATAGACCGCCCCTTGCTGGTAGAAGGCGTTGTCCATAACCTTGAGGTGGAAGGGCACCGTGGTCTTTAGGCCAGGACCCTCAATTACGGTCTCGGAAAGGGCCCGGCGCATCCGGGCAATGGCCTCTTCCCTGTTCTCCCCGTGCACAATCAGCTTGGCTACCAGGGAATCGTAATAGGGGGGAATGGTGTAGCCGGCGTAGAGGTGGGAGTCCACCCGCACCCCGGGCCCCCCGGGAAAATGCAGCGTCTCCACCTTGCCAATGCTGGGGCGGAAATCCTTCTCATAGTCCTCAGCATTGATGCGGCACTCAATCGCATGCCCCCTTAGCTGAATATCGCTTTGCTGAAGGGTAAAGGGCTCTCCAGCGGCAATCCTAATCTGAAGCTTGACCAAATCCAGGCCCGAGACCATTTCCGTGACGGTGTGCTCGACCTGGATGCGGGTGTTCATCTCCATGAAGTAGAAGTTCCCCTCCGGGTCTACGATGAACTCCAGGGTGCCGGCCCCCTGGTAGTTGACGTACTTGGCAAGGCGGACCCCGGCGGCCAGAATCTCCTGGCGCAAGGACTCCTCCAGCCGGCTGGGGGCTTCCTCAATGAGCTTCTGATTCCGCCGCTGAACCGAGCAGTCGCGCTCCCCCACATGCACCACGTGGCCTTTGCCGTCGCCCACCACCTGCACCTCCACGTGGCGGAAAAGCTCAATGTACTTCTCCAGGATAAGCGAAGGGTCGGAAAAGTAGCTCTGGGCTTCCAGCTGGGCCTGAGCAAAAGCAGTCCTCATCTCCTCGGGGGAGCGCACCACCTTCTGCCCCCGCCCCCCCCCACCCGCACTGGCCTTGAGGAGCACGGGGTAGCCGATGGCCTGGGCTGCCTCGAGAGCCTCCTCCACCGATTGGAGCACGCCCGTCCCGGGTACCGTAGGTACGTTGGACCTAGCCGCAATCTCCCGTCCACCCGCCTTGGAACCCAGGCTGTACATGGACTCCGGGGTAGGGCCGATGAAGACGATCCCGTGGTCGCGGCACATCTCGGCAAACTGAGGGTTCTCGGCCAAAAACCCATACCCCGGATGAATCGCCTCTGCCCCGGTGATGATTGCTGCTGAAAGGAGGTTGGGTATGTTGAGGTAGCTCTGCGCCGAGGGGGCTGGCCCGATGCAGATGGCCTCGTCGGCCAGCAGGACCGGCAGCGACTGGCTATCGGCCTCGCTATGGGCCACCACAACCTTGATCCCTAGCTCGCGGGCTGCCCTGAGCACCCTTAGGGCAATCTCACCGCGGTTGGCCACCATTATCTTCTTGAACATAGCCGATCCGCTCTACACAGGTTCAATCAGGAAGAGAACCTGCCCATACTCCACGGGCTCGGCGTTCTGCACCAGGATTTTCCGCACCACGCCGCTCACCTCGCTCTCGATCTCGTTCATGAGCTTCATGGCCTCGATGATGCAGAGCACCTGACCCTTCTTCACGGTGTCCCCCTCCTTCACGTAGGGCTCAGCATCAGGGGAAGGGGCCCGGTAAAAGGTGCCCACGATGGGGGCCTTGACCTCTACGTACCTCCCGGCCTCCTCTTTGGGGGGTTCAGCCCTGGGAGGAGGCGAAGGCGGGGCGGCCTCAACCGCTGGGACCGGTGGGGCGGCGGGGGCCGCCTGGAACGCCGGCTGGTTCTGAGGAATCGGGGCCGGGGTTGGCACATACTGCACCTCCGGCCCGCGCTTGATGGTGAGCTTGTAGTCAGGGGTCTCCAGGGTGAGCTCTGAAACCTCATGGTCTTGCAGGGCCTGGAGGATGGACTTAAGCTCCTTTGCATTCATGATTGCCTCCAAAAGGGCTAGGGTCTGCTCTGCGGAAGCCAGCCTATAGAAGTATAAGACCAAAGCTGGAACCTACAGCCCGAACCCCGTGGACGAGAAGCAACAAACCCCGGCTACCGCCCAAAGGCGACAGCTCTTCGCTGGGCAAAGCCGGTCTAGGCCCGGCCTAGGTACTCCCCCGTGCGGGTGTCTACCCGGATCACCTCACCAGGCTCCACAAAAAGGGGCACCTGCACCACGGCTCCGGTCTCGAGGGTGGCGGGCTTGCTGCCCCCCGAAACGGTGTCGCCCCGCACGCCTGGTGGGGTATCCACCACCTTCAGCTCCACCGAGGCCGGCAGCACTATCTCCAGCGGTCGACCGTTGTACATGGCCCCCTGCACCACCATGCCCTCCTTGAGGAAGCGGGTCGAGTCAGAGATGCTCTTGGGCACGTGGAACTGCTCGTAGGTCTCCATGTCCATAAAGACCAGCTCCTCCCCTTCGAGGTAGAGGTACTGCAGGTCTTTGGTCTCGATGTAGATGTCCTCCAGCTTCTCCCCCGAGTTGAAGGAGCGCTCCACGATGGCACCCGTCTCGAGGTTGCGGAACTTGGCCACTACCTTGGCCCCACCCCGGCCTATCTTCTGGTGCTGGTACTCAATGCACTGCCAAAGAGCGCCGTCCATCTTTACCTTGGTACCGCTGCGCAAGTCGGTTACGCTGATCATCCAGCCTCCTTGAGCATCCCCAAAAGGCGGGGAAAACCAGAGAACTAGGATAACGAAGGCATCCCCTTGGTTTCAATCCCAGACCAGAAGAGGCGTTGAAGCGCAACCCCCAAAAACTTAGACTGGGCGGGTGCAGCGGCTTCCCCGCGAGGTCTATGCCCTAGGGGCGGTCAGCTTTCTCAGCGACGTGGCCTCGGAAATGGTCTACCCCTTGCTGCCCCTTTTCCTCACGGGCGTGCTGGGGGCCTCCGCAACCCTGGTGGGCCTGGTCGAAGGGATAGCCGAAGCCACCGCCAGCCTGTTCAAGGTGGTGGGGGGCCATCTCTCCGACCGCACAGGAGTCCGCAAACCCTTCCTATTGTTCGGTTACGGCCTCCCGGCCCTGCTGCGGCCTGTACTGGCCCTAGCTCAGGTTCCCAGCCAGGTGCTGGCCTTTCGCTTTCTAGACCGTCTGGGTAAGGGTATCCGCACCGCGCCCCGGGACGCCCTGATTGCCGAGAGCACACCCCCCGAGGCCTACGGCCGGGCTTACGGTCTGCACCGCGCCATGGACACCCTGGGGGCTGCACTAGGACCCACCCTGGCCTTCTTCTTACTGCCCTGGCTGGGATTCCG
This sequence comes from Meiothermus sp., assembly GCF_025060375.1. GTDB lineage: Bacteria > Deinococcota > Deinococci > Deinococcales > Thermaceae > Meiothermus. The sequence goes on along the minus strand of NZ_JANXCG010000062.1, from coordinate 824 downwards.
GGGGGTCTTCTGGGCCTCCGCTCTGCCCGCAGGGCTGGCCGCCCTGGTGGTGTTCCTCTTTCTCAAGGAGCGACCCAAGCCCAAGGCCCAGGCCTTCCCCTTGCGCCCCTCGAGGCTCTCGCCCCAGTACCGCCGGTTCCTGCTGGTGAGCCTGGTAGCGGCCATGGGTCTTTCCTCCAACGCGTTCCTGCTCCTCCGCCTCAGCGAGCTGGGACTCAGCGCAACCCAAACCACCCTGGCCTACACCGCCTACAACCTTCTCTATGCGCTTTTAGCCATGCCTGCGGGGGCCCTTGCCGACAGGGTAGGGTTGCGGCGGATGGTCCTTTGGGGTTGGGCCCTCTACACCTTGGTCTACCTGGGCTTTGCCCTCAGCACAACCGCCTGGCAAGGTGTCCTCTGGCTTATAGTCTACGCCGGCTACAGCGCCGCTTTTGAGGGCAGCAGCCGGGCCTATCTGGCCACCTTGGTACCTCAGGAAGAAAAGGCCGGGGCCATTGGCCTCTACCACACCGCTACGGGCCTGGCCCTCCTCCCAGCCAGCCTGCTGTTTGGAGCGATCTGGGAGCATCTCGGCTCAAGCTGGGCCTTCGCCACTAGCGCCGGCTTTAGCCTCACAGCCCTGTGGCTTTTAGGGCTGGACCTACCCAAAGGCTCCCGCCCCCATGGGAAGGGGTAAAACACTGAACCCATGGCCAGCCCACAAAGGCTGAACCCGGCCAGACACATGTGAGACTGGAGGAGTAAAAATGTGGGGACCACTCCAGGAGAGAGGGGGTCCCCACGGATGCAGCTTACCACGGTTGGCAAAGAGGTTTTGCGGG
>NZ_JANXCG010000033.1 GCF_025060375.1 Meiothermus sp. | reverse complement strand
AGCAGGAGGAAGCCCAGGCCGCCGAAGAGCTGCTGGTAGCCCGAGACCACCTCCGGGCGCAGGTTGGGGGCTTTGCGCTGAGTGTAGAGCGTCCCGCCCGCCCACATCAGGGGCGATAGGATCAGCAGCAAAGAGGCCAGCAGGTGGGTGGGGGCCCCCTCGCTGAGCTGGGGGGCGTTGAGGACGAAAATTCCCGCCAGCCCCACCAAGAGCCCCGCCAGTAGGAGTTTGGGAGGCCGCCGCCGCTCGAGCAGGCCCTCCAGGAGGGCCGTCCAGATGGGGGTGGTGGCGATCATGAGGGCCACGTAGCCCGAGGGCACGTACTGCGTGGCCACCAGGATCAGGCCGTTGCCCCCCAGCCAGAGCATGGCCCCCGAGAGGGCCAGCCTGATTGCCTCAGCCCCGCTCAGGCGCACCCGAAAGCCCTGCCAACGCGCGTACAGCAGCAGGAGCAGGGCGGCCGGGATAAACCGGGTGGCCCCCATCCAAAACGGGGCAAATCCGTTGCTGACCCCCACCTTGAAGGCCAGGTAGGTGCTGCTCCAGACCAGGTAGACCACCCAGAGGTGAAAGAGGCCGAGGCGGGAGAGGGGCTCGTTCAAAACAGGGTTCCTTGGCTGACCGCTTTGATCTCCACCCCCTGCTTGGGGCCCAGCTCGTCGAGGGTTTTCTTGACGAGCTGGATGTCCAGCCAGGTAAGGTGCTTGGGGCTGCCGGGGGCCCGGGAGGGGTTGCGGAGCAGGTAGGCCGGGTGGAACATGGGGAAGACCTTGATGCCCTGCCAGTCGAAAAACTTACCCCGGGCCTTGGTGATGGGGAGCTTTTCCCCGGCAAAAAACTCCAGCGCGGTGGCCCCCAGGGGGATGATGATCTGGGGCCGGACGAGCTGGATTTGCCGGATGAGCCAGAGCGAGGTGCAGGTTTTGGCCTCTATGGGCTCGGGAACGCGGTTTTGCGGTGGACGGCATTTGACGATGTTGGCGATGTAGACGCTCTGGCGGGGGATGCCCGCTGCCTCTAGGATTTTGTCCAGGAGTTGGCCGCTGCGCCCCACGAAGGGCCTGCCCTGCAGGTCCTCCTCCTCTCCGGGGCCTTCGCCCACAATCATCAGCCGGGCGTCGGGGTTGCCCTCGCCGAAGACCACGTGGGTGCGGTTTTTGGCCAGGCCGCAGGCAGTACAGGCCTGGGCCTGGGCGGCAAGAAGCTCGAGGGTCATGGGCCTAAAGACACCCCAGTCCCTAGGAGGCTGGAGTTTATTTACTCGATGGGCTTACGGGCCTTTCGCGCTTCGCGGCGGATTTTGGGGTCCAGGCCGATCATCAGGAAGAAGTTTTCCAGGGCGTTCTCCTGGCCCTTGATGACCGGGTGGGCGTCCTCAGCGGTACCGGTGACGAAAGGGAGCTGTTGGTACATCTCCAGGGCCCGGCTGACCACCGCATCGGGCCCCTCGTTCTCGGCCACCTCGGCCAGCTTGGCGTAGACCTCGCGCCGGGCCTCGGCGTGCAGGCGGAAGACCTCTGGGTTGGGCGTCTCCGGGGCCCGAAGAACGTCCTGCTTGGCGATTCGCCGGTAGTGCTTCAGACCGCGCACGATTTCTTCGGTGGAGAGCGTCACCTTGTACTCCATCCTGGCTCCTTTCAACGCAGCACCCCTCCAGGGACAGCCGTTTTTTACCCCGTGATTATAGGAGCCTGCGAAAAGGGGTGTCAACGCAAGGGGGCGCACTTACGGCAGGGGCTCGAGGTAGACCATCGCCCGGCACTGAACATGGTCGGGGGCCAGCCCCTCGGAGGTTTTAAAGGTCAGGCCTACCCGTTCCTCGGGAAGCCCCAGCAGCCGGGCCAGGTTTTTCTGAATGCTCTCGCGGTAGGGTCCTAGCCTGGGCTTGTCCAGCACCACCACCGCGCTGATTTGGGCTGGGCGGTAGCCCTTCTCGTGCACCTTTTGCAGGACCAGGTCCAAAATCACCCCGCTTTCCAGACCCTTCCACCGCGGGTCGTGGTCGGGGAAGTAGGCGCCGATGTCCCCTAGGGCGAAGGCCGAGAGCAGGGCGTCCGAAAGGGCGTGCAGCACGACGTCGCCGTCTGAGTGGGCTACTGCACCCCGCTCGCTTGGGATGCGCACGCCGCCTAGCCACAGCTCGAGCCCATCCCCCAGCCGGTGCGCGTCCTCGCCGTAGCCGAAGCGTGGGGAAGCGGAAGACTCTGCCACTCCCTTATCCTAAATCCTGAGGGTCCTTGACCCTGGGTCCAGCGCTGCCGAGAATGGCCTACATGACCTACGAGGACGCCCTGGCCCTGATGAGGCGCTTTACCCCCTCAGAGAGCCTGCGCAAGCACATGCTGGGGGTGGAGGCGGCCATGCGGGCTTACGCCCGCAGATTCGGCGAGTCCGAGGAGAAGTGGGCGATAGCGGGGGTTCTGCACGACTTTGACTACGAGAAGTACCCCGAGAGCCACCCCTTCAAGGGGGTGGAGATGCTGCGGGAGATGGGCTACCCGGAGGATGTCCTCGAGGCCATCCTGGGCCATGCCGATGTGCCCGAATACCCCCGCAGGACCCTCATGGCCAAGGCCCTGTTCGCGGTGGACGAGCTGGTCGGCCTGATTACCGCAGCGGTCTATGTCCGGCCCGACCGGAGCATCCGCAGCCTGGAGCTCGCCAGCCTCAAGAGGAAGTTCAAGGACAAAGCCTTCGCCGCTCGGGTGGACCGGGAGGGGATTGCGCGGGGGGCCGCCGAGCTGGGGGTTGACCTGGATGAGCACATGGCCTTCGTGCTGGAGGCTCTGAAGGCCGATGCTGAGCGGATTGGGCTGGCCTGAGGGAGCCTGGGGGTTTTCAAGCTTTTTACTTGGTGTAAATTGTTCAAGAGGTCATTGATGTTTCAGCCCGACTTGCTCAAGGACAAGGTAATTCTGGTCACGGGCGGTGGAACCGGCCTTGGGCGCGCGATGAGCACCCGCTTTTTGGAACTGGGGGCCAGGGTAGCCATCGCTAGCCGCCGCGCTGAGGTGATTGCCCAGGCCGCCCAGGAGATGGCGGAGCAGACCGGAGGCCAGGTCTTCGCCACACCGGTGGACGTGCGCGACCCGGATGCGGTCAAGGGCATGGTGGACGCGGTGGAGGCCCATTTTGGCCGGATTGATGTGCTGGTCAACAACGCCGCTGGCAACTTTATCTCCCCCACCGAACGGCTTTCCCACAGGGCCTTTGATGCGGTGCTGAACATCGTCCTGCACGGGACGGTCTACTGCACCCTCGAGGTGGGCAAGCGCTGGATTGCCCGGGGCCAGAAGGGGGTGATGCTCAACATCGCCACCACCTACGCGCTGAGCGGCTCGGGGTATGTGGTCCCCTCGGCCACGGCCAAGGCCGGTGTGGTGGCCCTTACCAAGTCCCTGGCCGCCGAGTGGGGCAAGTACGGCATCCGCCTAAACGCCATCGCTCCGGGACCCTTTCCCACCGAGGGGGCCTGGAGCCGCCTGATGCCCACCCCGGAAATTGCCCGTCTGTTCGAGGGGCGGATCCCTCTGAGAAGGGTGGGCGAGCACGCTGAGCTCGCCAATCTGGCAGCCTACCTGGTTTCCGATTATGCGGGGTTCATCACCGGCGATGTGGTCCTCATTGACGGCGGGGAGACGGTCTGGGGGGCAGGGGAGTTCAACGTTCTGGACGCGGTGACCAAGGAGCAGTGGGACGCCCTTGAGGCCCTTCGCAAGAAGGGCTAGGCGGCCTCTTCGCCGTGCGGCGTGGCACAATAGGGGTGTGGAAGTGATCCAACCCTACATCGGCCAGCTCACTTTTGGGGGGCTGGCTGGGTTTGCCGTGGGTTATGCCATCAAGACCGTTGGGCGCTGGGTGGCCATTGGGCTGGGTTTGGTCTTCGTGGTGGTGCAGGTGCTGGCCTCCATGGGCTACATCAACGTGGACTGGACCCGCATCCAGCGCGATGTGGAGCCCCTCCTGCAGCAGGAGCACCTTAGGGGCGCCTGGGACGCCTTGGTGCGGGTGCTCACCACCAATCTGCCCTTCGGCGGCGCCTTTGTGGCAGGGCTTTTGCTGGGGTTGCGGCGGGGTTAGCTCAGGCGTACTTTGTCCGGAGCAGGTGGGCCCGGCCGGCCAGCTCGGCCAGCCCCTCCAGCGCAACCCCCACCCCGTGGCCCTGCTGCTCCAGGTAGGGAAGGACCCTCTCGGTAGCCAGGTTGCCCACCCGTTCGTCCCCCGCGAAGGGGCATCCCCCGATGCCCCCCAGGGCCCCCTCGAGCCACTGTACCCCCGCCTGCAGGGCAGCCCTTACCTTTTCCAGGGTGTCCTCGGGCCGGCTGTGCAGGTGGAGCCCAAGCCCCTGGAGGTTCCCGTTGAGCCCGGCTACCGCTTCGAGGGTCTCGCTGATGATCTGGGCCGAGGCTACCCCATAGGTATCGGCCAGGGCCAGGCCCGCGATGCCCTCTAGTTCACGCATCCGTCCGACGAACTGGGCGGTCAGACCAGGGGTCCAAGGGTCTCCGTAAGGGTTGCCGAAGGCCATGGAGAGGTAGACCACGAAGCGCTTTCCCCGGGCCTCACGCACCATCTCCCGAAGCGTCCTCCAGGAATCCTCCAGCCCCATGTTCAGGTTCCGCCTCTGGAAGGTTTCGGAGATGGAAAAGGGATACCCCACGCTGGTCAGGTGGGGTACCTGCAGGGCCCGCTCGAGGCCCCTCAGGTTCCCGACCACAGCCAGGTACTCCCGGCCCTCGGGAGGGGGGAGGGCAGCCAGCACCGCTTCGGCGTCGGCGTGTTGGGGTACCCACTTGGGGGAGACAAAACTGGTCAGGTCCAGGTTCCGGAACCCAGCTTCCAGAAGTCCCCTCAGGTAGGCCACCTTCTCCTCGGTGGGGATGAACCGGCTGTAGCCCTGCCAGGAGTCCCGGGGGCACTCCACCCACTTCACGCCCCCCACTATAGCGGGCCTGGCGGCGGTTTGCACCCAGCTGGCCCGATCCGCCTTTGTGGTTTAGAGTTGGGGGGATGGAGTTGTTTTGGGAACTTGACCGACTGGCTGAGGTAGCGGTAAAGGTTGGCTTGGGCCTCCAGGAGGGGCAGGAGCTGGTGGTGACGGCGGCCGTTGAGGCCGCCCCTTTGGCCCGTAGGATTGCCGAGCAGGCCTACCGGAACGGCGCCGCGCTGGTCACGGTGCTCTATGAGGATGAAGCCATCACCCTTTCCCGCTTTTTGCACGCCCCTGAGGTGTCCTTTGATCGCGCCCCAGGCTGGCTTTTGGGGGGCATGGCAGAGGCTTTCCAGAGCGGTTCAGCGCGGCTGCACATTGCTGGAAGCGACCCCAACCTGCTCAAGGACCAGAACCCCGAGCGGGTGGCCCGGGCTAACCGGGCCCGTTCTTTGGCCTACCAGCGGGCCCTGGAGCTCATCAGCACCCACCACATCAACTGGACGATTGTGGCCTACCCCCATCCAGCCTGGGCGCAGGCGGTGTTCCCCCAGCTGCCCCAGGAGGAAGCGGTGAGGAGGCTTTGGGAGGCCATCTGCCGCGCCTCCAGGTTGGACCAGCCTGATCCCCTGACAGCCTGGGCTGAGCACAACCGGCGGCTTCGGGAACGGGTGGATTACCTCAATCGGAAGCGCTACCAGGCGCTGCACTTCAAGGGACCCGGCACCGATCTGTGGGTTGGCCTGGCCGAGGATCACCTCTGGGCAGGGGGGGCGGTGCGGGCCAAGAACGGCGTGACCTGCAACCCTAACATCCCCACCGAAGAGGTTTTCACCGCCCCCCACAAGGACCGGGTGGAGGGGCATGTGCGCAGCACCAAGCCCCTTTCCTACCAGGGGAGTCTGCTGGAGGGAATTGAGGTGCGCTTCGAGAAGGGCCGTATCGTGGAGGCTCGAGCCGAGCGGGGCGGGGAGATTCTGGAGCGGATTCTGGATACCGATGAGGGAGCTCGGCGGCTGGGTGAGGTGGCCCTGGTGCCCCAGTCTTCCCCCATCGCCCAAAGCGGCTTGCTCTTCTACAACACCCTTTTCGACGAGAATGCGGCCAGCCACATCGCCTTGGGCCAGGCCTACAGCGAGTGCGTCCAGGGAGGGGCTAGCCTGGAGGAAGAGGAACGGGCGGCCAAAGGGCTCAACCGCAGCCTGATCCACATTGACTGGATGATTGGTTCTGCAGAGGTGGATGTGGATGGCGTTACCCAGGACGGGAGGAGCGAGCCCTTGATGCGGGCTGGGGAGTGGGTTTAGGGCCCGATTTCCGGGTCCCTGCGGGAGTGGGGGCTTCCCGTAGAGGGGTTGCAATCACCCGGTTTTGAGGAGGGGGTTGCAGACATGCCGCTGGGCTGCATGGGCTCCCCCACACCACCTGCGCAGGCCGCCCGACCCGGGGCGGAGGCCGGGTTGCGGCATCGCGTGTGAGCGCACCGCAGCTACCGCAGTCTGAACCGCCCTCTGACATTCCAAGGGCCGCAGGCGCCCGGTCCCTGGCGGGGTACGGGAAAGGCGGGGGAGGCAGGCATTCTGGAAGACCTGCCCTGGGGGGGCCGGGTGGTTTTGGGTGCGGAGGCTATCCCGACCACGGAGGGAGGCACCCCCCTAGGTTGGGGGTTTGCCTGCTCCGGTGGAGGCCCGGACAGGGCTCGGGTGTGGACGCGGCCAGGGCCGTTTCGTGAGAATCGGGGAGCCTCGGGCCTCCGTCTGGGAGGTCGTTACCGCTTTCCCCAGGCCTCCACCACAATCCGGCCCTCGTGCACCCGGGCCCGCTCAGGACCCCGGAGGGCCTGCCCGCCGTCAGGGGCTTGGGCCACGTAGTGGGCGATCCGGAGCTGCTTGGCCTCCAGGCTCATGGCCCAAATGGCGGCCTCTTCCCGTCCGGTGGCCCCGGCGTGGGCCAGCCCGCGCAGCTTTCCTACCACGATGATATCGCCCGCTGCCACCACCTCGGCCCCGGCGTTCACGTCGCCCAGGATGACCACTGTGCCCGGCGACTCGATGCGGGTGCCCGAGCGCAGGGTTTGGTCAATCACCTCGGTATAGAGGATGTATTTTTCGCCCCGCTGGGGTCGGAGCTGCAAGCCTCGCTCGCGCCCAAACTCGAGCAGGGCCTCCAGCACTCCCTGGCCCACCGCGCCGGCCACCTCCACCTCAAGGGGCAAGGGGGGCAGGTCGGCCAGGGCCTTGCGCAGCATCTCGGGGGTCTCGTTCCCGTCGAGCCGCAGGGCCAGGGCGTTGAGGGTGGCGCGTATCCGCATGCGAAGCAGTTATACCAGAAAGCCTAGCGGTTGGCGATGTGGATGGCCTGGCGGTGCAGGTGCTCGGCGGCCTCCATGATGCCCTCGGAGAGGGTGGGGTGCGCATGCACGGTGAGGCCCACGTCGGTCACGGTAGCCCCCATCTCCAAGGCCAGGGCGACCTCGGCGATCATCTCCGAGGCGTTCGGAGCCACGATGTGCCCGCCCAACAGCAGGTCGGTCTCGGCGTCGCCCACCAGCTTGATCAGCCCCTCGGTGGCCCCCAGGGTCATGGCCCGGCCCGAGGCTGAGAGGGGGAACTTGCCCACCTTGACCTTATAGCCGGCCTTGGCGGCCTCCTCCTCGGTCAGGCCCACCGCGGCCCACTCCGGGCTGGTGTAGACCACGTTGGGAATCTGGTAGTCCATCGCGGCGTTGCCCCCGGCGGCGTTCTCAGCGGCCACCAGGCCCTCCTTCATGGCCTTGTGGGCCAGAAGGGGCGGGCGGGTCACGTCGCCGATGGCGTAAATACCGGGCACATTGGTCTCCATGCGCTCGTTGGTGGGGATGTAGCCGCGTTCGTCCACCCTGACGCCGATGGCTTCCAGCCCCAGCCCCTTGCCCCTAGGGCGGCGGCCCGTAGCCACCAGGATTTTGTCCACCACGATCTCTTCCTGCTTCCCCGAGCTTACCTCCTCGAGGGTCACGTGCAGGCCGTCCTTCCTGCGCTCGACCCTAGCGCCTTTGGTGTTCGTCTTGATGGCGATGCCCTGCTTGGTGAGCGCCTTGGCCAGCAGGCCTGCGGTCTCGGGGTCGGCGGCGGGCAGGATCTGGCCCATGAACTCGATCACCGTGACCTCGGCCCCCAGGCGCTTGTAGACCTGGGCGAACTCGAGCCCAATCGCCCCTCCTCCAATGCAGAGCAGCCGCCTGGGGAACCCTTCCTCCACCCGCAGCGCTCCGGTGGAGTCCACGATGTCCTTCTGGTTCACCTCGAAGCCAGGCAGGGGGTTGGGCTCGGAGCCGGTGGCTACGATAAAGGTTTTGCCCTGGATGCGCTCACCCCCCACCTCAATGGTGTTCCGGTCAACGAAACGAGCAAAGCCGGTTTTGAGGTCTACCTTGTTGCCTCTGAGAAGCTGGGATACCCCGCCAGTGAGCTTTTTGACGATGCTGTCCCGCCAGCCGCCTAGCTTTTTCAGGTCTATGCGGGCCTCTTTGGCCTCGAGGCCGAAAGCACTCCCGTGCCGTAGACCCTCGAGCTCCTCTGCCGCATGCAGGAGGGCCTTGGTGGGGATGCAGCCTACGTTCAGGCAGACCCCGCCCACATGCTCCGCCTCCACCGCCAGCACCTTCTTGCCCAGCTGGGCCGCCCGGATGGCCGCGTGGTAGCCGCCAGGGCCGGTACCAATCACGATCACATCGTAGATGGTGGACATAGAACCCCATTCTATTGAGCGCTTGGTTGAAAAACAAAATTTGCCTGATGAAAAACTATGGCGCTTCCAGAAGGAGCCGCTCGGGCTTTTCCAGGAGCCGGATCAATTCCTTGCAGAACCGCGCTGCCTCGGCCCCGTCGATCAGCCGATGGTCAAAGGAGAGCGAGAGGTACATCATCTGGCGCACCACGACCTGGTCGTGCTCGTTCACCACCGGGCGCTTTTGGATGGAGTGTACCCCCAGGATGGCTGCGTCCGGTACGTTGATGATGGGAAAGCTGAAAAGGGCTCCGATGGAGCCGATGTTGGTCACGCTAAAGGTGGAGCCGCTCACCTCCTCCGGGGAGAGCTTGCCGGTGCGGGCCCGCTCAGCCAGGTTGTTGATTTCGCGGGCAAGCTCGAGCAGGCTCTTGCGCTCCACATCCTTCACGACGGGCACGATCAGGCCACCCTCGGTGGCCACAGCCATGCCGATGTTCACGTATTGCTTGAGCACCACTTCTTGCCTGGCTTCGTCCAGCGAGCTGTTGAGAGCGGGGAACTTCTTGAGCGCCACCGCCAGGGCCTTGAAGATGAACGGCAGGTAGCTGAGCCTGACCCCCTGGGCCTCAGCCTCGGGCCTAAGCCGCTCGCGCAGGGCCACCAGCTCGGTCAGGTCGGCCTCGTCCACCGAGAGGGTGCGCACGGTGTAGAGGTGCGAGGCCACCATTTGCTGGGCGATGACCCGCCGCAGCCCCCGCAGGGGCACGCGGGTCTCCCGGTCCTCGTAGCCCTTGGGGGGCTTGTACTG
>NZ_JANXCG010000055.1 GCF_025060375.1 Meiothermus sp. | reverse complement strand
ATGCAGCATATACCGCATCTCGATAGACCTGTTCTTTCTCAGGTTAGACTCCCTGGGACGGGAAGCATGGCGGCGCAGGTCCAACCTAGAGCACGATCCAAGGAACCCGGCGGACCCCTGCGACGACCTGTACTCCCGTGAGTGGGCGACGGCCATACTGGCTCATGAAAGCGGTTTCTTGGTTGGTGGATATGCCCTGTCTCTCTCAGAGGGCGTTTTCGGCCCCTTCGTGGCCCGCTTCAGCGCGAACCTGAACCCCGTGTCCTCGTTCGGCACAGGCGGGTTTAGCCGTCTTCCCATCCCCAATGCCGATTCGATCAAGGCCCTGGCGGTCCTGCCGGATGGGCGCATCCTGGCAGGGGGCACGGCGGTCCCGTACATCGGCGACCCCGAACCCTTCCTGGCCCTCCTGAGCGCCGGAGGGGACCTCTTGCGGGACAGCGAGGCCGGAGGGTGGCGGCCCTGGCGGCAGGTCGATGTGTACGACGGAAAACCGGTCTCCCATCTCCTCCCCCTGCCGGATGGAAGGGTGCTGGTGGCTGCGAGCGGCGGCAGTACTGGGTGGGTGATCCGCCTCAGGCAGGACCTGGAGGGGGACCCCTCGTTCTCGGTTATCCGGCGGGCCGACTACGGGATCACCGGCCTGGCGCTGCAGCCCAACGGCAAGCTGCTCGTACGGGCCAGCGACGTACTGGCCCGCTACCTGGCCGACGGCACACCGGATCCCGGTTTCGCCTCCTCTGGCCAGATCTTCAACCTCGGCCTCGGGAGCGGGCTGGTGCTGACCTCCGAGGGGAAGATCTGGACGGCGGGAACGTTCAACGATAGGACCAGGCTCCGCCTCAGCCGGCTCAGGTAGGCCGGGGCCCCTCATCCCCAGGGCTGTAGCGGCGGGCCAAAGCCAGGGGATGGGCGTGGGCGCTGGGGCCTGGCACCCACGCCCGAAGCTGCCCGTGGGCTTGGTATCACACGCTGTGGCTGCTGGTGGTGTCCCCCCGGCCCATCCAGTCGGTGTGGAAGAACTGCCCCCGGGGCCGGTCCACCCGCTCGTAGGTGTGCGCGCCAAAGTAGTCCCGCTGGGCCTGCACCAGGTTGGTGGGGAGGGTGGCGCTGCGGTAGCCGTCGAAGTAGGCCAGGGCGCTGCTCAGGGCCGGGGCCCAGATGCCGTGCAACGCGGCGGTGGCCACCACCTGGCGCCAGGCTGCCTGGCTGTTTTTGATGATGTCGGCGAAGTAGGGGTCTAGGAGCAGGTTGGCCAGGGTGGGGTTGGCATCGTAGGCCGCTTTGATGTTCTCCAGGAGGCGGGCCCGGATGATGCAGCCCCCGCGCCACATCCGGGCAATGCCGCCGTAGTTCAGGCTCCAGCCAAACTCCCGGGCGGCCATCCGCATGAGCTGGTAGCCCTGGGCATACGAGCAAATTTTGGAGGCATAGAGGGCCTGGCGCACCTGCTCGATGAAGGCTTCTCTGTCTCCGGCGAAATGGGCCTGGGGGGGCTCAAAGAGGCGGGCGGCCTCAAGGCGCTCCTCCCTGAGGGCGCTCAGGCTTCGGGCAAAAACCGCCTCGGCAATGGTACTGGCCGGCGCCCCCACCTCCAGCGCAGTGGCCGAGGTCCACCTGCCGGTGCCCTTCTGCCCGGCGGCATCCAGGATCACGTCCACCAGGTCTTTGCCGGTCTCTTCGTCCTTTCTGGTCAGGATGTCGGCGGTGATCTCGATCAGGTAGCTGTCGAGTTCGCCCTGGTTCCACTCGGCAAACACCTGGGCGCACTCGGCGTTGGAGAGGCCCGCCACCCGCCGCAGCAGGCTGTAGGCCTCGGCGATCATCTGCATGTCGCCGTACTCGATGCCGTTGTGGACCATCTTGACGAAGTGGCCCGCGCCGTCCGGCCCCACCCAGTCGCAGCAGGGGGTACCGTCGGCGGCCTTGGCGGCGATGGACTGGAGGATGGGCTTGACCGACTCCCAGGCCCGGATATCCCCTCCCGGCATGATCGAGGGGCCGTGCAGGGCCCCCTCCTCACCCCCCGAGACCCCGGCACCGATGAAGAGCAGGCCTTTTTCAGCCAGTTCCCTGGTGCGGCGGTTGGTGTCAGCGTAGTGGCTGTTGCCGCCGTCGATGATGATGTCGCCGGGCTCCAAGAGCGGCACCAGCTGCTGGATGGTGGCATCCACCGGGCTGCCGGCCTTGACCATCAGCATGACCTTGCGGGGCCGCTTGAGCTGGTCCACCAACTCTTGCAGGCTGTAGGCCCCGACAACGCTCTTCCCCCGGGCCCGGCCCTGGGTAAACTCGCGCACCTTCTCAACCGTGCGGTTGAAGGCCGAGACGGTAAAGCCCTTGCTGGCCATGTTCAGGATGAGATTCTCTCCCATCACCCCAAGACCGATCACGCCTATATCACTTTTCATCGCAGGGCTCCTGATTGAAACGGAGGTGTCGTAGCACGGTCTGCAGGTTGGCCTCGAGCGGCTGGGCCACATCCAGCCGGATGGCCTCCTGGGGGGGCTCGAGGGTGGCCAACTGGGACTCGAGCAGGCTCACCGGCATAAAGTGCTCGCGCTGGCGCATGCGCTGGGCGATCAGCTGTGGGTCGCCGTGCAGAAAGACATACCTGACCCCCTCGAGGCCGCCGCTCAGGATGCTCCGATAGCGCTCCTTGAGCGCCGAGCAGGCCAGCACCAGCGGGCTCGCCTGGGCCAGATGCTGCTCGACCAGGCCCCGCAGGGAGCGCAGCCAGGGTTCCCGGTCAGCGTCGGTAAGGGGCTCGCCTCGAGCCATTTTTTCCCGGTTGGACTGGGGGTGGTAGTCGTCGGCATCGGCGAAGGCCCAGCCCAGCCGGGCCGCCAGGGCTTTGCCCAGGGTGGTCTTGCCGGAGCCCGAGACCCCCATCACGATGAGGACTTGCACGCTCACCCCACCCTCCAAGGCCAGTCCACGCAGGCCTGAATCTCGGGGAAGAGCACCAGGTCGGCTCTGCCCTTGAGGGTCAGGGTGGTGAGGGTGGCCCCCCTCAGGTAGCCCCGGGCGACCCCAAGCGTCGCGCCCGTCACGCTCACATCGTCCACCAGCAAGACCCGCTTTCCGGTGGGGTCAAACGGGATGGGCCCCAGCAACTGGGGCTGGGGGCGCTGGGGCTGGTTCTGGTCGTCGCGGTAGTTGAGGTGCAGCAGCGCCAGCGGAACCCCTAGCTGATGGGCCAGCATGCAGGCGGGCACGATGCCCCCCCGGGCGATGCCCACCACCACGTCCACCTCGGGCAGTTGCAGCGCTCGCATACGAGCGCTGATGGTGTGGAACTCGAGCCTGACCTTCGTGCTCATGACTCCCCCCTCACCCGGTAGAGGATCTCGCCGGCCTTGCGCACCAGCAAAATCCCCTCCTCCTCCCGGTCTGAAAAGTCCTCGGGGTTGAGGCTGTCGGGGTCGAGGTAGCCCAGGTTCAACCGTCGGCAGTCCTCCGGGCCGATGCGGCTGGCCAGGGTGACCCGGACCCGGGGATGCTCCTGCCCATTAGCCCAGGTGCCGCTGCCCCGCACATGGGTGCTGTGGGCCAACACCCCGAGGGGGACGTGCTTGAAGCGCTCCCACTGGTTGAGGAAGTAGGGCAGGGTGTGGTAGCCGATCTCGTAGATGTACTTGCCGTGTACCTTGCTCACCGTATCGAGGTGGGGGGCGTAGATGATCAGCTCCCCGCCATCGGCCAGGGCCGGGTCGAGCTTGTACATGGCCTTGCCCGCGGTCCAGAGCTCGTCGTACATGGGTGGGGCGCAGGAGAGGATGCGCTTGAAGGGCCGGTCCACCCAGACGATGTGGCGGGCGCTCGAGAGGTCGGCGGCGGCAGACCAGGCCGATATGTGGTCGCCCACGAATATCCCCTCCAGCCCGCTGCCCTGCACCACCAGCGCAATCAGGGTGATGGGCGTGGGCACGTGGCGGGCCGCCTCGTGGATCAGGGCCCGCACCGGGGTGTCCTTGAGGCCGATGGTGCCGCGCACGGTGGCCAGCGCGCCCAGCCAGTGGGTCACGTTGATCATCTCGGGGCCGCTGATGCCGGGAAAGAGGTACTTGGCCCCCCCGGAGAAGCCCACCACCTCGTGGGGAAAGGTGGGGCCTAGGATGAGCAGATGGTCGGCCTCGAGCGCGGCCCTGTTCAGCCGCACCTGCACGTCCCCGCCCAGGGTGGGGTGCCAGCGCTCGCCTGCGATTTCCTGCACCCGGGCCTGGGGAACCACCCCCACCGTCGCCAGCGCATCGGGGTCCTGCCAGGCGTGGTTGTGGAGGCCGACGTGCCGGAAGATAGTGTGGCGTTCCTCGGCGCTGATACCCACCAGCCTGAGCATCTGGGCTTCGTCCAGCGGGGGGTGCGTACCCAGCGCCACCATGAAGTCCAGCGTTTTCACATCGTCCAGGATGTCCACCAGCATCCGGAAGAGCTGCGGCAGCGGCAGGGTGCGGGTGTGGTCGGGGATCAGCACCAGCACCTTTTGCCGGGTAAAGCGGCCCCGCAGGGGCTCGAGCGCCGAGTGAATCTGCTCAGCGCTCAGCACCTCGCCCGCGGGGGCCTGGGCCTGCGAAATCAGGGCGGGGGTTTGGGTCGTCATGGGCCAGTCGAACCTCGCTCTGCCTCAGCCAACCCGCACGCCTTCGAGCCCATAGGCTTGGGCGGCCAGGTCGTAGGCTGCCAGGCGCATGAGCCGGTGGGCCTCCTCGAGCTCGAGGACACCCCGCTCCACCCTGCGCGCCAACCAGTTGGCCACCACCCGCCGCCAGACCTCGTGCCGGGCGGGAATGCTGGCAAAGGCGCGGGTGTCGTCGCTGAACCCGGCGGTGTTGTAGAGGGTGGCGGTCTCGCTCACCGCGTCTAGGTAGCGCTCTATGCCCAGCACGCTGTCGAAGTACCACCACGGCGCCCCCAGCCGCACGCCCGGGTAGTGGCCCGCCAGGGGAGCCAGCTCGCGGCTGTAGGTGCTCTCGTCCAGGGTGAACAGGATCAGCCGTAGTGGGCTGTGGCCAAACTCATTCAAGAGCGGTTGCAAACCCCGCGTCCAGTCCACCGCGTGGGGGATGTCGGCGCCCATGTCCTCGCCGAGGCGCTCAAAGAGGGCGCGGTTGTGGTTGCGGGTCACGCCCAGGTGGAGCTGCATCACCAGGCCGTCCACCTCCGCGCTGAGACGGGCCTGATCGAAGAGGGCGTGAGCCTCGAGCTGCTCGGCCTCTTCCGGGGTAATCTGGCCGGTCAGCGCGCGGGCAAAAAGGCGCTCGGCCTCCGCGTCAGGTAGGGGCTCGATCCGGACGCTGGCGGTGCTGTGGTCGGTGGCGGTGGCCCCGGCCTGCTTGAAGACCCGCCGGCGCTCGATGAGCGCCTCCAGCAGCTCCCCATAGCGCTCGATGCTGCGGTTGGTGGCGGCCTCGAGGCGGCCCAGCCGCGCTTTCCAGTCGGGCCGCAGGACCTGCAAGAGCCGGTCCGGGCGGAAGGTGGGGATCACCCGGTAGCCGTCCCGCTGGGCCTGGAGGTGCGGGCCCACGTCATCCTCCGGCGAGTCGGTGGTGGCCAGGACCTCAACCCTGAACCTCTTGAACAGCGCCCTGGGGGCAAAGGCAGGGGTGTCCAGGGCAGCCTGGATCTGCTCGTAGAGGGCGTGCGCATTTCTAGCGTTTGGTTTTTCGGTAACCCCAAACAGCTGGGTCAGCTCCAGGCGCAGCCAGAGCCCGGTGGGTGTGCCGTCGAAGAGGTGGAAGTTGCGGCAGAAGACCTCCCAGGCCTTGACCGGGTCGTACTGGCCCTCGGGCACGCCGACCCCCAGGCTCTCCAGCGGGATGCCCTGCGAGTAGAGCAGCCGGAAGACGTAGTGGTCGTTCCGGACGAACAACTCGGTGGGGTGGAGGAAGCGGGCGTTGGGGTCAGCCAGGAGGGAGGGCGGGATGTGCCCGTGCGGGCTGAGGATGCCCAGCGGTTGGGCCTGGTGGTACAGCTCGAGGGCCGTCCTCCGCACGGCCGGTTCGGGGTCGAAGAGGAAGGTCTCGGGAACCTGCCAGCCCATCACACACCCCCAAAGGCGCTGAAGCCGCCGTCCACCGGAATCACCACGCCGGTCACAAACCGGCTGTCCGGGTGCACCAGGTAGCGCAGGGTGCTGAGCAGGTCTTCAGGCACACCGAAGCGGTTCTGCGGGGTGTGGGCCAGGATGGTCTGGGCCCGCTCGGTCAGGCTGCCGTCCTCCCGCAGCATCAGGTAGCGGTTCTGCTCGGTCAGGAAGAAGCCCGGCGCAATCGCGTTGACCCGCAGGCCGGGACCGTAGGTCTGGGCCAGGTGCACCGCCAGCCACTGGGTGAAGTTCACCACCGCGGCCTTGGCCGCGCTGTAGCCCACCACCCGGGTGAGGGGGCGCACCGCGGCCATGCTGGCGATGTTGACGATGCAGCCCTGCCTGCGCCGGGCCATCCCTGCGCCGAACGCCTGGGTAGCACGGAGGGTACCGGTAAAGTTCAGGTTCACCACCTCCTCTACTGCGCTCAGGTCCAGGGCAAAGAAGTCGCGGTCGGGGGCTGTAGAGGCCTCCGGGCGGTTGCCCCCGGCGGCGTTGACCAGAATATCAGCGCCGCCTTCGGCCTCGACCGCTGCAGCCGCGCCTTTCAGGGAGCCAGCATCCAGCACATCGAAGACCAGGGGCTTGATCCGGGCCAGCACCTGGGCCTCAGCCTGCACAGCCTCGAGCGCCCTTCGGGCCGACTCCAGGCTGCGCGCGCCCAGGTACACGGTGGCCCCATCCTCGGCCAGGGCTAAGGCCAGAGCCCGCCCCAGCACGCCGCTGCCGCCGGTGATCACGGCCCGCTTTCCGGCCAGAAGCAAGCCACTCATCCCTTCACGCTCCCCGCGGTCAGATCGCTTAGGAAGTAGCGCTGTAGCAGCAGGAACACGATCAACATAGGCAAAAGGGTAATGACCGTGGCGGCCAGGAGGGTGCCCCAGTCCACCCCGAACTGCCCGACCAGGCGGGCCAGGGCCAGCTGGAGGGTGGCCTTCTGCTCGCTGGAGATCACGATAAAAGGCCAGATGAAGTCGTTCCAGCGCCAGGTGAAGCTGAAGATGGCCAGGGTGGCCAGGGCTGGAACGCTGAGGGGCAGGATGATCCGCCAGTAGATGCCCCACTCGCTGGCCCCGTCTATCCGCGCCGACTCCAGAATCTCGTCGGGGATGCTCAGGATGTACTGCCGCAGCAGGAATACCCCGGTCGGTGTGGCCGCAGGGGGGATGATAATCCCCCACAGGCTGTCGGTCAGGCCCAGGTTGCGCAGCACCAAGAAGATGGGCACCATGATCACCTGCAAGGGAATCATGATGGTGGCCAGGGTCAGCAGGAAGAGGGCCTGCCGCCCCACGAATCGGTACTTGGCCAGGGCAAAAGCCGCCATGGAGTTGGTCAGGAGGGCAATCAGGGTGCTCATGGTGGCCACGAAGAAGCTGTTCCAGGTGTAGGTTGCAAAGTGGCCCACGGTGAGGGCGTTTTGGTAGTTGGCGAGGGTAGGCTCCCTGGGCAGGAGGGTGGGAGGCACCAGGTAGAGTTCAGCATCCGGCTTGAAGGAGGAGAGCACCACCCAGATCACCGGCATCAGGAAGAGCAGGGCCAGGCCTACCACCAGTGCATCCCGTGCAAACCTCGTTCTGCGCTTGCGGTTCTTGTTCATGTATCCCTCGAGACTCGCAGCTGCATCAGGGTAAGCACCATCAAGATGGCAAAGAGCACCACCGACTGGGCGCTGGCATAGGTGGGGTTGGCCCCTTCAAAAGCCGTGAGGTAGATATTCTGCACCAGGAGCCGGGTTGCGTCGCCAGGGCCGCCGTTGGTCAAGACCAGGATGATCTCGAAGGCTTTGAAGGCGTTGATGGTGGCCAGGATGGTGACCAGCAGGGTGGTGGGTGCCAGCAGGGGCAGGGTGATCTGCCAGAACTGCTGCCGGGGGCTTGCCCCGTCCACCTCGGCAGCCTGATAAAGCTCGGTGGGAATGGTGTTGAGGCCGCCGATGAAGATCACCATGTAAAACCCCACCATGGACCACACGCTGGCCAGGACGACCACCGCCCGGGCCCAGTTGATGTCGGTCAGCCAGGGGATGGGCGACTGGCCCAGGCTGCTGAGCAGCGCATTGATCACCCCCAGGTCGCTGCTGAACATCCAGCGCCAGGCCACCCCAACCACCACCGGCGAGAGGATCACCGGCAGGTAGAAGCCGACACGGGCCAGTGCGCTGCCCAAAGTGGTGGTACGCAGGGCAATGGCCAGCATCAGGCTTATCACCACTACCAGCGAGACCACCAGCAAGACGTACACCACGGTCTGGGCTAGCGAGTTCAGGAAGGCCCTATCCTCCAGGAGCTGGCGGTAGTTTTCAATACCTACGAACTGCTGAAGCCCCCCGATAAAATTGCCTCGGTAGAAGGAGTAGACCAGCCCGTACACCATCGGCAACACCACGAAGATCCCGAAAATCAGCATGTTGGGTGCCAGGAACAGATAGGGGGTGAGCAGCCTACCTACCTTGTGCCTCATCCGCATTCCCCTCGACCGCGCACTCTGGGTGGATTTCGCGCCAGGGTTCCCCTGGGGCTACCTTTTCCCCAGCTTCACCCGTACCCCACAGGGGGTACCACGGCGCGCAGGGGGAAACCCTGTGCTTTGGGCCGGTGGTACAGCCTGTGGGGTACTGCTCCCCTACCGGAGCAGACGAAGCTGCTTGTCGCCCTCGGCCTGAATGGTCTCAAGAGCCTGCTTAGGCGATTGTTGGCCCAGCAATACCTTCACAATCTCGCTGCGGATAAAGGTGTTGAGCCGAGCCATGACGGGGTTGGACCAGTCCTGCCCCACATACGATGGGGTTACGCTCAGGTCAGATAGGAAAACCGCTATAGCATCGTCAAACTGACCGTACTTCATGCCCTTCGCATCCTTGCGGGCTGAGAGCACCATGTTGTCCTTGGAAAAGGGCAGGTTGATCTCCTTGCTGGTCAGCCAGAGGATGAACTTGGCCGCCTCGTTGGGGTTCTTGCTGCCCTTGAAGCCCATTACGAACTTTCCCCCGGGCACGGTGCTGCGAATTTTGTCGCGGGGCAGCGGCATCACGCCCCAGTTGAAATTCCTGACCTGCGAGAACTGGGCTACGTTCCAGTTTCCGGACATGTACATGGCCGACTGTCCGCTTCGGAAGAGGGTGCTGGGGTCGTCGTTGGACAACCACTGCCCTTTGGGGATAAACCCGTCCTTGAAAAGGTCGGCGAAAAACGAAAGCGCACGCAAACCCTCAGGGCTGTCTATGGCAAACCTCTTGCCGCTGGGATCAATGAAGCGCCCACCGGCAGCGTAGAGCAGGGTGCTGAAGCGATGCGTGGTGAAGTCGTAACTGAGCGCGAAGCGGCATCTGGAGTTGTTGCGAACCCTGTCCATGGCCTCCCGCCACTGCTCCCATGTCCAGACCTGCAGGCTATTGGTTGGCACCCTGATCCCTGCCTCATCGAAGCAGTCCTTGTTGTAAAAGATGCCATTGGCGGTCACGTCCAGCGGGGCTCCGATGATGCGGGGCTTTCGGTAAATGTAGGGGATTTGTGAGGGCAGGAACTGGTTCAGGAAGCTGCTGGGGTCCACATAGGCGGCAAGATCGAGGGCCACAGGATCAAACTCGGCGATGTTGGCGGTCACTACCCTGGCCACATCCGGCGGGGTGTTGCCGGCTACCATCAGCTGGAGTTTCTGGGTCAGCTGCTGGAAGGGTACATAGGTGACCTCGACCTTTGTGCCTGGGTTTGCGGCCTCGTACATTTTCACATACCGATCGAAGATGGCCTGTTCTGTAGGGGACTCGGTAAACCAGACCACCTGCAGGGTCCGCTGAGCGAAGGCGGCACCTGCAAGGGCTACAAAAAGGGCGGCGAGCCAAGCTTTCCTCATGGTTCCCTCCTTATCTGACCTCCAAGACGACTGAACGTGGATCCTTCTCCACGGAAGGCCATCCGCTTCTGACCTCGAGGCGACGGCCATCGTCTACAGCCAGCCGCACCTCCAGTTGGGAGTAGGGCAGGGGGTAGTCGCCAGCTGCCTCGACCCTCAGCTCCACCCTCTCGGAGGTAGAGACAAGCTCGAGGTGGACCAGCTTGAAAGACCCGCGCTGGTAAGCCCGGGTTTCCCCGTCGTCCTCGTAGAGTAGAAACCTCGATCGGCCCTGCTCACGGTGCGGAAAAACCAAGACCTCCCTTTTGGTGTCGTGGGACGGAGCGATCCAGGGCATCAGGGGCCCCAGCGGAACGATCGCACCCGCCCGCACCAGCAGCGGAACCCGCTCCAGCGGTGTGGGGTACTCAAAACAGCCCTGGTAAAGCCTTCGGGAATGCCAGTCGTACCAGGCTTCTGGAAGCTCGAGCCTCACGGATCGCTGACCGGGTGCACCCACCATGGGGAACAGCAGGAACGGGCCCAGCAAGGCATGAAAGCCCGGGTCATGCGCCCAATCGGGAAACTCGTAGAGAAGGGGCCGCTGGATCGGCGCGCCAGACTGGGTATGCTGCCAGACCAAGGAGTAGAGGTACGGGATGAGCCGGTAGCGTAGGTGGAGGGCCTCCTTTACGGCAGGGAAAACCTGCGGGTAGCTCCAGGGTTCGGTTGGGGGCTCTCTCCAGGAGTGGATGGAGAACCGAGGGTAGGCCACGGCCTGTTGCACCCATCGGAGGAACAGTTCGGGGCCCGGCGGCGCTCCGAAAAAGCCCCCCACATCGTTTCCGTTGAGGGCAAAACCGCTCAGGGCCAGCCCCATTGCGATGGGGTTACCGAAACGGAGGTTTTTCCAGTCGCTGGTGTTGTCCCCGCTCCAGGTCTGGGCTAGCCGCTGGACCCCCAAGGAGGCTGAGCGGGAGATGAGAAAGGGGCGCCTGTCCTGAAAGCCCGGGTGCTCCTGCATTGCCTGGTGCGATGCCTGGGCCATGCCCAGGATCTGCTCGCTGGGGTAGGTGGGCCGGCCCTGCGCATTGAAGACCTCACCCTCAAGCGCGTATTCGTTGTTATCGTTCCAGATGCCCTCGACACCGCGGTCAAGCAACTCGCGCTGAACCTTTTCCATCCACCATTTGCGAGCCTTGGGGTGGCTGAAGTCCAGCCAGGAGGCATCCCCACCCCAGAAGGGGGCCACATGGGGCTGACCTGCCGCATTGCGGACAAAGCAGCCCGCGTCCTTCAGGGTCTGGTAGTCGGGATGCTCCTTTAGCAAGGCGGGCTTTACATTTGCGATGACCCTCAGGCCCTTGGAACGCAGCTCGGCAATGAGCGCATCTGGGTCGGGAATCGCCCGCCGGTTCCATTGGAAGACATACCGCCTGCCTTCGTGTAAGGTGTAGCCGCTGCTCAGGTGAAAGCCGTCGCAGGGCAGGCCCTCATCGCGCAGCCGCTGGACAAAAGCACGCAGGCGCTCCACTGGGTTAGGGGCGTCGGTATAGGCCATGCCCGAAGCCAAGTAGCCCAGGCTCCACCGTGGAGGGAGCTCGGGCCGCCCGATTAGGCCAGTCAGGCGTTCAAGCAGCTCCGGCAAGCTGTCTGCGCACACCACCAGGTAGCGCAGGTAGTCGGCCTGCCGCACCAGGGTGTAGGTGAAAAGCCCATGGTAATGGTGGCGCTCGCAGCCGAAATCGAAGACCATAGGGTGCGGCTGATCGTACAACAGCGCGCTCCAGAGGTCTTTGGCGTGCCGGGTCAGGAAAAGTGGAATGTGTTTGTACAGCGGGTCGGAGAATTCCGGGTCGTAGTGGCATGCATCGCGGGGCTCTAAGCGATATCGCCGTGCATTGCGCTGCAAAATTCCGCTGACCTCTCCTAAGCCTAAGTAGATCTCCCCATCGTGTTGCACTCGAGTGTGGCGTAACCCCTCGGGTGAGGGCTGGCACGCGATCTGGGGGTGTTCCTCAAGCACACACCGCCCCCTGTACCAGACCCGCAGCGCAGGCGACCCAGTGGACCAGGTAACAGAAAGGGCACCCCCGACCACCTGCTCCTCTTCAACCCGCTCCCAGGGGAGGGACACCGGATTGGGCAGGACGCTGGCATGGCCCGCCTGGCCCCGGGTTATGCGAACGGCAAATGGGGCTAGTTGCTCGAGGCAAAATGTGCCAAGCGAGGGGCAGAAATCGTGCGAAAGGACGGGCTGCATAAGCTTATATGCGACCATTTCCTTGTGGAAAACCCTTTCCCAATAGACTGACATATGCCCACCGGGTTGTCAAGCCACTGCCGATTCACCTTCCGATCAGGTTTCGCCTCCTGTGCTCAAGCGCTTGATAAGCCCCTCTCGCATCCCGTGGTGTATACTTGACCACATGCGAAAAGCCGTCCGCATCTTTGATGTGGCAAGGGAGGCCGGGGTCTCCCCGGGAACCGTTTCCAAGGTATTGAACGGAACGCAGCGTATGGCAGCAGATACAGAGGCGAGGGTATGGAAAGCGGTTTCTAAACTGGGCTATCAGGCCAACTGGCACGCCCGCATACTTAGCACAGGCCGCTCTGAAGCGCTGGGGGTTGTCATTTTGGATATCCTCAACCCCCACTTCACCGCACTGGTCAAGGGGGCCAGTCGGGTCGCTTCCAACCAGGGTTACACGGTACTGCTGGCCGATGCTGAGGAGGACCCAGGCCGCGAGCTCAACCTGATCCAAAGCCTCCGCGCCCGCACCGACGGCCTGATCCTGGCAGGCTCGAGGCTCTCGGACCAGCAGATCGCCAGCCTCCACAGCCCTGAACAGCCCATCGTGACGGTGGGGCGGCGCATTCCCGGCGTGCCCTCGGTGACGGTGGACGAGTACACCGCCTCGCTCCAGCTCACCGGCCACCTGGTTGCCCAGGGGTGCAGGCGCATCGTCTATCTGGCCGGCCCCCCTTTCTGGGTGAATCAGGAACGCGAGCGAGGCTATCAGGACGCTCTGACGCAGGCGGGCCTGCCTCCCCAGGTCTTTAGGCTGGCCTCTCCCGACCTGCTGGGGGGAGAACAGGCCAGCGCGCTGCTCTGGACGGTCCAGCCCTTCCCGGATGGGGTCATCTGCTACAACGATCTGGTGGCCATCGGCCTGATGGCCTCCCTGAGGACCCTGGGAGTGAGGGTGCCCCAGGACGTTGCGGTGGCCGCTTTTGGCAACCACCCGCTGGCCGCGCACCTTTCGCCTGGCCTAACCCACATGGAAATTCCCAGCCGAAAACTCGGCGAGCTGGCCACAGATCTGCTGGTGGAGCTGTTGAAGAAGCCGCAAGAGGCCAGCCATGTCCAGCAGTATGCGGTCCTGCGGCCCAGGGGCTCAACACAACGCCTAGAGGTAGGCTGAACAGACCGCGCAGGTCCCGCCTCCAGGCACAAGGCTTACCCTGGGGGCAGCCCATGCCCAACGACCCCGGCTTTAGCTGTGGGGCGGGTTGTGCAGCGATGTCCCGTCCCTAAGCGGCGCGCACGGCCTCAACGCAGCGGTCGTGAGGCAGCTCGCGCGAGGAACAGCCCAACTTCTGCCAAGGCGTTGGAGAGCCTCGAGCGCCCGCGAAACCTGGCGGGCTTGGGCAGCGCGGTGACAGCGCTGAGCAGCGCCTCCCTGGGCCCAGCGGTGCGGCCGCTCCTCGGCGGAGGCCTTCCTGGCCCCAAACCACACCTCGGGGCACACTCGCCCCCGCCGGGCCAGCCGCCAGCCTCCGGCTTAGGGCCCCGGCCCCCCATCTTGCAACACTGGGCGAACTGCGCTAGAAAGCAGGAAGGAGGACCAGGGTGAAAACGAGGGGGCTGCTCCTTCTTCTCCCTGTCGCTTTGGGAATGGCCTTTGGACAGGCGGGCCAGGACTGCCCAAGGGTAGGCCAGGGGGAGCTGCGGGTGGAGGTGGCCGGACTGCCTCCGGGGCTGCCGGCCCGGCTGCGGGTGAGCGGTCCTGGAGGCTACAGCCAGACCCTCACCGGCTCCCAGAGCCTGCGGGTGGCCGCCGGGCCCTACGCCCTGCAGGCGGAGACCCTAGCCGACAGCCATCCCATCGTCCGCCAGGCCTACCGGGGCGGCCAGAGCCGCATCTGCGTGCGGGCCAACCGGACCACCAGCGCCCGCATAGAGTACCGCCTCATCCCCACCAGCGGCAGGGTGTGGTTTGGGGAGCAGCTCCGCCACCGGGTGTACGGCTTTCCCCGCAGCCAGCTGGGGGCCGCTGGCATGCTCCGCCCAAGCCCCGATGCCAACACCCAGGCTTTCGCAGCGCTAGCCTTTGACCGGGAGGGCAACCTCTGGATAGCCCGGCGCTTCGGCTCAGAGCCCCACCTCTACCGCTACGCCGCCACCAGCCTCAGCAGGGAGAACCCCACCCCGGACCGCCGCATCAACCTAAGGGGCCTGAGCCAGAACCACCGCGTAAACGCCCTAGCCTTCGACCGGGAGGGCAACCTCTGGATAGCCGCCTACACTGCGGACAGCGTCTTCCGTCTGAGCGCGGCCCAACTGGAAAGCGCCGGGAGCGGCCCTACCGCCCTGGCCCCCCAGGTGACCCTGAGCGTAGCGGGCCCCAGCAGCCTGGCCTTCGATCGGGAGGGAAACCTATGGGTCGGCCGTGGGGAGGCCGGCAGCCTGGCGGAGCCGGAGGTGCTCCGCTACAACCGGGCTCGGCTGGGACGCTCCATCCCAGCCGGACAGGGCCCCGACCGCAACCTCACCACCCTACACTGGAACCGGATCAACCGCCTTGGCAACAGCAGCCTGGCCTTCGACCGGGAGGGAAACCTATGGGTGATGTCACTGGTCTCCGGCACGCTCCACCGGCTTCCCAAGGAGGTGCTCTCGGGCACGGGCAGCCAGACCTTTGACAATCCAGACGCGGACGGGATCCTGCGGATATTCCTGGGGAACGGCCGGCTCTACGGGATGGCCTTTGACGAAGGGGGAGGGCTCTGGGTCACCTATGGCTCCGACCGGCTGGCCTGGCTCTCCCCAGCCCAGCTCACGGCCAGCACCGCCGCCAGCGATCCCCTGACCCCCGAGCGGGTCTTCACCCTGAGCAGCGCCCTGCCCCACTCCCCGGCCCTCTTCCCGGCCCCTGCTGGGCTGCCCCTCTTCCACAGCCTGCCGTAGGCCGGTCCAGGCCGCAGCCGATAAACCGGGTGGGCCACAGATACGGGCTGGCTGCGCCCCGCTGGCGCGGCAATGCCCACGGCTACCCCTCGCCACCGCGGCCAGGTGGGACGGGGCGGGGGATGGCTTTTGGAAGCCCAGGTCCCCTACGGCCCGAGGGGCCCGTGTGAAACTGGGAAAGGCCCTAGCCTTTAGGGCAGGCAGGGGCGGTTTCCGGTCTGCCCCGGTTAGGGGGCGAGCCGCACGGCTGTTCCGCTGGCGGTGACCATGAGCATGGAGTTCCCCTGGCCCAGGACCTCGTAGTCCACGTCGAT
>NZ_JANXCG010000073.1 GCF_025060375.1 Meiothermus sp. | reverse complement strand
TGGAACTTCATCTCCGTCTCCGGCTACCACATCCGCGAGGCCGGGAGCACCGCGGTCCAGGAGCTGGCCTACACCCTGGCCGATGGTTTTGAGTACGTGGAGTGGGCTCTGAAGCGCGGTTTAGACATCGACGAGTTTGCCCCCCGCATCTCCTTCTTTTTCAATGCCCACAACGACTTCTTCGAGGAAATCTGCAAGTTCCGTGCCGCTCGGCGCATCTGGGCTAAGGAGATGCGCCACCGCTACGGAGCCAAGAACCCGCAAAGCTGGATGCTCCGCACCCATGCCCAGACGGCGGGGGTCTCCCTCACCGCCCAGCAGCCCCTCATCAACATTGCCCGGGTGGCCATCCAGGCCCTGGCCGCGGTGCTAGGGGGCACCAACAGCCTGCACACCGATGCCTACGACGAGGCCCTGGCCCTGCCCACCGAGGAGTCGGCCAAGATCGCCCTGCGCACCCAGCAGATTATCGCCTACGAGAGCGGCGTTACCCACACCGCCGACCCCCTGGGGGGAAGCTACTACGTGGAGTGGCTCACCGACGAGATGGAGCGCCAGGCCATGGCCATCATCGAGGAGATCCGGCGCATGGGCGGGGTGGTGCGGGCCATTGAGGAGGGCTACTTCCTGCGCGAGATCGCCGATGCCTCCTACCGCTTCCAGCAGGAAGTGGAGCGGGGTGAGCGCATCATCGTGGGGGTGAACGCCTTTCAGGACGAGGGCCTGCAGGTGCCCATCCAGCTTATTGACCCGAAGGTGGAGCAGGTGCAGGCTGAGCGGCTGGCCCGGGTGCGGCGGGAGCGGGACCCCAAGCGGGTGCAGGAGGCCCTGGCGGGTTTGCGCCGGGCGGCGGTGGAGGGGCAGAACACCATGCCTCACTTCGTGGAGTGCGCCTTGGCCTACTGCACCCTGGGCGAGATGATGGACGAGCTCAGGGCGGTGTACGGGGTTTACGAGGAGCCGGTGCTGGTGTAGGGCTTCCCGGTAAACTTTGGGTATGCCCTTTCTCTACCGTAAGCCCCGTGGGCTACTGCCCTACGCCCTTTACCTCCCCCAAGGGGAGCCCCCGGAAGGCGGGTGGCCCCTGGTGCTCTTTCTCCATGGCTCGGGTGAGCGGGGCCGCGACGGAAAAAGGCAGACCCGGGTGGGTCTGGGCCCGGCCATTCTGGAAAACCCCCAGGCCTGGCCGGTGGTGGTCCTGATGCCGCAGTGTCCCGAAGGGGAGTGGTGGCGCGGAGAGACCCTGCAGAAGGCCTACGCGTTGCTGGGTCAGGTGGAGGTGCAGTACCGCACCAACCCCCGCCGGGTGTACCTAACCGGTCTTTCAATGGGGGGCCACGGGTGCTGGAACCTGGCCTGTTTGTACCCCGAGCGCTTTGCTGCGGTGGCCCCTGTTTGCGGGGCGGGAGACCCCTTTTGGGTCTGGCAGCGGCTGGGAAAGGTGCCCATTTGGAACTTTCATGGCGCTGCCGACGAGGTGGTTCCAGTGAGCTTTTCCCGGGCCTTGGCCGACGCGTTGGCCAAAGCAGGGAATGTCCAGGCCCGCTTTACCGAGTACCCCACTGAAAAACACGACGTATGGAACCGGGTCTACCGGGACCCTGGCTTTATTCACTGGCTCCTATCCCAGGAGAGGACGGTGGTCTAGGCCGTTTGCAGGATGGGAATTTCCGAGAGAAAGGTGACGGGCAACTTGCTGTTGCCTTGGTGAAAGGCTGCCAGGCGGGCTACCACGTTGGCGCCTGCTTTCTGGGCCACCTTCTCGAGCGCCCGCATGGTGCCCCCTGAGGAGACCACATCGAAGACCAGGGCCACGTTTTGTCCCAGGAGCTTCTCGGCCATGCGGCTGTCCAGCCAAAGGGTCTCGCTTACCCCAAGGGTGAGGGACTCCACTTCCTGGATAATCGGGTCTTGCATGTAGGGGCGGCGCTTGCGTCGCACCACCACGTAGGGCTTGCCGCAAATGGCGCTCATGGCGTGGGCCAGCACGATTGGGGAGGTTTCTAGGGTGAGCAAGGCGTCTGTTTCGGGCGGGAGGTGCTTGACCAGACCCTCAGCAGCGGCCTGCACCAGTTCCACATCGCCCATAATCTCCACCAGCGGGATGTGGACTCCGGGCAGGGTTTCTACCACCGGCACGTGACGGGTGATTTTTCCGATTGTGATGGGGTAGGTCTCCATAAGTAGGCTCCTCCTTTCCAGGTTATCGGGGCAGGATGAGTATGCGCACAAGGGCGGTGCCTACTCCGGTTTGAACAGGGGCAGGTGGCCCAGGGCGATTACATCGTCCCGCGGAGAGCCTTCGGTGAACACCGCCAGTACCGCACCCACCTGGCCTCCTACCTCGCTGATGAGGTCAGAAAGGCCCTTTAGGGTACTTCCGGTGGAGACCACGTCGTCCACAATGGCCACCCTTTTGCCCTTGATAAGGGGTATGTCGCTGCCATCCAGCACCAAAAGCTGGGGTTTGCCGGTGGTGATGGAGATGACCGTGCGGGAAACGGGGTTGATCATGTAGGGCTTCTCGGTTTTGCGGGCCACCACGTAGGGTTTGCCGCTCAGCCGGGAGAGGGCGTGGGCCAACGGGACGGCCTTGACCTCTGGGGTAACCAGGGTGTCAATATCGGTGGGGAGGCGCTCTGCAAGGGCAGCTGCGGCTCGCTCGACCACCTCCGTATCCCCCAGCATGTTAAACAGCGCCACCGCCACGTCGGGGCCTACCTGTACCACCGGGAGCTCCCGGCGCAGTCCGGCGATCTCTACGGGATAGGTTTTCACGGCCATAGTTTATAGGCTGCTTGGGTAAAAGCAAGGGGATGCTTTGTGGCACACTTTTGCCGGTGCTGTGGGCGTATACTCAAGACATGGTGCCCGCCCGCATCGAAGGCATGGGGGTTGACCCAGGAAACGGCAACCTGATCGTGATGCTCAAGGCCGAGAACAACCTGGTTTTGCCGGTGGTGATCGGCGCCCTGGAAACTCAGAACATCATGATCCACCTTTCCGGTGAGAAGCCGCCCCGTCCCCTAGGGCCTGACCTCTTCTACAACACCCTCGAGCTTCTGGGGGTAAAGGTGCTGCGGGTGGAGATTGTGGAGCTTAGGGAGGGTACCTTTTACGGCCGGTTGGTGCTCGAGCACCGCGGCATGGAGTATGAGGTGGACTGCCGCCCCTCCGACGGGATGGCCCTGGCCATCCGGGCTGGGGCGCCCATCCTTATTGCTGAGGAGGTGCTCAGGCAAGCCGGCATCCAGGAGTCCCAGCTCACCCGCCAGGGGGAGCCGCCCAAGGCCTGAGCTAAGCGTCGGAACGCAGATGTACGTGGACGTGAAAGACCTCCTGGCCACCTTTTTCGCCCACGTGAATCCTGAGGAAATACCCCTCGAGGCCCATCTTTCGGGCAATCCGGTTTGCGGTGAGCATCAGCCGGCCCAGCTTCAGGGCCCCCTCCGGTGTGTCGGGGTAGTCGGCCAGGGTGGGGATGTACTCCTTGGGGCAGACCAGGATATGTACCTTGGAGCGGGGTCTTATGTCCTTGAAGGCGATGAACTCCTCGTCTTCGTAGACGATATCGGCAGGGAGCTCGCGTCGAATGATCTTTCCGAAGACGGTGGGGTTCTCCATGGCCTACAGTATAGCCAAAGCCTCCTCAGGCCCGCTGGAGCGGCGCCTTCGCTTCGCGCACGGATAGGGATAGGGTAAGGGCCGGTATCAGCAGCAGGCCCAATAGGCTCAGGCTTTCAACAACCCCGAAGCGCTCCACCATGGGCCCCACCACCCCATAGAGCAGGCCGGCGAAGCCCCAGGTGAAGCCCATCAACAGGCCCGAGACGGTGGCCATCTGGGCGGGCTCGTGTTCCTGGGCCATGGCAACCGCTACCGGTACGCCCGCGTTCATGAGGGCCCCGGTGAGGGCCAGGAGGCCCACGTACAGGGGGTTTTCCGGCGGAACCAAGAGCAAAGCCAGGTAGAGGGGAATGGCAAAGGCCATGGTGCCCACCAGCACCTGGCGGCGCCCCAGCCGGTCGGAGAGGGTGCCTCCTAGGAAGGCCCCCACCGTGGCCGAGATGCTGTAGACCGAGAGGGCCAGGGCCACCTGGGCGTCGGGGAGGCCCCGCTGATGAAACCAGAAGGGGATGGTGGTGGAGAAGCTTAGGAAAACCACGCTGCGGAGGGTGGACACGGCCCACAGGCGGGCCACTTGGCCCCGGAAGACCCGGCCCACGTCGCGAAGGGTGGAGGGCCTGGTTTGCAGCCGGGTGGGGGGAGCCTGCCGCAGGAGGAGCAGGGCGGGCGCCAGGGCCAGGGGGATAAGCCAGGCCAGAGCCTTCAGACCCCCCTGGTTCACGACGGCCAGCGAAACCACCGGGCCCAGGGCCAGGCCGATGTACCCCCCGGTGCCAAAGAAGCTCATCCAGAAGCCCCGTCGGGCAGGGTCGGCGTACTGGCCGACCAGGGCGGCTCCTGCGGAGTGGAACAGGGCCGAGCCCAGGCCCGATAGGGCCAGCATGGCCCCAGCCACCCAGAGGTTGGGGAAAAAGCCCAGCAGGCCCCCACCCAGGGCCATCAACAAGGGGCCCAGGGCGGCCAGCAACCGCCGGTCGTACCGGTCGGCAACCAGCCCCGCCAGGGGTTGCAGGAGGCTGCCGGTCAGGGATTGCAACGCCACCAGGGTTGAGACGGCGCCGTAGCTCACGCCGAAGGCGGCCTGGAGCTTGGGCAGCAAGGGCGTAAGGAAGGCCCCGAAGAGGTCGTTGGTGGCGTGCAACCAGGAGAGCAGAAAGGGCAGCACCCCTAGAGCATACGCTTGGGGTTTTTTCCCGGAAAGGGATTTGAGATGCAAAGCTGGGTGGCTGCTTTAGCTAAGGTTTCGTCGAGGGCGGCCCAGCTCCTTGCGTATCTGCTTTTGCCAGCTT
Organism: Meiothermus sp.; assembly: GCF_025060375.1. Classification (GTDB taxonomy): domain Bacteria; phylum Deinococcota; class Deinococci; order Deinococcales; family Thermaceae; genus Meiothermus. The sequence goes on along the minus strand of NZ_JANXCG010000073.1, from coordinate 3,297 downwards.
CGCTGGAGTTCCAGGGCCCGGGCCTGTTCTCCTCTCAGCAGGTAAAGCTCCACCAGCCGGGATAGGGCCTCTTCGTCCAGCGGGTCAAGCTCCAGCAGGCGCTTCAGGTAGTGGGGCTCGCTTTGCCGAAGAAACAGCCCCCGCACCCTAGCCCTTAGCTCGTGGCGCCGCTCCTCCAGTGCGTTCAGATACACCCCCGGCATCAGCGGCTCGTGGTAGAGCTCGAGCACCCGGGGGGCTTCCCCCGCTTCTAGGGCCGTCTCGAGCTGATCTAGGTCGCTTTCCACCCGCACGAGGCCTTCGTTTTGCAGGTAGGTGGGGACCCCCCAGGGCTCCAGGCTCTTGCGCAGACGGTTCATCCAGACCGAGAGGTTGTTGCGGGCGCTCTCCTCGTCCAGGTCAGGCCAGAGCTCGAAGGCCACCTCGCTGCGGCTAAGGCCCAGCAGCAAAAGGGCCAGCACCTCCCGCCGACGGCCCTCCAGCACCACCTCTCCCAGCGGCCCTCGCACGCTGAAACGCCCCAATACCCGCACCTGCAGCGGGGGTATCTCCTGGGCGCGCAGCCGAATGGCGGCCTGCCAGCCTGAGGCCAGCACCTCCTGTAAGGGGTAGGACTGGGCCAGCTCGGGGCGGTCCGGAGGCAGCTCGTCTAGGCGCAGCAGGCCGGGTAGGACGCGCTGGGCTTGGGAGGTCAGGTGGAGAAGGGCCTCCAGGTCTTGGGCTTCTCGGCCCACCCGGTAGCGCACCGCGTGCCAGTGAAGGCGCTCTTCGCGGCCGGTGGGGTAGGGAGGCAGGGCGCTTGGGTCCCCTCTCAGCTCCGCCCTCGCCAGTCCAGCATAGAAGCCCTCCAGGCCCTCTACCCAGGCTGGGTCCCTTTGGAGCAGGGCTAGGAAGGCCCGCCCCCGCTCTACCAGATAGGGGCTTTCCCAAAGCCCAGCCCGGCCGACCAGCCGCTCCAGGTCCTCGGGGTCTTCCCGGAGGTAGGCCAGGTACATCTCCGCCTCGAGGCTGGCCAAGGGGTTGCCCGGCGTGTGGGTGGCCTCCTCAAAGTGGGCCTCGGCCCGCTTGCGCTCCCCTAAAAGCAGGTACAGCCGGCCGAGGTCGCGCAGGCTGCCGGGCCGGTTGCTCTGGAGCACCCCTGTCAGTTTGGGGATGATCTCCTCTAGGGTGCGCACCCGCTGCAAAAGGTCGCCGTACAGCTCAAACCGCAGTAGGCTCAGGTTTTCGAGGGGGGCCAGCCGGAAGGGGCTGCCTGGGGGAAGTAGCTCCAGGGCCCTTTCCAGGAGCCTCTCAGCCTCTTCGGGCTGGCCCCCTTCAAAAAATATGCGGGCCGCATCGTTTAGGAAACGCCCCGCAAGCTCGGGGGAGACCTGGGGTAAAACCTCCAGGCCGCGCTTCAGGTAGGCCTGGGCCCGCTCCAGGTCTTTTCCCAGCATGGGCTCAGCGCAGTAGTAGGCCAGGTAGCCCAAGGCGATAAGGGCCACGCGGAAATCCTCAGCGTCGGTTAGGGGTTCCAGCAAGGTAAAACCGCTCCGGTCGCCGCTTTGGAGCAAGGCCTCCCCCAGACGCAGCCGAGCGCGGGGCCCTCCCTTTTCCAGAAGGCCGCGCCAGGCCACCAGCCGCTCCACAGGTATCTCCAGGGTGCGGGGCTCCTCTAGATAGGCCAGCAGCTCCTGGTGGAGCCCGGCCTGCCAGAGGGCTTCGGCGCGCAGGCCGGGGGGCAGCCGGTTTTGCTCAGCCCGCACCACGGCCCGCACCTCCTGGGCCAGGCTTTGCTGGGCCATGCGCTTGAGCAGGTCGTGCAGCTGGAAGCCCTGCGGGGTTTTGCGCACCAGGCCCTTTTGGAACAGCTCAAAGGTGGCCTCTGTGGCTATCTCCTCGGGGAGGTAGGGCAAGACGCTCAGCAGTAGCCCCTCGCGAAAGGCCGGTGGGGATAGGCTGTCCCGTAGTCCTCGCAGCAGGGCTGGGGCATCGGGGGGTTCTCGGGTATACGCCGAGAGGTAGAGGGGCAGTGGCCAGCCTCCGGTCATCTGGTAGGCCCTTTCCCAGCCGTCCCGTCCAGCAAAGAGGGCCCTGGCCTCCTCGGGGGTAAAGGCCAGCTCGGGGGCCCCCAGGTGCACCAGGCGTCCTTCAGACCGGAGCTTGGGCAGCTCGGGGTAGCCCAGGGCCTCCCGGCTGGCCAGAAGCACCAGCGCGGGTATGGTGCGCAGAAGGGGGGAGAGGGCTTCGTCGCCCTGTAGGTCCTCCAGCACCAAGAGGGTAGGTTCCCGCGCCAGGGCCTCGGTGAGGGGGGCCCAGGGGGCCTCAGAGGGCAGGCCCAAGGCTCGAGCGATCTGGTCTTTGGGGTCCCCCAGGAGGCTCGAGGCCCAAAGGGTGCGCCAGCCCAGCCGGGCCGCGAGCTGGCCGGCCAGCACGCTCTTACCAAAGCCCGCCGGTGCCTGTAACCAGACCACGTATCCGGTAGCGGTAGGTAGGGCGTCAAGCAGTCTTTCGCGCACCAGAAACGTGGGGGAGCTCCAGCTCAGGGCCATGCTAAGGCCATTTTAGCCACTTCAGAAGGGGATTCTTCGGGTATTTTGCACACCCCCGGTTAAGGTTTTTGTAAGCTCCCCGTTCCTAAGCTGACCCTGGCGCGATGCCGCTCAGGAGGTAACAATGCGAAAACTGGTCTGGATTGGTTTCTTGCTGGCGCTTTCGGCCTTTGCTCAGGGAAGGGTCTTCTTAGAAGGGGCGGTCTCGAACATAAGCCTTGCCTTCACCAACCCCACCCAGTTTGGGATGCAGCTGGGTTTTCTGGGGGGTGTGAAGGAGTTGGCAGGGCCCTTCGGCCTCAGGGGTGGGGTTGCCATAAATGTGCAGCAAGGTATCGCTACCTTTGACCTGTCGGCGGGGGCGCTCTTCAGCTTTGGCCGCTCGGGCGTCATACCCCAGGCCGGGCTGGGCTTTTTGGCCGGATTTGGCGGGCAGACTACCACCTTTTCTGTAGAGGCCCTGGTGGGTCTGGAGTACCCGGTCAACCGGAACGTCTCGCTGGTGGTGAACGCCCTGCCCAATGTGCAGTTTGGCGGCCAGACCGTCTTCGTGGTTCGCATGGGCGCGGGGCTTCGAGTCTACCCTTAGGCTCTGAATGCGCTGGTTGGGTTTGCTAGGCTTGGTGGTTTTGGCCGGATGTGCCGGGGAGCGGGGGCGCGCGGCCATACACGAGCCCCCCCGGCGGGTGGTGGTCACCGGGGGGCGCGCTGCCCGACGGCGGCCGCTGAACCCCAACCCCGGCGCCCCGTTTTACGGGCGGCAGGC
>NZ_JANXCG010000001.1 GCF_025060375.1 Meiothermus sp. | reverse complement strand
CGGCGCTCGCTGCCCTGCTGAAGGCGGCGAATATTTTCCCGGTGGGTCCAGAAGATGAGCCCCACCAATAGGATCAAGGTTCCCACAAACCAAAGCGGACGCCCCATGGCGAAGGCCAGGACCACCGCGGTCACCCCCCCTACCATGCTGCCCGCCGAGACAAAGCGGGTCAGGAGCATGGTCAGCACCCCCACCGGAAAGGTCAGCAGGGCCACCCCTGGGTCCAGGAAGAGGAGCGTACCGAAGCTGGTGGCCACCCCCTTACCCCCTGTAAAGCGCAGGAAGACCGAGTAGTTGTGCCCGAGCACCGCGGCCACCGCCACCCCCCCCAGAAGGGGCCCCTCGAGGCCTGCCCACCGGGCCACCAGCACCGCAATACCCCCTTTGAGCACATCAAAGGCCGCCACCAGCAGGGCTGGCCCCACCCCCAGGGTGCGCAGCACATTGGTTGCCCCTATGTTGCCTGAGCCCACCTTCTGGATGTCCACCCCATAGCCCCGGGCCAGCCAGGCCCCCGCGGGGATAGCCCCGAACAGGTAGGCTAAGAGCAAGGCCGCCAGTTCCACGCAGGCATAGTATAGCAGCCCACGAGCACGGACCAGCTACGGCGTCCCCCCTAGAGGGCTTTGGTCAGGGCCGCCGAAGCGCTCCTCCCTCCAGGGGTCGCCCCTTCGGTGGTACCCGTTGAGTTCCCAAAAACCCAGCTCCTCCCGCTCCAACAGACGAAAACCCCGCACCCATTTGGCGCTCTTCCAGGCGTAGAGGTGGGGCACCACCAGGCGCAGCGGCCCTCCGTGCTCGCGGGGCAGGGGCTGGCCGAAGAGGGTATGGGCCAGGAGGTTTTCCTCGCGGGCAAAGTCCTCCAGGGGCAGGCTGGTGGTGTAACCGCCGTAGCAGTAGACCAGCACATACCGGGCCTCCGGCCTGGGGCGGGCCCGGCTCAGCAGCTCGAGCACCCGCACCCCCCGCCACTCCACATCCAGCCGGCTCCAGCGGGTCACGCAGTGGAAGTCGGCCTTCAGCGCGGTCTGGGGCAGGGCCATGAACTCCTCCCAGCCCAGGCTCAAGGGGTTCTCAACCAGCCCGCCGACCTCGAGCCGCACCTCCTCGGGGCGCAGGCTGGGGGTGGGGCCGTAGGTGAGCACGGGGAACTTCTCGGTGAGCACCTGCCCCGGTGGAACCCGATGGTTCGGGCCCTCGGGCCTGTAAAAACGACCAAACATACCCTCAACCTAACCCCTAGAGCGCCCGGTTCAAGTGAGCAGGGGTACAAATAATATAGCCTGAGCCTTTTGGAGCGCCATGATCAAATACATCGGTTCCAAACGGGCCCTCATCCCCTGGATCGTGAAGACGGTGAGCAGGATAGACCAAGTCACCCCCCTGCGCAGGGTGGTGGACCTGTTCTCGGGCAGCGCCCGGGTAGGCCACGCGCTGAAGGCCCAAGGGTTCTACGTGATCGCCAACGACCACAACGCCTACGCCCATGTCCTGGCCCAGGCCCTGATAGGGGCTGATGCGCGGGCGTACCCGCGAAGCAAAATCCAGCCCGTGCTGGAGAGGCTGGCTGCCCTCAAGCCCAAAGCCGGCTGGTTCACCCAAACCTACTGCGTGAAGGCCCGCTACTTCCAGCCCAGAAACGGCGCCCGCATAGAGGCCATACGGGAAGCCATAGAGGAATACCGGGCTGACCCCACCCTAAGGGCCATCCTCCTCACCAGCCTGCTCCTGGCTGCCGACAAGGTGGACTCCACCACCGGGGTCCAGATGGCCTACCTCAAGCGTTGGGCGCCCAGGGCCTGGAACGAACTCCAGTTGGCCTACCCACCCCTCCTGCCCGGACCGGGCGAGGCCCACCTGAGCGATGCACTGGAAGCAGCAGGGGCACTGGAGGGAGACCTGTTCTACCTGGACCCTCCCTACAACAGCCACTCCTACCTGGGCAACTACCACGTCTGGGAAACCCTGGTGCGCTTTGACAGCCCCACCACCTACGGGGTGGCCCAAAAGCGGTCCGACGTGCGGGAGCGCAAAAGCCCCTTTAACTCCAAAAAGGAGGCTAGGTTCGCCCTGGAGCGGCTTCTTGCGAGGATAAAGGCTCCGCACCTGGTGCTGTCCTTCAGCGACGAGGGCTTCTTCCGGCCCGAAGAGATAGAGGCCCTGCTTGGAGGGTGGGGATTTGTGGTGCGCCTCTGCCGCACCCACCGCCGATACGTGGGAGCCCGGATCGGCATCTACAACCCCCAGGGGGTAAAGGTAGGCCGGGTCTCCCACACCCAAAACCGCGAGTTCCTGTTCGTGGCCTCGCAGAAACGGGCCGTCGCCTCGGCCCTGGCCGAGGAAGAACCCACGGCCAAGCTGGCCCCAGGCCGCTGACGCCCGTGCCGCTTTCCAAACCCACCCGCCTGGGCTAAAGTGGGTGTCTGCCATGACCTCCACCCCTACAGAGGGCCGCGTGCCCCCCCACAACCTAGATGCGGAGGCCAGCCTGCTGGGCGCGGTGCTCCTAGATAGCGAGGTGCTGGACAGGCTCGAGGGCTACATCACCGCTGAGGCCTTCTACAAAGAGGCCCACCGCAAGATCTGGGAGGCTATGGTGGGGCTCAGGGCCCGGCGTGAACCCATTGACCTGGTCACGGTCTCCGAGGCCCTGCGCCAGGCTGGGGAGCTGGAAAGCGTGGGTGGCCTCTCCTACCTGGTGGGGCTTTCCGAAAACACCCCTACTGCGGCTTACGCTGAGTTTTACGGGCGCATCGTGGCCGAGAAGTGGACATTGCGCAAGCTCATAGCCGCGGCGGGCGAGGCCCTGCGCATGGCCTACGAGGAAGAAGGGAGCCTGGAGGACATCCTTGACGCGGCAGGGCGAAAGGTGCTGGAGGTCGCCACTCAGGGCAGCCGCTCGGAGTTCCAGAGCATGCGGGAGCTGGTCCACCAAACCTTTGAACACATCCAGAGGCTCTACGAACACAAGGGCCAGATGGACGGGGTGCGAAGCGGTTTTCGTGACCTGGACGCTATAATCGGCAGCCTCACCCCTGGCTCCCTCAACATCATCGCCGCCCGCCCCAGCATGGGCAAAACCGCCTTTGCCCTCACCATCGCCCAGAACGTGGCCCTCAGGGAGGGCGTTGGGGTAGCCATCTTCTCCCTAGAGATGCCCGCCGTGCAGCTTGTCACTCGCATGCTTTGCTCAGAAGCCCGCATAGACATGAACCGCCTGCGGCAGGGCCAGCTCACCGACCGCGACTTTTCCAAGCTCGTGGACGTGGCGGGCCGTATCGCCGAGGCCCCCATTCTGATTGACGATACCTCCGACCTAACCCTGATGGAACTCCGGGCCCGGGCCCGCCGACTGCACGCTCATTATCGGCTGGGCCTGATTGTAATCGACTACCTCCAGCTCATGTCGGGCCCGGGCGGGGGCAAAAACGCCGGCGAAAACCGCCAGCAAGAGATTGCCCAGATCTCCCGCGGCCTAAAGGGGCTAGCCCGTGAGCTGGGCATCCCGGTTATCGCTCTTTCCCAGCTTTCGCGGGCAGTGGAGTCGCGCCCCAACAAGAGACCCATGCTTTCCGATCTACGGGAAAGCGGTTCCATCGAACAAGATGCGGACCTGGTGATGTTCATCTACCGCGACGACTACTACCACCCCCACTCGGAAAAAGCCGGCACCGCCGAGATTATCATCGGCAAGCAACGCAACGGCCCTACCGGAGTGGTGGAGCTGCAGTTCCACGCCCAGCACGTGCGCTTCAACGACCTAGCCAAGGATGAAATCTGAGCAGGCCCTCCCGCCCCTGCTCGCCAAACCGCGGGGATGGGGCTTCTGGCCTGGCTGCTCCTGCTTGCGGGGTCCAGCGCCGCTTTCACCCCAGCCCGCCGCCCATCCACTGGGGGTACCGGTAACCAGAGCTTTCGCAGGTCCAGCTCGGCCCCCAAGGCGTGGCGTGGTTGAAAAAGCCGGCTATTGCCTCGAGCCAGTAGCCTGCCTTCTGCTCGGGGCCTGGGCACTCTCCAGGACAGCTCTACCGCCTCAGCCCTTTCACCAGTAAACCTGGCACTGGCCTGGGGAAGGGCATCTGAAGCCCCGGCCCACCGCCCAAAGCGCCTCAAATCCGGTCAGCTGGTCCGAATCGAGGGAGTTCCCGGTGAAGGTGAGCCGCCCCGACAGCCCCCACTGGCGCACCCCCACCACCCGGTAAGCCGCTGCAGGGACCCGCCAAATCGTCTGGGCGACCGCTGATGGTGCGATAAATAAGTATCATACACCATTTCTCCCGAGCATTGTATGTTATTTACATAACCCAAGAGGGGTGTTATAGTGCTCCGATGGACAAGATCATCGTCCGGGGTGCCAAGGAGCACAACCTGAAGAACATCACCGTTGAACTGCCCCGAGGGCAGTTCATCGTCATTACCGGGGTCTCGGGCTCGGGCAAAAGCACCCTGGCCTTTGACACCATTTACGCCGAGGGGCAACGCCGGTACGTGGAGAGCCTCTCCTCGTATGCTCGGCAGTTCCTGGGGGTGATGGAAAAGCCCGATGTGGAGAGCATCGAGGGGCTTTCCCCAGCCATTTCCATTGACCAAAAGACCACCTCACACAACCCCCGCTCCACCGTGGGCACCGTTACCGAAATCCACGACTACCTGCGCCTCTTGTTCGCCCGGGTGGGCACCGCCTACTGCCCCCACTGCGGGCGGCCCATCGAGCGGCAGTCGGCCTCGGAGATTACCGACCGGCTCTTCCAGAAGCCCGAGGGCACCCGGGCTATCTTGATGGCCCCTCTGGTGCGGGGGCGCAAGGGCGAGTACCGCAAGGAATTCCAACAGCTTCAAAAGGAGGGCTACGCCCGGGTGCGGGTGGACGGGGTCATCTACACGCTGGAGGAAGCCCTAGGGCTCAAGCTGGAGAGGTACGAGAAGCACGACATCGACCTGGTGGTGGACCGGGTGGTCTTGAAGCCGGAAGAGCGCGCGCGCATCGCCGAGTCGGTGGAGCTGGCCCTCCTGCGCGGCGAGGGGTTGATGCGCGTTCTGTGGCCCGATACGGGCCACGAAGAGCTCTTCTCAGAGAAGTTCGCCTGCCCGGAGCACGGGAGCGTGCTGGAGGAGCTCGAGCCCCGCATCTTCTCCTTCAACGCCCCCTACGGGGCCTGCCCGGACTGCTCGGGTCTGGGCTACAACCAGGTCTTCGACCCCGAGCTGATCGTGAACCCCGAGCTCTCGCTGGCCGAAGGGGCCATCCTCCCCTGGAGCCGGGGGCGCGACAACGGCAAGGGCTACCTGTGGGACCGGCTTCGGGCGCTTTCGGAACACCTGGGCTTCGACATGCGAACCCCCTTCAAGCAACTCCCCAAAGAGGCCCAGTGGGCAGTGCTGTACGGCCTGCCCGAACCCTTTGAGGTGGTCTACCGTCGGGGCGGGCGCGAGACCCTGCGGGTCTCGGTGAGCTACGAGGGGGTAATTCCCTGGTTGCAACACCGCTACCGCGAGACCGAGTCCGAGGGGCTGCGTGAGGCCTACGAGGCCTACATGACCCTGAAGCCTTGTCCAAGCTGTGCGGGTACCCGCTACAAGCGGGAGGTGCTCTCCGTGCGGGTAGGGCCCTTCAACATCGCCGAAGTTTCGGCCATGCCGGTGCGGGAGGCCAAGCGGTTCTTCGAGGCCCTGGCCGAGAACCGGGTGGTGGAGGCTGAGGCCCAGCTCAGCGCCTACCGCATCCGGCTAGAGGGCCTGGCCGAGCCGCGCGAAAAGCGCAACCTGAACGAGTTCCAGATGCAGGTGGCGGCCCCCATCTGGCGGGAGATCCAAAGCCGGCTGGGTTTCCTGGAGGACGTGGGCCTGGACTACCTGACCCTAGACCGCTCCGCCAACACCCTCTCGGGCGGCGAGGCCCAGCGCATCCGGCTGGCCACCCAGGTGGGCTCGGGGCTGACCGGGGTGCTCTACGTGCTGGACGAGCCTTCCATCGGGCTGCACCCCCGCGACAACCAGCGCCTCTTGGCCACCCTCAAGAAGCTGCGCGACCTGGGCAACACCCTTTTGGTGGTGGAGCACGACGAGGAAACCATGCGCGAGGCCGACTGGATCGTGGACATGGGGCCGGGGGAGGGGGTGCACGGGGGGGAGGTGGTGGCCCAGGGGCGGCTCGAGGACATCCTGGCCCACCCCAAAAGCCTGACCGGGGCCTACCTACGGGGCAGCAAGCGCATTCCGGTACCCAAAACGCGCCGCAAGGGCAACGGCAAGTGGCTGGTGCTCAAGGGGGCCCGCGAGCACAACCTGAAGGGGGTAAACCTGCGGATTCCCCTGGGCAAGTTTGTGGCCATCACCGGCCCTTCGGGCTCAGGCAAGTCTACGCTGGTGCACGACATCCTCTACGCGGCCCTGGCCCGCGACCTGATGCGGGCCAAGACCATCCCCGGCCGTTTTGACGGCATTGAGGGGGCGGAGCACCTGGACAAGGTCATCGAAATTGACCAGTCCCCCATCGGCCGCACCCCCCGCTCGAACCCTGCGACCTACACCGGAATTTTCGATGAGATAAGGGACCTCTTTGCCAAAACCCCTGAGGCCCGCAAACGGGGTTATGAGGCCGGGCGTTTTAGCTTCAACGTCAAGGGCGGGCGCTGCGAGGCCTGCGGCGGGGATGGTACGGTGAAAATCGAGATGCTCTTCCTCCCCGACCTCTACGTGCCCTGTGAGGTCTGCAAGGGTAAGCGCTACAACAAGGAAACCCTGGAAGTGAAGCTGCGGGGCAAGAACATCGCCGATGTGCTGGACATGACCGTAGAGGAGGCCCTGGTCTTCTTCGAGAACATCCCCACCATTGCCCGCAAGCTACAGCTGATGGTGGATGTGGGGCTGGGCTACATGAAGCTGGGCCAGCCCTCGCCCACCCTCTCGGGCGGTGAGGCCCAGCGGGTTAAGCTCTCCACCGAGCTCGGGCGCCGCTCCACCGGGCGTACCCTCTACATCCTGGATGAGCCCACCACCGGTCTGCACTTCGAGGACACCGCCAAGCTCTTGGATGTCCTGCACCGGTTGGTGGACGGGGGCAACACCGTGGTGGTGATCGAGCACAACATGGACGTGGTCAAAACCGCCGACTGGGTGATTGACCTGGGCCCGGAGGGGGGGGCCCGGGGTGGGGAGATTGTGGCCGAGGGCACCCCGGAGGAAGTGGCCCGCTCCGGCAGCCCCACTGGAGCTTTCCTGGCCCGCATCCCCGAGATTGGGCAGCGGCTAGAGGTTGCCGCCGACTGACAGAGAAAGATGCGGCTATTGCGGGTAGCCCTGCCTTTGCCCCTCGAGCCCATGTCCTACCTTCCGCCCCATGGCGTGCAGGAAGGGGAGGGCCTAGGGCACCGGGTGGTGGTGCCCTGGCGCGGGGAGCTGCGGGTAGGCCTGGTGGTGGGGTACGAGGAGGGCCTCCAAAAAAGCTTTACCCTGCGCGAGGCCGTGGCCTACCTAGACGACTTCCCCTGGCTGCGCCGGGAGGAGCTGGCCTTTCTCCAGGCTGCTGCACAGGACAGCTTCTGCCCCCTGGGCACCCTTCTGGCTGACCTGCTGCCCTTCCTCGAGCCACCCCTGCAACACCGCGTGCGGCTCGTGCCGGGGGCCGACCCGGCGGTGCTGCCCAGAGGCCTGGAGGCCCTGGCTGAGGGCTGGCAAGACGCGCAGGGCCTCGACCCCAGGCTGCTGGACCACCTGCGCGAGGGGGGAGTTCTGCAGGAGGAGGTGGCCGAAAAACGCCCTCCACGGCGGGTGCTGGTGGCCCTGCAGGAGCCTCCGGAGGGGCTTAGTGAAAGGGCCAAAGCGGCCTGGTACACCCTGCGCGACCTGGGTCAGGCCGAGAGCATGGCGGCGCTGGCCCGAGCAGCAGGCGTGGGGGTAGGGGTGGTGAAGGGCCTCCTGGACAGGGGTTACATCGGCTTTTCAGAGGCAGAACCGGCCCCCGAAGCCCTGGCAGCGCAAACCCTCGAGCCCCTACAACTGCCCACCATACCGGTGCGGCTGGAGGGGGGCAGGCTCCTCGAACGCATCCGCGCCCTGACCACCTTATTGGGGCAAGGACCCGCGCTGGTGCTCTTCCCTGAAGTCTCGTTGCTCAGGAGATTCCAGCCGTTCCTCCCCGGGGCCATCGCCTTTCACGGGGAGATGAGGGCCGAGGAACGCCGCAAGGTGTGGGCAGGGGTACGCAAAGCCGGGATGAAGGGGACCTCGGTGCTCGCCACCTACCAGGGTCTGCTCCTGCCGGTGGAGGTGCGGCGCATCGTGGTGGTGGAGGAAGGTGCAGAGGCCTACAAGTTGCCGGGGGGCTCGAGGGCCTTTGTACCCCGGCTGGCCCGACTGCGCGCCCAGGGGCTGGGGGTGCCCATCCACTACCTTTCTGGCGTGAACAGCGCCGAGGTCTGGACCGAGCCTGCCCACCACCTGCCGCCCCCTGTTCCCCGGCTACACCTGCTGGACATGCGCAGGGAACGGGGCTGGCCCTTTTCGGGAGCGGCCATCGCCGTACTGCAACAGGTGCAGGAGAAAAGACGGCAGGCTATCGTGCTTTCCGCCCGGCGAGGCTACAGCGCGGTGCTCCGCTGCAAGGAGTGCGACTGGAAGGCCATGTGCCCCCACTGCGCACTGCCGCTGCGCTACCACAAGGGCGAGCGGTTGGGCTGGCTGCAGTGCCACCAGTGCGGCCACGAGGAGAAGGCCCCCCTCCTCTGCCCAAACTGCCGTTCCGACGTCTTCGACCCCCGGGGACCCGGGGTGGACTGGCTGCTGGAGGCCCTGGCCCGGTATCTACCAACCCTGCCCCGCTACCGCTACACCGCCGGGGCCAAGGACAGCCTGGACCCGCTGCTGGCAGGCGAACCCGGCGTGCTGGTAGGCACTACGGCCATCCTGCGGGCCCCGGTCCTGCCCGAGCTGGCCCTGGTGCTCCTCCCCTACGCCGACGGGTTCGTCCTCGAGTCCGACTTCCGGGCTGCCGAGCGCTACCACCGGCTCCTGTGGCAGCTTGCCGACCTGCACCCCCGCCGCCGCCCTCTGCTGGTCTTGCAGACCTTCGAGCCCACCCACCCAGCCCACAAAGCGCTCCAGACCGCTGACCCCAAGGGTTTCATGGAGAAGGAGCTGGCCCTGCGGCGCGCCTTGGGCTACCCTCCTGCCAGCCGGATGGTGAAGCTCGAGGTCGCCCACCCCAAGGAGCCCGTGGCCCGCGACGCCATCTTGCAGCTCGCCGCGGCCCTCAAACCCCAATCTGAACCTGGCGAGATGCTGGGCCCGGCCCCAGCCCCTGTGGCCCGCCTGCGGGGCCAGTACGTGTTTCACCTCCTGCTCAAAAGCAGCGAGGCCCGCGTCCGGGCCCTGATGGAAAACCTACCCCCCGTGCACGGGGCGCGGCTACGCGTAGACCCCGACCCCCAGAGCTTTGTGGGGCTCCTGGAGGACTAGAGAAATTTACATCTTTTGTAATCTATGTTAGGCTAACCGGGCGGTTTTTGCGTATGCTGTGTTTTCGTAGAGCGAGGAGGGAGACATGAGCTACGCCAACCCCGATGTGCTGGTATCCACCGACTGGGTGCTGGAAAACCTGAACAACCCCAACATCCGCATCCTGGAGGTCAACGAAGACATCCTGCTGTACGACACCGGCCACATTCCCGGCGCCCAAAAGATTGACTGGCAGGCTGACCTCTGGGACCCGGTCATCCGTGAGTTCATCCAACCTCACGAGCTGGCCGCCCTTTTTGAACGGCTGGGCATCTCCAACGACACCACCATCGTGCTCTACGGGGACAAAAACAACTGGTGGGCGGCCTATGCCTTCTGGTTCTTCAGCTACAACGGGCACAAACACCTCAAGCTCATGAACGGGGGGCGGATTAAGTGGGTGCAGGAGAACAAACCCCTCACCACCGAGGTGCCCAGCTACCCCCGGGGCACCTACACCCCCGGCCAGCGCGACCCCAACCTGCGGGCCTTCCGCGACGAGGTGCTGGCCCATCTGGAGAAGGTCAAGGCTGGAAAAGGAGCCCTGGTGGACGTGCGCAGCCCTGCTGAGTTCACCGGCGAGAAGACCCACATGCCCGAGTACCCCCAAGAGGGGGTGCTCCGTGGGGGGCATATTCCGGGGGCCAAGAGCATCCCCTGGGCCACCACGGTAAACCCCGACGGCACCTTCAAAAGCGCCGAGGAACTGCGGGCGCTCTACGAGGCTAAGGGCATCACCCCCGACAAGGAGGTCATCACCTACTGCCGCATCGCCGAGCGTTCCTCACACACCTGGTTCGTGCTCAAGCACCTGCTGGGCTTCCCCAACGTCAAGAACTACGATGGAAGCTGGACGGAGTGGGGCAACGCGGTGGGCCTGCCCATCGAGAAAGGGCCCGAGCAGTAGCTACCGCAGGTCCGGCGCTCCCCGGGCCAAGCCCACCTGGTACAGCACCACCCCCAGGGCCACCGCCGCATTCAGGCTCTCGGCCCCCTCTACCAAGGGGATGCGCAGGAGTTCGTCGCAGCGCTCCGCCACCAAGCGGCGCATCCCCTCCCCCTCGGAGCCCACCACCACCGCCAGCGGCCGGCGGTAGTCAAGCTCGCCAAGGGTCCGGGACGCCCTACCGCTGGTGCCGTAAATCCAAAGGCCCCGCCCCTTAAGCTCCTCCAGGTAGCGAGGCAGGTTTTTGACCTGCACCAGGGGTATCCGCCGCGCAGCCCCTGCAGAAGCCTTGAGTACCAGCGCCGTAAGTGGGGCGCTGCGGCGGGCTTCGGTAACCACCCCGTGGGCCCCCAGGGCAAAGGCGCTGCGGATGAGGGCCCCATAGTTGCGGGGGTCGGTAATGCCGTCGAGCAGCACCAGCAAAGGGAGCTCCCCCCGCTCCTCGGCCCGGCGGAAGGGAGCCTCCGCATCGGCGTAGGCTAGGCTTTCCAGCTCGGCCACCAGGCCCTGGTGCTGGGTAGTCCTGACCATCTGGTCCAGCTCCACGCGGGGCACCACCCTGTAGGCCGCCCCCAGCCTCTCCAGCTCCTGCAAAAGCCAGCGCTCCACACCCCTAGCCACCCAGACCTGGCCCACCTGGCCCTCGCGTATAGCCTCCAGCACCGGATTGCGGCCGTAGATAAGCATAGGCCCAGTTTAGCCGAGGCCCCGCTCTTCTTGACGCCCGGCGGGCTCGAGCCTAGAATACACTGTGCTGCTCTTGCGGCGCGGTGAGCGTAGCTCAGCCGGTTAGAGCACCGGTCTGTGGAACCGGGGGTCGTGGGTTCAAGTCCCATCGCTCACCCCAAGACGGGGCCTAAAGGCCTCACCCGCGCGGATGGTGGAACTGGTAGACACGCGAGACTTAGGATCTCGTGCCGAAAGGTGTGGGGGTTCAAGTCCCCCTCCGCGCACCAGCAACCCCAGGCCGGCCTGGGGTTTTACGCTCTACCCCCAGCAGGGTATTCTCAGCCAATGAGGACTAGCGGTGCGGCGCTCTGGCTCGAGCTCCTAGGGGGTCTTCTGGTGGTGCTGGGAGCTTTCCTGGCCGCCCTCTCCTACCTCCTGGCCACCCAAACCGTGGACCCCAGCCTGGAGAGAAACCTCCTGCGGGTTCGGATAGACCTGGCCGGGCTTTTGGATACCCTAGCCCTCCGAATGGCCACCGCGGGGGCCTGGGCAGCGGGGGTAGGCGCGGTGCTGTTTTTCGGGGCGGGCTACCTGGCAGCGCTGGCGCGCTGGGCCGTGGCCCTGGCAGCGCTCTTGGCGCTTGGGGTATGGTTGTGGCTGGCCCTGTTCAGGTAACCGGCCCCTCGCCCGCGGGGGGCCGGTTCAAACCCGCGAGGCGAGCACCTCCCTTACCCCGCGCAGCCGGGTTTTGAGCAAACCCCGGGCCCTCGAGCTGTCCAGCGCGCAGTTTTGAGGCCGGGGTTCTGGAAAATCGGCCAGCCGCAGGGCAGGCAAGCGGGCAGGGTCGCGGCCGTAAATGGGGGCGATCAGCCGGCCGAACTCAAGCCGGCTCAGCACCTCAGCCCCCCCCAGGTGCAAAATCCCCCGGTAATCCAACCGGACCAGCTCCCACAGGGCCCGGGCCAGGTCCTCCACAAAGACAAAGGAGCGGTACTCGTCCTCAAAAAGCCCCCCCTGCCGCCTCCCGTCGGCCAGCTCCAAGACCATCCAGCTGGTGGGGTCTGGAGGGTCCAGGCCCCATATCAGCGAGGAACGCACCACCACAGCCTGGGAAAGCATCCCTCCAACCACCCTCTCGGCCTCCAGCTTGGCCCGGCCGTAGGAGGTAAGGGGGTTGGGTCTGGCGGGCTCGGCGTAGGGGGCCTCCCGCCCATCAAATACCTGATCGGTGGAGAGATGGATCAACCGAGCCCCCAGGTCCGCGCAGGCCCGGGCCACGTGGGCGGTTCCCCGGACCACAACCCCCTCCAGGTCTGCCTTGCTGTAGGCGGTGTGAAGCACCACCTGAGGCCTGAAGGCCCGCAGCACCGACAGAACCGCATCCTCGTCGCGAATGTCCAACTGCACCCAGCCCACGCCGGCCATCCTCGGGGCTTGGCTAAGGTGGCTGGCCCCAAGCGCCGTAACCCACCCCGGAGCCTGCCGTAACAAGGCCTGGCCGAGGTAGCCCGTTCCTCCAGTGATGAAGACCCGCACGTCCAATAGGATAAGCCCGGCACTTTACGCCCCAAAGTAGAAGGCCTAACCTGATGGCATGCCAGACCCAAGGCCCACCCTTGTGCTAAGGGGTCTCACCCTCCGGGTGCAAAACCTGGAACGACAGCTTCGGTTCTACCAGGGCCTTCTGGGCCTGGAGGTGGTGCGGCGGGAGGGCAACCGGCTGAAGCTGGCCCCGGCAGGCGGGCAGTTCAGCCTCGAGCTGGTGCACGAGCCCAGGGCCCCCCTTCGCCCCCGCCCCACCCTGGGCCTCTACCACTTCGCCCTGCTCCTGCCCAACCGCCGGGCTTTGGGAGAGGTAGTGCAGCACTTGCTGGACGCCCGATACCCCACCTTTGAAGGCGCCTCCGACCACGGCGTATCGGAAGCGCTCTACCTATCCGACCCGGAGGGCAACGGCATCGAGCTTTACCGCGACCGGCCAAAAGCCGAGTGGCCTCAGCGGAACAATCGCCTGAGCATGGGCAACCAGCCCCTGGATTACTTCGGCCTCCTCTCTGAGGTAAAGACCCCAGGCCCCCTCGACCCCGCCACCCGGCTGGGCCATATCCACCTGCATGTCGCCGACCTGGACGAGGCAGAGGCCTTCTTCACCGGCCTGGGGATGGAGGTAACCCAGCGCGACTTCCCCGGCGCCCGCTTCTTCGCGGCCGACGGATACCACCACCACGTGGGGGTCAACCTTTGGGCCCAAAACCGCCTGGCCCCGGCCGACGCCACCGGGCTGTTGGGCTACCGCATCGCCCTCCTGGGCCGGGGGCCTGAAACCCTGCGGGACCCTAACGGCGCCTGGGTGTGGCTCGAGCCCCTTTGACAGCCCCACCCGACCCGGCTTTAGATTGGGTCTGTGGAGCTCCGAAAGGCCGATTTTGGCCCCCAGTTCCGCTGGGGGGTGGCCACCGCGGCCTACCAGATAGAGGGCGCGGTGAAGGAGGACGGGCGTGGGCCTTCCATCTGGGACACCTTCGCCCACACCCCTGGCCGGATTAAGACCGGCGAGAACGCCGATGTGGCCTGCGATTTCTACCACCGCTACCGCGAGGACACCGCCCTCATCCGGGAGATGAACTTCCAGGCTCACCGCTTCTCCCTGGCCTGGCCCCGCATCCTACCCGAGGGGCGGGGGCGACTGAACCCCAAAGGCCTGGACTTCTACCAGCGGGTGATCGACCGAACCCTCGAGCTGGGCCTGGAGCCCTGGGTCACGCTCTACCACTGGGACCTGCCCCAGGCCCTGGAGGACCAGGGGGGCTGGACCAACCGGGATGTGGTCGGTTGGTTCGCCGAGTACGCAGCGGTCTGCGCCCGGGCCTTCGGCGACCGGGTCAGACACTGGATGGTGCTCAACGAGCCCGCTGTCTTCACCGTACTGGGCTACCTCCAAGGCCGGCACGCCCCGGGGCGCAGGGGCCTATCCAGCTTCCTGCCCGCCGTGCACCACGCCGCCCTGGCCCAGGCCGAAGGAGGCCGTGCCCTGCGGGCCAGCCTGCCGAACGCCCAGATTGGCACCACCTTCTCGGCCTCCTACGTGCAGGCCGCGGGCCCCACCTGGCTCAGCCAGATGGCTGCCACCCAGTACGACGCCATCGCCAACCGGCTCTTCCTCGAGCCAGCCTTGGGGCTGGGCTATCCGTGGAAAAGAGCCCCCTTCCTCCACCTCCTGCGCCCCTACATAAGGCCTGGCGACCTGGAGCGGCTGGCCTTTGACTTTGACTTCATCGGGCTGCAAACCTACTTCCGCCAGCTCGTGCGCTTTGACCCCCTCATGCCGGCCACCTGGGCGCGTGAGGTGCCCCACGAGGAGCGGGGGGGTGAGCTGACCGCGATGGGCTGGGAGGTCTGGCCCGAGAACCTCTACCACCTGCTCAAGCAGTTCGCCGCCTACCCTGGGGTGAGGCGCATCATCATCACCGAAAACGGGGTGGCCTATCTGGACACCCCGGAGGGCGGACGGGTGCACGACCCCAAGCGCATCGCCTTCATCCAGGCCCACCTGCTCCAGGTGAGGCGGGCCCAACAGGAGGGGGTTCCGGTAGAGGGCTACTTTTACTGGAGCCTGATGGACAACTTTGAGTGGGCCGAGGGGTACCGGCCCCGCTTCGGTCTGGTCTATGTGGACTACGCCACCCAAAAGCGCATCCTGAAGGATTCAGCCCTGTGGTTCCGGGAGTTTCTCGGCTGACCCAAAGGTCAGTCTGGCGGTAGAATGGGCGGGTGAAGCCTTTACCCAAGCGCTCAGAACTGCCTAAAGAGCAGACCTGGAACCTCGAGGCCCTCTTCCCCTCAGAAGTCGAGTGGCAAAAAGCCTTGGAAGAGGCCATGGGCTACCCGGAGGAAGTAGGCCGCTTCGCCGGGCGGCTGGGGGAATCGGCCAAGACCCTGCTGGAGGCGCTGGAAACCTACCACGAACGGATGCTCCTATCCATGAAGGTATTCCAGTACGCCTCGCTGCAGCGGGCCACCGACGGCACCAACCCCGCCTTCAGCCGGATGGTAGGCGAAGCCCAGAGCATGCTGGCCCGGCTGGCTACAGCGGGGGCCTACCTCGAGCCCGAGCTGCTTGCCTTGGGCCCGGAGAGGCTGGAGGCGTTCATCCGCGAGGAGCCAGCCCTGGAGGTTTACCGCCACTACTTTGAGGCTCTGGAGCGGCGCAGACCCCACGTGCTGAACCGCGAGGTGGAGGCGGTGCTTGCTGCAGCCTCCGACCCCCTCAGGGGCCACAGCGCCACCGCCTACGCCGCCACCAACGCCGATATGCGGTTCAGGCCGGTGGAGTACCGGGGCCAAAGCCTTCCGGTCTCCCACAGCACCATCGGCGAGCTCCTGGTCCACGAGGACCCCGAGGTGCGCAAGGCTGCCTGGGCCTCGTATGCCGACGGGCACCTGGCCTTCAAAAACACCCTGGCCCAGACCCTGCAGGGCAGCATCAAAAGCTACGCCTTCCTGGCCCGCACCCGAGGCTACGGGAGCAGCCTCGAGATGGCCCTGGCGGAAGGGCGCACCTCTGGGGAGCACATCCCAAAGGTGGTCTACGACAACCTGCTGGCCATCTTTCAGGAAAACCTGCCCACCTGGCACCGCTTCTGGCGCATCCGCAGGAGGGCCCTGGGGGGCCGGCTCTACAGCCACGATGTGCCCATCTACGACGCACCCGCCCCCCTGGTACCGAGCCCGAGAATCACTTTCTGGGAGGCCGCTGAGGCCATCTGCCGGGGTATGGCCCCGCTGGGCCCGGAGTACGTGGAGCCCATGCGCCGGGGGCTGTTTGAGGAGCGCTGGGTGGACTGGGGCCAGAACCAGGGCAAGCGGCCGGGGGCTTTCTCCTCGGGACTCAAGGGCACCTACCCCTACATCCTGATGAGCTGGTCGGACGACCTCTTCTCCCTGAGCACCCTGGCCCATGAGCTGGGCCACTCCATGCACAGCTACTTCGCTCGCCAAAGCCAGCCCATTGTCTACGCCAACTACAGCCTCTTCATCGCCGAGGTGGCCTCCAACTTCAACCAAGCCCTGGTGCGGGCCAAGCTGCTGGAGGAGGCCAAAACCCGGGAGGAAAGGCTGGCCGTGCTGGAGGAAGCCTTCGCCAACTTTCACCGCTACCTCTTCGTGATGCCCACCCTGGCCCGCTTTGAACTCCAACTCTACGAGCGCATCGAGCAGGGCGGTGCCCTCACCGCGCCTTTCCTGAGCGAGCGCCTGACCGAACTCTTCGCCGAGGGCTACGGCGGAGAGGTAGAGCTGGACAAGGAGCGGTTCGGCGCTGGCTGGATGCACTTCGCCCACCTGTACACCCCCTTCTACGTCTACCAGTACGCTACCGGCATTGCCGCGGCCAACGCCCTGGCCCGCAAAGTGCTGCGGGAGGGCGAGCCGGCGGCGAGGCGCTACCTCCAATTCCTCAAGGTCGGCGACTCGGTCTACCCCCTCGAGGCGCTGCAGATTGCCGGTATAGACATGACCCGCCCCGAGCCCATAGAGGAGGGCTTTGCAGCTCTAAAGGCCATGGTGGACGAGCTGGAGGGCCTAGTAGGATAGCCTTGATGGGCTGCCGTATCCCCCTACCCTCCTCCCAGTACCGCCGGCTGGTGGTCAAGGTGGGCAGCGCGGTGCTGAGCGGGCCAGAAGGCCGGAAGCACCAGCTTGAAATCGCCGCCCAGGTCTCCTCCCTAAGGGCCGAGGGCCGGGAGGTGGTGCTGGTCTCCTCTGGGGCCCAGGCCCTTGGGATGGAGAGGCTGGGGCTACAGGAAAAACCCAGGACCATGCCTGGGAAGCAGGCCCTGGCCGCGGTGGGCCAGCCCATCCTGATGCAGCTTTGGGAACAGGCCTTTAGCTGGTACGGCCTTAGGGTAGCCCAGGTGCTCCTGACCGCGGAAGACCTGGGCCACCGCCACCGCTACCTGAACGCCCGGCAAACCTTGGAAACCCTGCTTTCCTGGGGCATCGTGCCCATCATCAACGAGAACGACACGGTGATGGTGGAGGAGATCAAGTTTGGCGACAACGACCAGCTCTCCGCCCTCATCGCTACCCTGGTAGGCGCCGACCTCCTCGTTCTGCTCTCGGATATCGAGGCCCTCTACGAGGCCGACCCTCGCCAGCACCCGGAGGCCCGCCCCATCCCCTACGTGGAGCGGGTGGACCCGGCAGTGCTGCGGATGGCGGGGGAAAGCCCCAACCAGATGGGCACCGGGGGTATGAGGAGCAAGCTCCTGGCCGCGCAAAAAGCCCAGGCCGCAGGGATTCCCACCCTGCTCCTGCCGGGCACACGTCCAGAGAGCATTCCCCAGGCTCTTAGGGGCGAGGTGGTGGGTACTTTCTTCGCCGGGGGGCAGCGGCGCTACAGCGGGCGCAAACTCTGGCTCTACCAGCTCCCCAAGCCGCAGGGTGAGGTGGTGGTGGACGCGGGGGCGGCGCGGGCCCTGCAGCAAGGGGGGGCCTCCCTCCTGCCAGCGGGCATCCTCGAGGTGCGAGGCCAGTTCGGCGTGGGCGAACCGGTGCGCTGCTTGGACGCGGAGGGCAGCCTGATCGGGATAGGCCTGGTCAACTACAGCGCGGCGGAGCTGCGGCGCATCAAGGGGAGAAAAACCAAGGACATTGAGGCCCTTCTCGGCTACAAGAACACCGACGAGGCCATCCACCGAGACTACTTCGCCTTGGTATCGGAGCTGGGGGAAGGTAAACTCTAGGGCATGACCTCCACCTCCGAGCTACACTCCCTGGCCCGGGCCGCCCGGGAGGCAGCCCGGCGCTTGGCCTCCGCCTCACCCGCAGCGAAAAATCAGGCCCTTTTGGGCATCGCCGAGCGGCTGCAGTCGCAAGGGGAAGCCCTCCTCTCAGCCAACCAAAAAGACCTGGAAGCGGCCCGGGCCGCGGGCCTCCCCCCAGCCAAGCTAGACCGGCTGCGCCTGGACGAGCGCATCTTGGGTGACCTGGTGGAAGGCCTTCGGCAAATCGCCGCCATGCCCGACCCGGTGGGGGAGATTGAGGGGCTGCAGGTGCGCCCCAACGGCCTTCAGGTAGGTCGGATGCGCATTCCCCTGGGGGTCATCGGTTTCATCTACGAGTCACGCCCCAACGCCACCGTAGAGGCCAGCGCCCTCTCCCTCAAGGCCGGAAACGCCATCCTGCTCAGGGGGGGCAAGGAGGCCTTCCGCTCCAACCAGGCCCTGGTGAGGCTCATGCAGGAGGCCCTGCAGGAGGCCCAACTTCCCCAGCAAGCCGTCCAGCTCGTGCCCACCACCGACCGCAGGGCCATTCTGGAGATGTGTCACCTCTCAGGCCTGCTGGACCTCATCATCCCGCGAGGCGGCAAGGAGCTCATTGAGCTGGTGCAGCGCGAGGCTCGTATGCCGGTGCTGGCCCACGCCGAAGGCGTGAACCACCTTTTCGTGGACGAGAGCGCTGACCTTGAGATGGCGGTCCGCATAGCTGTAAACGGCAAGGCCCAACGCCCCAGCACCTGCAACAGCCTGGAAAAGGTGCTGGTCCACCGGGCCATCGCCCCCAGTTTTCTACCCATGCTGGCCCAGGCTATGGCAGAAGCCGGGGTGGAGCTCCGCGGCGACGAGCGCACCCGAGCCATTGTCCCGGCCAAGCCCGCCCAGGAGGAGGACTGGCGTGCGGAGTACCTGGACCTAATCCTCAGCGTGAAGGTGGTGGACTCCCTCGAGGAAGCCCTGGAGCACATCGCCCGCTACGGCTCCCGCCACACCGAGGTCATCTGCACAGAGCACCACGCCCACGCCCTGCGTTTCTTGCGCGAGGTGGACGCTTCGCTGGTGCTGGTCAACGCCTCACCCCGGTTCAACGACGGCTTCCAGCTCGGTCTGGGCGCGGAGATCGGCATCTCCACCAGCAAGCTGCACGCCTACGGCCCGATGGGGGTTAGGGAGCTCACCACCACCAAGTTCGTGGCCCTGGGCCAGGGGCAGGTGCGGGAGGGGTAGGCCCGGCGCTGGGAGCGCCGCCGCGACACCCTTCGGCCGGGCGTAGCTCAAGGGGGTCACGGCCGCCGGCACCCTTAACGCCAGGGCGTGAAAGAGGCGGACAGGGCGGGCCGTCCGTTCGTCGGCTGTGCAGTTTGGGCTGCTGGAAGAAGGAGGGGATTGTACACTAGGGGGCGGTTGGAAAGCGCGCCTGCCCAAGGGTGCTTTTGGAGGGAATCTGCATGAAATCCATGAGGGTTGCCGTGATAGGCACAGGCTACGTGGGCCTCACCACCGGGGTCACCCTGGCCTACCTGGGCCACCAGGTTACCTGTGTGGACGTAGACCCGGCCAAGCTGGAGCTTTTGCGCCGGGGCAAGGCCCCCATCTACGAGCCCGGTCTGGAGGAGCTTATGGGTCTGGCTCGAGCCAACCTCCACTACACCGACCGCTATGCCGAGGCGGTTCCCGGTGCCGAGGTGGTCTTTATCGCCGTGGGCACCCCCTCGCTGCCGGACGGCAGCCCCGACCTGCAGTACGTGCGCGCAGCAGCGCGGAGCATTGGGGAGCACCTGGAAAGCAGCTTTTGCGTCATAGTGAACAAGTCCACCGTACCCATCGGAAGTGGCAACTGGGTGGAGTCGCTGGTGCGCGAGGCTTGCGAGAAACAGCACGGCAGGAGGTGCCGTGGCAGCTTCGCGGTGGCCTCTAACCCGGAGTTCCTGCGGGAGGGCTCGGCCATCCACGACTCGCTTTACCCCGATCGCATCGTGGTAGGGGCGGAAGACCCCAGGGCTCTGGAGGTGCTCTACAACCTCTACCGGCCCATCATCGAACAGAGCTTTCCCGCCCCCACCTTTGCCCCGCGGCCCGAGCGGATGGAGGCGGTACCGCTTATCACCGCTGACCTGGCCTCTGCAGAACTCATCAAGTACGCGGCCAACGCCTTCCTCTCGGTAAAAATCAGCTTCATCAACGAAATTGCCAACCTAGCGGAGCGGGTCGGAGCCGACATCACCCAAGTGGCCAAAGGCATCGGACTGGACAGCCGCATCGGCACCCGCTTTCTGCAGGCTGGGGTAGGGTGGGGAGGAAGCTGCTTTGGCAAGGACACCGCAGCCCTCATCGCCACTGGGCAGGAGTATGGCCTTACCATGCCCATCGTGCAGGCCGCGCGGGAGGTTAACTACCGGCAGCGGGAGCGGATGGTGGAGAAACTCCAGCGCGAGCTCAAAATCCTGAAGGGCCGGACCATCGGCCTGCTGGGGCTAGCCTTCAAGCCGAACACCGACGACCTGCGCGATGCGCCGGCTCTGGACATAGCCCGCCGCCTCATAGAACGGGGGGCCTGGGTGCGGGCCCACGACCCGGTGGCCTTGGAGAACGCCCGCCGTAGTTACCCCAACCTGCCCATCGCCTACCATGAAGACCCTCTGGCCCTAGCCCAAGAGGCGGACGCGCTGGTGCTTGTGACCGAGTGGAGCGAGTACCGCAAGCTGGACTGGAAGGCGATGGCCCAGGCAATGCGCCGCCCCTTGCTGGTGGACGGCCGCAACTTCCTAGACCGCCGCGCCCTCCTGCAGGCTGGCTTCCACTATGTGGGGGTGGGGGTCAGCGAGCAGGAGAGGCCGGAGGTACAGCCGGTAGCGGAGGGTTGAATGCGCATCCTCCTGACCGGGGCGGCCGGGTTCTTGGGCAGCCATCTGGCCGAGCGGCTCCTGCGCGAGGGACACCAGGTGGTGGGGGTGGACAACTTCGCAAGCGGGCAGCGGCGCAACATCGCCCATCTCTCGGCGTTTTCGGGGTTCCAGTTCCTGGAGGCCGACGCAGCGCGGCCCCTGGAGGTGGAAGGACCGCTGGACTGGGTGATGCACTTCGCCTCCCCAGCTTCCCCGCCCCGCTACCTGAAGCTCCCCCTCGAAACCCTCCTGGTCAACGCTGAGGGGACCCGACACCTCCTGGACCTGGCCCTGGTCAAAGGGGCCCGATTCTTCTTGGCTTCCACCAGCGAGGTCTACGGTGACCCCCAGGTGCACCCCCAACCGGAGGGCTACTGGGGCCACGTCAACCCCATTGGCCCCCGCTCCATCTACGACGAGTCCAAGCGCTACGCTGAAGCCCTGACCCTGGCCTACCACCGGACCAAGGGGGTACCGGTCCGGATTGTCCGCATCTTCAACACCTACGGCCCCCGAATGGACCCCGAGGACGGCCGGGTGGTCACCAACTTCATCACCCAGGCCCTGCAGGGCAGGCCCCTCACCATCTACGGCCAGGGGCAGCAGACCCGGAGCTTCCAGTACGTGGATGACCTCATCGAGGGCATCCGCCGCCTGATGGAGGTGGACTACCCAGAGCCCGTCAACCTGGGCAATCCCGAGGAGTACACCATGCTCGAGCTGGCCCGGCTGGTGCTGGAGCTGACCGGCAGCTCCTCCCCCCTGGTCTACGAGCCCCTGCCCCAGGACGACCCCAAGCAGCGCCGCCCGGACATCACCCGGGCCCAGAATCTACTGGGCTGGCAACCCAGGGTGCCGGTGCGGGAAGGCTTGGCCCGCACCATCGCCTACTTCCGCGAACTTCTCCCTGCTGAGCGAGGTTCGTTATGAACATACTAGTTGTTGGAGGTGCGGGTTACATCGGCAGCCACACGGCAAAGGCCCTATACCGGGCCGGGTTTACCCCGGTGGTCTTCGACAACCTGAGCTACGGCCACCGCTGGGCGGTGCGGTGGGGGCCGCTGGTTGAGGCCGACCTGGCGGACAAGGCCGCCATCCTGGAAGCCCTGCGCGGCTACCGCATCGGGGCGGTCATCCACTTTGCTGCCAACGCCTACGTGGGCGAGTCCATGGAAAACCCGGCCAAATACTTCCGCAACAACGTAGCCAACATGCTCAACCTGCTCGAGGCCATGGTGGAAACCGGGGTCCGCCACATTGTCTTCTCCTCCTCCTGCGCCACCTACGGGATTCCTCAAACGGTGCCCATCCGCGAGGATTTCCCCCAAAACCCCATCAACCCCTATGGGGAGACCAAGCTGGTGGGCGAGAGGATGCTCAAGTGGTTCGGGAATGCCTACGGGCTGGGCTGGATGGCCCTGCGCTACTTCAACGCCAGCGGGGCCGACCCCGAGGGCGAGCTGGGCGAGGTGCACGACCCTGAGACCCACCTCATCCCCCTGGTGATCGACGCCGTGCTGGGCCGGCGCCCCCCGGTCCGCATCTTCGGCACCGACTACCCCACCCCCGACGGTACCGCCATCCGCGACTACATCCACGTCACCGACCTGGCCGAGGCCCACGTGCGGGCCCTAGAGCACCTGCTCAGAGGTGGAAGCCCCACAGCGCTGAACCTGGGTACCGGCCAGGGCACCAGCGTGCTGGAGGTCGTCCGGGCGGTGGAGAAGGTGGCCGGCCGCCCGGTTCCCGCAGAGACAGCCCCCCGCCGCCCCGGCGACCCCCCCGCTCTGGTGGCCGACCCCAGCCGGGCCCGAGAGGTTTTGGGGTGGGAGGCCCGCTACCGCGACATCGTGGAGATCGTCGCCACCGCCTGGAATTTCGCCACACGCCATCCGCAGGCAGCCCCCTCGGTCTGAGCCGGACGGGGCCCTGCCCCCTTGGCCCACCACAAGAACCCCCTTCCGAGGCCAGTTCCACCGCAGGCTCCAGCCCAGAACCCGCAAGCCCCAGCCCCCAAGCTGCCGGAGGGGGCAAGGCGTTGGGGTAGGCCACAACCGCCTAGAGTCCGGGCAGCACCAGGCTGAGGTAGAACCGAGGCGCCGGCTCCCCAATCCCCTGGGCCCCCCCCAGGGCCAGGCTCGAGCCCGGCGCAAGGTAGAAAAGGGTGAGGCTGAGGCGCAGCTCGGCCCCCAGGGAAAAGCGGGCCCGGGAGAGCTCGAGCGGCGATCCGGCCACCCCCCCATCGGCGAACAGCGCAAGGCTCAAGTCGTCCAGAAAAACTGGCCAGTTGCCCACCCCCCGCTCGATGGGCCAGGGAGGCAGGCGGTACTCCAGGGAGCCCGCCAGGGCCTGGCCCCCCCTGAGCTGGCCTGGCGCATACCCCCGCACCGCAAGCGCTGGCCACCCCCCTACCGTCAGGGGAAGAACCCCCAGGTCGAAGGCATCGTAGGCCAAGGGCGAGGTGGTCAAACCACCAGCCAGACGCAGCCCAAAGACGTGGGCGGCCTCCAGGGGCAGCCTCAAGCTTATCCCCAAAGCCCCCTGCAGGCTGAAGCGCCAAGCGGAGCTACCTTCCCTCAAGAAGGCGCTCCCCTGCAGGCGCAAGCTGGCGCTGCTGCGGAAGAGGTCGTCAGCAAGGCTGCTCTGTCGGAAAACATCCAGGCCAACGGCGTGGGTCACGGTGTTCCGGTTGGGGTTCAGGGCGGGCTCGAAGAGGTCGGTGCGCAGGTACTGAAGACCCAGGCTACCCTGCAGGAGGGGAAGGAGGACCCCCACCCCCTGGGCGTTCTGCTCACCTATCCCCACCAGGCGCACCCCCAGGGGGAAGCCCAGCCCTGCGTACCGGTAGGTGAGGTCGTAGAAGGCCCCCCGGGAACCATCCAGGCCTACGCTCAGGGCGTAGGCGTGCAAGCCCACCGGGTCGGAAGCGGAAAAGGAGGCCCCCAAGCCGAGGCCGCTTGGCCCCGCCAGGGGCAGCCAGTAGAGGGGGCGCAGGTAGGAGAAGGGGTTGTAGGGCTCCCCTTGGGCGGGCTCGGGCGGCCGGAAAGCGGGGAGGGTCTCCCGATGAAGCCCCACCCGCCGCCAGGCCGCGGGGTCGTAGGGTACCCGGTAGAGGTTGTAACCCGACTCGTCGTAGCCGCTGAAGACGATGTGCTCCCCCGTGTGGGAAAAGGTGGGCTGGTAAGCCCCGGTGAGCAGGTTCGTCACCTGAAGGACCGCCCCATCGCTCAGGCGGTAGGCGTAGAGGTTGTAGACCCGGTTCACATCGCTGCTGTAGAGCACATACTGCCCATCTGGGCTGAAAACCGGGTCGGCCTCTACGTTCCTGTCCTGAGTCAGGGCCTCCAACCCGCCGCTCGCCAGGGTGTAGCGGTAGAGGTCCTGGAAGCCACCCCGCCGCAGCAGGGCCAGCACCAGCGAGTTCCCATCCGGGGCCACCGCGAAGGAGTGGACCACCCCATCCTGGTGGGGAAAGCTCCGCAAGGGCTGTACCCGCTTCAGGTCCACAAAGTAGCGGGCCAGCTCACTGGAGCCGTCGGGGGTGTTCTTGGCCAGGAAGATGCTCCGTCCGTCGGGGGCGTAGCGGGCGTAGTAGACCCGCTCCCCCTGGGTGAGCCGCTCGAGCCGCCCCTCCAGCCGATCGTAGCGGTAGAGGTCGCTGCCCACAAAGTAGGGCCCCTCGCTCTCCCGCACAAAGATCAGGTAGCGCCCATCGGGGGACCACTGGGGGTGCTGGGCCGGCCCGTTCAAAAGCTCCCGCTCCCCCCCCCCTGCGAGGATGCGCAACCCCTGGCGCAAGGGCGAGGTGTGGGCGTAAACCAGCCCGCTGGCCGAGTCCGTGGCTCCCTGGCTGTAGAACCCCAGGCGGCTCAGCTGCTCCGTTGGGGTAAGGCCCCGGGCGCGAATCTCGGCGATTTCGCCCTCAAACTGACCGGGGAGCCAGCGCACAAAATCGGCGTAAAGCTCATCCAACGAGAGGCCGAAAGCCTGCCGAAATGGCTGGTTGAAGTCCTTCAAGGCCAGCATCCCCGCGTTGGCCTCGGTCAGGCGACGGTAGGCGTCCTGCCCAAAGCGCTCCTCGAGGTAGCGCACCAGCCAGGCGCTGTAGTTGTAGACCAAAAGGCCCAGAGGCGGCCAGGCGGCCCTGGTGTAGGCCTGGCGAATCTCGTCCAGGCTGGGGAAGCGGCCTGAGAGGACCATCTGCCGCAGCATCATGCGGGTGGTGGCGTCGTTTAAGCGCGACTCCCCCAGCTTCTTGTACTTGAGGTAGAGCACGGTTCCCTCCACAAACGGGAAGGGTTTTACGGCGCTTTGGGCCGGGAGCTGGCCGAAGATGCGGGTGGCCTCCTTCAAGGGCCCCCGCACCTGGGTCAGGTCAAAGAGGTGGGCCACCTCGTGGAAGACCACGGTCTGCCACCAGGAGGAAAGCCGGGGGTTGAGGAGGTCGGCGCTGCGAAACTGGGCGGTATAGACGCCTATTCGGTTCTGGGTGGGGTCGGCAAAGCCGTTGCGCACATCCCCCACATCGGCCACCACCAGGTTCAGCCGGTTGGGGGGAGGCTCGAAGTCCTGGCTCAGCAGGGCGTAGGCCTCCTCTGCGTGGAGGGCGACCTCGGCGGCTACCCGCTCGAGCCCCGTGTGGTAGTGGATGTCAAAATGCTCGGTGCGCAGCGTGAACCACGACCGAGTGGGGTCAAACTGGGCCCACGCCAGGGAGAAGAGCCATAAAAAAAGCGGCAGGAAGCGGGCCATGAGCCCAGTATAGGCAAAGCCACCTCCCCCTCAGCGGCGGCCCTTCACCAACCACCCCTCCTCAACAAAGCCCTCGCGCCT
The DNA here is from genome assembly GCF_025060375.1 of Meiothermus sp. Classification (GTDB taxonomy): domain Bacteria; phylum Deinococcota; class Deinococci; order Deinococcales; family Thermaceae; genus Meiothermus. The sequence goes on along the minus strand of NZ_JANXCG010000001.1, from coordinate 25,836 downwards.
GTTGAGCACCCGGGCCAGGGTAAAGAGCAGGTCGGAGAGCCGGTTGAGGTAGCGCAGCACCTCCGGGTTGACCTCCTCACGGCGCATGAGCCCCACCACCTGCCGCTCGGCCCGACGGACGATGGTGCGGGCCAGGTGCAGGGCCGCAGCCGCAGGATGCCCCCCTGGGTGGACAAAACCCCTAAACTGCGGCGCTTCCTCCTGGTAGCGGTCTATGAGGGCCTCGAGCCGCTCCACGTCCTCCCCCGCAATCCGGCTCAGGTTGCGCTCGTAGGGGCTTCCCGTACGGGTAGCCAGGTCGGCCCCCAGGTCAAAGAGGGCGTTCTGCAGGTACTCCAGGTCGGCGTGGATGTCCTTGTGCGCCCCGGGCAGCAGGGCGCGGGCCAGACCAATCGCGCTGTTGGCCTCATCCACGGTGCCGTAGGCCTCCACCCGAGGGTGGTCCTTGCCTACCCGCTCCGCCCCGTACAGCCCCGTCTCCCCTCCGTCGCCGGTCTTGGTGTAAATCTTCATGCCCCTACTCTACCCCCATCCCCCGCCATCAGCGGAAAGGGCCCCGCCTATAATGTTCGGGGTATGTCTGCCTTCGAAGCCGTGGTGGGGCTGGAGATTCACCTGCACCTCAAGACCCGGAGCAAGATGTTCTGCGGCTGCGCAGCCGACTACTTTGGCGCACCGCCCAACACCCACACCTGCCCGGTCTGCCTGGGGCTGCCGGGGGTGCTACCGGTGGTGAACGCCCAAGCGGTAGAGTACGGCATCCTCCTGGGACTGGCCCTGCACTGCCAGATTGCCCCCTGGACGCAGTTCCACCGCAAGAGCTACTACTACCCAGACATGCCCAAGAACTACCAAATCTCCCAGTACGACCTGCCCATCGCCACTGGGGGTTACCTCGAGGTAGAGGGCCAGCGGGTCCGCATCCGCCGCATCCACCTGGAGGAGGACGCGGCCAAATCCACCCACCCCGAAGGGGCCCCCTACTCCCTCATAGACCTCAACCGGGCTGGCGCCCCCCTCATCGAGATGGTCACCGAGCCGGACATCCGCAGCCCTGAACAGGCCCGGACCTTCCTCTCCCACATCCGGGCCATCGCCCAGACCCTGGGGGTCTCCGACGCCAACCCCGAGGAGGGGAAGATGCGGGCCGACGTGAATGTCTCGGTGCGGCGGGTAGGCGAGCCCTTGGGCACCAAGGTGGAGATAAAGAACCTTAACTCCTTCAGAAGCGTGGCTCGAGCGCTCGAGTACGAGATCAGGCGCCAGCAAGAACTCCTGCGCAGCGGTCGGGGGGTGGCCCAGGCCACCCTGGGCTGGGACGAGGCGGCCGGCAAAACCTACGTGATGCGCCTCAAGGAGGAGGAGGCCGACTACCGCTACTTCCCCGACCCCGACCTGCCCCCCATCGTGGTGGACGAGGCCTGGCTCAACCGGCTCAAAGCGGCGATGCCGGAGCTGCCCGCCCAGAAGTACGCCCGCTATGTGGAGGCTGGGGTGCGGCCCTACGACGCCGAAATTCTGGCCTACAACGCCTCGCTGGCGCGCTTTTTTGACCAGGCCCTGCAGGCGTACGAGGGAAATCCCCAGACCCTAGCCAACCTGCTTAACACCGGGGTGGCCGAATACCTGAACGAGCGGGGGCTGGAGGTTCAGGAGACCGCCCTCACCCCCCTGAACCTCGCCCGGCTGGCTGGGCTTTTTGAGCGCCGGGAGATCACCAATCGGGTGCTGGACGAAATCCTGCCCGAGGTGATGTCGGGGGCCGACCCAGTCCGACTGGTAGAGGAACGGGGCCTGCGAGCGGTGGCCGACGAGGAGGCCCTGCGACCCCTGGTGGAGCGGGTGGTGGCCGAGAACCCGAAGGTGGTGGAGCAGGTGCGGGCCGGCAACCTCAAGGCGGCCAACGCCCTGGTGGGGCCCATCATGAAGGCCACCCGGGGCACCGCCAAGGCCGACGTGGTCAAGCGAATGCTGGGTGAGCTGTTGGGGGTAGAGCTGTGAACTACCGAGAAGCCGGTGTGGACATCGGGCGAAAGGCCAGCGCCCTCAGAGCAGCAACGGCAAAAATCGGGGAAACCTATACCCCCGAGGTGCTGCGGGGGATGGGGGCTTTCGGCGGGATGATGCTCGCCTCGAGGCTCAAGGAAATGCGCGAGCCGGTGCTGGTGGCCTCCACCGACGGGGTGGGCACCAAAACCCTTCTGGCCGCGCAGACCGGCCGCTACGGAGGCCTGGGGTTCGACCTGGTCAACCACTCGGTCAACGACATCCTGGTGCAGGGGGCCAAACCCCTCTTCTTCATGGACTACATCGCCAGCGCCAGGCTGGAGGAGGCTGTCCTAGGGGCAGTGCTGGCCTCCTTAGCCGAAGCCTGCAAGGCCGTGGGGATCCCTCTGCTGGGAGGCGAGACCGCCGAAATGCCCGGGGTCTACCAAGAGGGGGCTCTCGAGCTGGCCGGCACCATCGTAGGGGTGGTGGAACGGGCAAAGGTCGTGGACGGAAGCAGGGTAAGGCCCGGCGACGCCCTGCTGGCCCTCCCGTCCTCGGGCCTGCACACCAACGGCTACAGCCTGGCGCGCAAGGCCTTTGAAGGGTGGAACCTGGCGGAGCCGCGGGAGGAGCTGGCCGGGCGCACCCTGGCCGAGGCCCTGCTGGAACCCCACCGCTGCTACCTGGAAGACGTGGAGCGGCTCTGGCAAGCAGGGGTTGAGGTAAAGGCGATGGCCCACATCACCGGCGGGGGGGTTTACGAGAACCTGCCCCGGGTGCTGCCCCAGGGTCTGGGGGCTGAGATTTGGCAGGGCAGTTTCCCCATCCCGCCCATTTTCCGCCTCATCCAGCGGGCCGCCCAGGTGGAGGAGCAGGAGATGTACCGGGTCTTTAACATGGGCCTGGGCTACATTCTGGTGGTCAGCCCGGACAAGGTTGACGAGGTTGGGGGGCTGCTGCCCCAAAGCTGCCCGGTGGGCCGTATTATAGAAGGGCCAGGGGTTCATCTGGTCTGAAACCCTGCCCTCCTACCGTATGAAAGAACTCTGGCTGTTGCGCCATGGTGAAACCCCCTGGAACGCCGAGGGGCGCTTCCAGGGGCACTACGACGTGGGGCTCTCCCCAGAAGGTCTGCGCCAAGCCTACCGGCTGGCCGAGCGGCTGGCGGCCTGCCGCCACAGCTTTGACGGCCTCTACAGCTCCGACCTGCAGCGGGCGGTTCTCACCGCTCGGCCGATCGCCGAGGCCCTTGGGCTCACGCCGGTCTACGACCGCCGCATCCGCGAGATTTACGCTGGTGAGCTCCAGGGGCTTCTGCGCAGCGAGAGCGAGCTACGCTACCCCGAGTTTCACCGGGCGGTGCAGCTCGACCCTTGGAATACCAAGCGGCCCGGTGGGGAGAGCATGGCCGACCTGGCCGCGCGGGTGCAGGAATTCCTGGACGACCTGCCAGAGGGGCGCCTCATCGTGGTGACCCACGGGGGGGTCATCCGGGCTGCGCTCAAGCTGGTGCTCCACCTGGACAACGGGGCCTGGCGCAGGTTCCAGATACAAAACACCTCCATCACCCGCCTCCTCTACCCTGAGGGCATGGCCCTCTCGGTGGGGGACGTGGGCCACCTGGAGGCCTGGGCGGAGGGCCTCACCGACGAGGTGGTGCTCTCCTGAGGGGTGAAATCCCCCACCTGGCCGGCCATCTGTTATCCTTAGCTGCGTGAAAATCCTGGTGGTAGGTTCCGGAGGGCGGGAGCACGCCCTTTGCTGGAAGGTAGCCCAGTCACCCCTGACCACGCAGCTTTACGCCGCCCCGGGAAATCCCGGCATCGCCGAGCTGGCCGAGTGCATCCCCTGGGATGGCGATGTGGAACGGCTGGCCGAGTGGGCTGCAGCCGAAGAGATCGAGCTCACCTTGGTCGGACCAGAAGCGCCCCTGGTGGAGGGCATCGCCGACGCATTCCAAGCCCGGGGGTTGCGAATTTTTGGGCCCACCCAGAAAGCAGCCATGATTGAGGGCTCCAAAGCCTATGCCAAAGGACTGATGGAGCGCCTGGGCATCCCTACCGCCCGGTACCGGAGCTTCAGCGACACCCTACAGGCTCTGTCCTACCTGGAGCAGGTGGGGGCCCCCATCGTGGTCAAGGACTCGAGCCTGGCTGCGGGCAAGGGGGTCACCGTGGCCAGCGAGCTCTCCCAGGCTCGGCAAGCGGTGCTGAACATCCTCTCGGGTGCGGAGCGGGGCGAGGTGGTCATTGAGGAGTACCTGGAAGGCCCCGAGGTGACGGTGCTGGCCCTGACCGACGGCTTCAGCGTAAAGCCGCTGCTCCCCCTGCAGGACCACAAACGGCTGCTGGATGGCGACCTGGGCCCCATGACGGGGGGCATGGGGGCCATCTGCCCCTATCCCCTAGCCCCCGGCGTCTTGAGGGAGGTGGAAGAGCGGATACTCAGACCGCTGGTGGATGGGCTGCGGGCCGAGGGGGTCGTCTACAAGGGGGTCGTTTACGCCGGACTGATGCTCACCGACGACGGTCCCAAGGTGCTGGAATTCAACGCCCGCTTCGGCGACCCCGAGTGCCAGGCCATCCTACCCCTGCTCCAAACCGACCTGGTGGAGCTGGCGCTGGCGGTGGTGGAAGGGTGGCTGCACGAGCTCGAGCCCACCTGGCGCCCCATGGCCTCGGCCTGCGTGGTGATGGCCGCCCCTGGCTATCCCGAAGCCCCTCACCGGGGGTTGCCCGTCCGCCTGCCCCCCCACCCCCCCCAGGGGGTGCTCTACTTCCAGGCTGGAACCCGCCGCACCCCGCACGGGCTGGTAACCCAGGGGGGTCGGGTGCTCAACGTGGTGGGCCTCGGCAAAGACCTTCGGGAAGCCCTGGGACGGGCCTACATGGGGGTGGAGGCAGTGCAGTTTGAACACGCGGTGTACCGGCGGGACATCGGGCGCAGGGCTCTGGTCTGAGGGCAGTGCGCCTAGGCTTCCCGGTGCACCAACCCCTCCAGCAGCTCCACCACCTGAGCGCCAAAGGCCCTCTGGGGCACCTCTTGCAGAAGAGGCTTCAGCCGGGCCAGCCCCTCTTCCAGCAATCCCTCAGCCATCCGCTCTGCATAGGCCAAGGCCCCCGAGGAAAGCAGCTGGTGGTGCAACCAGGCCACCTCGTCCGCAGGTTTTTGGGTTCGAGGGAGGCAAAGCAGCCGCTCAGCCCGCCTCCGCTCCTCTGGGCTCGCGTTCTGCAGGAAGTGGAGCAAGACCAAGGTGCGCTTGCCCTCCCAAAGGTCGCCCCCTATCTCCTTGCCGTACCTGACGGGGTCGCCCTTCAGGTTGAGGACGTCATCTACGATTTGAAACCCCGTGCCCAGCCTCATCCCAGCCTCCTCAAAGGCCTCGGGCGGCTCCCCCCCGGCCACCAGAACCCCCAGCCGCAAAGGGGCTACCGCGGTGTAGTAGGCCGCCTTCAAGCCCACCATCTCCAGGTAGTCAGCCTCGGTCAGGTCGAAGCGCTGGGCTTCCGTCCAGGCAATCTCCAGGTGCTGCCCCTGAGCGGTGCGTTCCACCACGCGGACAAACTCCAAAAGCACCTCTGGGGATACCCCAGCCCGGACCAGGAGGCCCCACTGCATGGCGTGCAGGGCATCCCCTACATTCAGGGCCAGCGGAACCCCGTAAAGCCTGTGCAGAGCCGGTCTTCCCCGCCGCTCATCGGAGCCGTCCTCGATGTCGTCGTGGATGAGGGCCCAGTTCTGGAAAAGCTCGAGGGCAGCCGCCACCGGCAACAGCCGCTCGAAGGCTGCGCCGTAGGCCAGCCCGGTGTAGACCAGAAGGGCCCCCCGCAGCATCTTCCCCCCTCGCTCGGGGTAGTCCCGCAGCATCCGAGCGTACTCGGCAAGCTCGGGGCGGGAAGCCGCCTCGGGCCTGGGCAGAGCCGAAAGCAGGAAGTCTCGGATGGCCTGGCGCACCTCCGCTGCGGTGGGAAGGGCGGTCATGTTGTAGATACTAAGCCATCGGGCCTTGGTGTACACCCAGGGGTAGGTTAGACTGGAGCCGAAGGAGGGGGAAATGGGTATTCTAGAACGGCTCTCCCGCTTGATCCGGGCCAACATTAACGATCTGATCCGCCGGGCCGAAAACCCCGAAAAAATCATTGAGCAAGCCCTGGAAGACATGCGGGCCACCCTGCGCGAGGCCCGCATGGAGGTAGCCGAGGCCATGGCCGAGCTCAAGAAGCTCGAGCGCGAGCAGCAAAGCTACGCTGAGCAGGCGGCCGCCTGGGAGCGCAAAGCCGCCGAGGCCCTGAAGGCCGAGCGGGAAGACCTGGCCCGGGAAGCCCTCAAGCGCAAGCAGCAGGCCCAGGCCCTGGCCGAAGGGTTTGCCCAGCAGGTGGCTCAGCAGCAAGACCTGGTCCAACGGCTCACCACCCAGCTCAAGGCGCTGGAGAGCAAAATCCAGGAATCCGAGGCCAAGAAGGCCCTGCTCATCGCCCGAAAGAAAGGATTGGAGGCCGCCGAGGCGGTGCGCCGATTTGAGTCCAAGATAGACGCGCACAGCGCCGTGGAGGCCTTTGAGGATATGGAACAGCGCATCCAGGCTATGGAGGACAAGCACGCTGCCCTGCTGGAAATGGACAAAAGCGAGATTGAAAGGGAGCTCGAGCGCCTAGGCAGCAACCGCCAGGTAGAGGAGGACCTAGCCCGGCTGAAGCGCGAGCTGGGCATTGCTTAGGGGCTCAAGAAGGGGGGCACTCAAGCAGATGGGAGTTGCCTTGCTCGAGGTGCTCTTGCTGTTGGGGGTGGCGGGGTTCGTAATATGGGCCGTTGGAGCAAGCCGCCCGCTTTCGCTGCCCCTGCGGGAGCAACACGAGCGTCTAGGTCGGGCCCTAGCCGAACTCCGCCGCCAAGGCCGCAGACACCCCCACCTGCGCGAACCTCTCCGGCAGGTGCAGGCGTACGGGCGCAACCTGTACAAGCTCTTCCCCAAGCTCACCGAGCTTGAACGCCTCTGCGCCACCCCAGGCTTGGACTACCACACCCGCACCGAGGTCTTCGCGCGCCACACCAACCTGGATAGAACCCTAGACCAGGGCATCGCCTACATTGAACGGCTGGGGGCTGAACTGGCCCTGACCGAGGGAAAGGGTGAACCCCCCGGCCTGGCTGAGCTACCCCGTTACCTCATCGCCCTGCGGGAGGCCCTACACCCACCCTCCATCCACCAGGGGTAAACTTGGGGGGATGCGGTACCTGCTCATACCTCTCCTTCTCCTCACCGCCTGCGCCCCGCGCAGCAGCAGCCCCCCGCTCAACACCGCGATCATCCAAGGGCCAGTGGACTTCTATCCCTCCCAGCCGGGGCTGGACTGGGTCTACCTACCCCTGCGGGCCTCCACCAGCGACCCCCCCCTCCGCCTTTCGGTTATTGGACCGGCTAGCTTTGAGGGCCAGCCGGCAATCCGCTACCGGCTGAGCGGGCGGGGGCTCGAGCGCTCCTACTACCGACAGGTGGACGCTGGGGGGGTGCGGCTTTTGGGCATTGAGGACTACGATAGGATTCAGGTGGCCCGCTACACCCCCCCCATCCAGGAGTACCCCCCCGAGACCAGCTTCGCCGTGGGGGCTCGCTGGGGTGGCCAGACCCGGGAGGTCATAGAACTGCGGGTCAACAACCAAACCACCCGGGTGAGCGACCGGGTGCTGGAATACACCTACACGGTGCTGGGCAGGTCCAACGTGAGCGTGCCGGCGGGAAACTTTGAGGTCTACCGGATTGGGGTGGAGTACCGCGACCCCAGAAACCCGAGCCTGCGGGAGAACTTTGAGGTCTGGTTCTTCCCTGGGGTGGGGGAGGTCTTTACCTCCATGAACTTCACCGAGCAAGGCGGTCTCGCCTTGGTGGGCCGAAACTTCCGCTGAGCGCTCCCGCCCCCAGGTTCCCTGCGGGGAGCGCAAAGCCGCACCCTGGCAGGAGGTCTTGCCCAAAACACAGGTCATGGCTTTGTTGCCTAGAGCACTGCGCCCCAGCTTGGGTTCCCCCATGCTAGGCCAAAGCGTTGGGAGGCTTCTCGTGGTCTTACACAAGGTCAACCAACCCCAAGACCTAAAACCCCTCTCCATGAGCGAGCTCCTGCAGCTCGCAGAGGAGCTGCGCAGCGAGATCATCCGGGTATGCGCCCAAAACGGCGGACACCTGGCCTCCTCGTTGGGCGCAGTAGAGCTGATCGTGGCCCTGCACCGGGTCTTCAACTCACCCCGTGACCGGCTGCTCTTTGACGTGGGCCACCAAGCCTACGCCCACAAAATCCTCACCGGACGGAAGGAGGTCTTCCACACCATCCGGCAGGAGGGGGGTATCTCAGGCTTCACCAAGGTTTCAGAAAGCGAGCACGACGCCATCACCGTGGGCCACGCCTCCACCTCCCTGGCCAACGCCCTGGGCATGGCCATTGCTCGGGATACCCTAGGGGAGGACTACCACATCGTGGCCCTCATCGGCGATGGGGCCCTGACCGGCGGAATGGCCCTAGCAGCCCTGAACGTGATTGGAGAGCGCAAGCCAAGGCTCATCATCATCCTCAACGACAACGAGATGAGCATCTCCGAGAACGTAGGGGCACTCAACCGCTATTTCCGCGAGTACCAGACCAAAAAGTGGGTGCAGGAAACCCAAAAGTGGGGCCGCCAGGTGTTGGAAGGCATCTCGCCGCGGCTTTTTAACCTGGTAGACCGGGCCAAGGAAGCGGCCAAGCTGATGCTGCACCAGGAGAACCCCTTCTACGCCTGGGGCATCCGCTACGTGGGCCCGGTGGACGGCCACGACCTGCCAGGGCTGATTCACATCCTAGAGCAGATCAAGGAGCTGGACGGCCCTACCCTGCTGCACGCCGTTACCCGCAAGGGCAAGGGCTACGGGGTGGCTGAGGAGGACCCCATCTACTGGCACGGCCCCCCCGGCTTCAACCCCGAGAACCCCACCAAGGTGAGCAAGGGCTATACCTGGTCAGCGGCCTTTGGCGACGCCGTGACCGAGCTGGCCTACCTCGAGCCCAGGCTTTTCGTGATTACCCCGGCCATGCGGGAAGGCTCTGGCCTGGTACGCTACTCCCAGACCCACCCCGAGCGCTACCTGGACACCGGCATCTGCGAGGATGTGGCGGCCACCACCGCTGCTGGCATGGCCCTGCGGGGCCTGAAACCGGTGCTGGCCATCTACTCCACCTTCATGCAACGGGCTTACGACCAAATCATCCACGACATCGCCATCGAGAACCTGCCGGTGGTCTTTGCGGTGGACCGGGCCGGGATTGTGGGGGGCGATGGGGCCACCCACAACGGGGTTTTTGACATCGCCTACCTTCGCACCATTCCCAACGTGCAAATTGCCGCCCCCAAGGATGCGCTGGAGCTACGCGCCATGCTCAAAAAGGCCCTGGAACTCGGAGGGCCCATCGCCATCCGCTACCCCCGCGACAACGTGGAGAAGGCCCCCGAAGGGGCCTGGCCCGAGATTGAGTGGGGCCGCTGGGAGGTCCTCAAGGAAGGCCAGCAGGCCTACATCCTAGCCTTTGGCAAAACCCTCAGGTATGCCCTCGAGGCCGCTGGAAGCAGCCCCCAGGTGGGGGTGGTCAACGCCCGCTTCCTCAAGCCGCTGGACCGGGAAATGCTGGAGCGGCTGGCCCTGGGGGGCTACAAGCTGGTGACCACTGAAGACCACCAGAAGATGGGCGGCTTTGGCAGCGCGGTGCTGGAGGCCCTAAACGAGATGGGGCTAAAGCCGGAGATCCGGGTACTTGGGCTACCCGACCGCTTCTTTGAACACGGCTCCATTCCCCGCATGCACCGCGAGGCAGGCATTGACGCCGAGGCCATCCGGGCTGCCCTTGCCGAGATGGGGGTGGAAATCCCTGCCCCGGCTGAGCCTCACCATCCCAAAGCCCAAACCTGCTAGTCTAGGGCTGAAGGTTCGCTCTGCGGAGATGAAAAGGCTCCTTTTCAAGCTGGCACTTTGGGCGCTGCATAGGCTTCTGGCGAAGCGCTTGGGCCGCCCCTTCCGGCGGCTTCCGCTCTACCGCAGGCCGAGGAAGAGCGGGCTGAAGCGGCTGCTGGATTGGCTGGGCTGAGCCCTAAAACTCCTCGTCCACCTCGTAAAGCCGCCTTGCCCAAAGGCTCTCTGGGCGGTGGTGTTCCCGCACGATCTGGGCCACCTGGGGGTCCAGGATGCGGGCTGCACCATACTCTGGGTGGTGCTGGCGAATCTGCCAGGCACCCAAAAGTCCCTTCCGCAACGGCTCAATAGGCACATCTAGCCTGAGCAGACTGGTCAGAACGCGCTCCAGGGGATGGTAGGGTCTAAGGGCCTTGCCGCAGTCGTGAAGCAAGGCCGCCCGCACCGCAAACCCAGGGGCCTCTGGGTAGCGCTCCAGCAAGCGCCGGGCTACCCACACGGCGTGCTCCCGGTCGCGGGGGTCCATAGCCCTGTAGAGGTGGGCCTCCTCGAGCCGCAGCTCGCTTAGGGCCCAAGCGTCGTCGGGGTTGGCTCGAGCCGGAAAAAAGGCCCTCCAAAGCCGCCTCAGGCGCCGCCACACGCCTTTATGTTACCCGCCCAGGCCAGCCTGGTCTTGGCCTGAAGGCCTGAGGTAAGGTAAGGGCTGGAGGGAAAAATGAACCCAAGAGCGCTTCTGGCGGAGTTCCTAGGCGTCTTCACCATGTGCTTTGCGGCTATCGGCTCCATTGCGGCCAACCGGGACGAGGGGATAGCGGTGGCCCTCGCCCCGGGGCTGGCGGTGGGCCTTCTGGTGGTGGCCGTGGGGGCCATCTCGGGGGCCCACTTCAACCCTGCGGTAACCTTCGCCATGCTCATCACCGGGCGCATCTCCCCTCTGGGGGCCACCGGCTACGCAGTGGCCCAGCTCCTGGGGGGGCTGGCGGCCGCGTTCTTCATCGGGGCACTCTACGGGGGAAGCGCCGTAGCCGAGGGCACCCCAGCTCCGGGAAGCAACCACAGCGCGGTGCAAGCCCTGATGATGGAGGTGTTCCTGACCTTCTTCCTGGTCGCTGTAATTTTCGGCTCAGCAGTCCACAACCGCTATAGCTTCGCCGGGCTGGTCATCGGCCTGGCAGTGGCCATGGGCATCCTGATCGGAGGGCCGGTCTCCGGCGCAGCCATGAACCCTGCCCGGGTGCTAGGCCCAGCGCTGATCGGAGGCGAGTGGGCGGCCCACTGGGTGTACTGGGTGGGCCCCTTGGTGGGGGCCGGGCTGGCCGCACTGATCTACGACTACCTTTACGGCCAAGCCCCAGGCCACCCTCAGCCCGCCCCGGCTGAGGAGTAGGGACTACAGGCCTGCCAGGGCCTTGGCCCGGGACAGCACAGCGTCCAGCATCGCTGCGGTGAGCCTACCCGTCTGGGTGTTTTGGCGGCTTACGTGGTAAGAGTCTAGGAGCACGCCACCCGGCAGGGGGTACTCGGCCCCATGGGCAAATGGGTGTGCCGAACGGCGCAGGCCAAAAAGGTCCAACAGCGCCTGGTGGGCCACCCGGCCCAAGGCTAGGTACACGCGCAGGTGAGGCAGGAGGGCCAGCTCCCCCTGCGTCCACTCCGCACAAGCCGCGACCTCGGCCGGGGTGGGCTTGTTGCCCGGTGGGACGCAGCGCACCGCCGCAGTGATGTAGACCCCCTTTAGCCTGAGACCGTCGCCTAGGTGGGTGGCGCTGGGCTGGCTGGCCAGGCCTGCCCGGTAGAGCGCGGGGTAGAGGAAATCCCCTGAAGCATCGCCCGTGAAGGGGCGGCCGGTGCGGTTGGAACCGTGTGCACCAGGGGCCAGTCCAAAGATGAGAATCCGCGCCCCAAGGTCGCCAAAGCCGGGCACGGGCCGGGCCCAATAGGCCCAGTCGCGGTAGGCGGCGCGTTTCTTCCGGCCTACTTCCTCCCGCCAGGCCACCAACCGGGGGCAGCGCCGGCAGGAAATGAGCTGGCTGTAGAAAACCTTTGGGTCCATCCCAACCGTAAATGAGCCTACCATCGGCCGTGGGGTTAGAGGTCAAACTCAAATTGTTTCACCTCGGCAGGGAGGGGGTGTGCTTTGACCTTTGAACTACCCTGGATGCTTTGGGTGCTGCTGGTCGTACCCGCGTTGGCCTGGGTCTACTGGCGCAGGGTAAAAGGAGGGCGCAGTAGCGCCTACGCCCTTTACCCCGGCCTGGGCGAGCTGGTTCGAACCGCTGAACCCCGCTGGAAACGCCACCTGGGAGCAGGGCTATACGGCCTGGCTCTGCTACTAGCCCTTCTGGCCCTGGCCCGACCGCAAGCGGTGATCCCAGCCCCCGATAGCCTGGCCACGGTGATTGTCACCATAGACGTAAGCCTCTCCATGCGGGCCCAGGACATCAACCCCGACCGCATCACCGCGGCCAAGCAAGAGGCCCAAAACTTCGTGCGAAACCTTCCTAAAGGCATCAAGGTGGGGCTGGTGAGCTTCGCTGGGTACGCCACCACCGAGGTCGAACCCACCACCGAGCACGAGCGGGTCATCGAGCAGATTGAACTCCTGCAGCTGGCCCGGCGCACCGCCATCGGGGAGGGGATTTTGGAGAGCCTGAGAGCCATTCCCAAAGACGAAAGCGGAAAGCCCCTGGGACCCTCCACGGTGGTCCTTCTCTCCGACGGCCGCAACAACACCGGCATAGAACCCCTGGAAGCCGCCGCCTTCGCCAAGGAAATGGGGGTAGTGGTGCACACCATTGGGCTGGGGCGGCGGGGTGAGTCCGGCCCACCCCCAAACAGCAACGAGTGGTGGGGCGGATACTGGATGCAGTTCGACGAGGAAACCCTACGGGCCATTGCCCAGGCCACAGGAGGCCAGTACCACGCAGCGGAGTCAACCGAAGCGCTCCGCCGAGCCTACCGCAGCCTGAGCCGGGTGGTGGGCTGGCGGCCCCAGCGCACCGAGGTGAGTGGGCTTTTTGGCCTGGCCGCGGGCCTGCTTCTGGCCTCGAGCCTCCTGGTAGCCCAGTGGCGCCGAGGGCCAATCTAATAGACTGGAACCCGTGTAGACTGGAACCCGTGACCTACTCCGAGGCCGTAGAGTGGCTCTTTTCCCAGACCCGCGCGGGCGCACCCCGGGGACTTTCCCGAATTCGGGAACTGATGGAGCGCTTGGGCCACCCCGAGGGGGCCTTCCCAGCGGTGCACGTGGTGGGTACCAACGGCAAGGGCAGTGTGGTGGCCTACCTCGAGGCGGCCTTCAAGGCCGCAGGAGGGGCCTTCGGGGCAACCACCAGCCCCCATCTGGTGGACTTTCGGGAACGCATCCGCAGCCATCTGGGGCCCATTGGGGAGGCCGAGGTATGCGCCTTTGTGCGCTGGGCACGCGCCCAGCGCTTTCGGGAGCCGGTGGCCTTTTTCGACCTAACCACGGCCCTGGCCTTCCAGCACTTCTCCTCACTCGGGGTGCGCATCGCCGCGGTGGAGGCAGGGGTGGGCGGGGCACTGGACGCGACCAATGTGCTCCCCCGGGTGGAGGCCACTGTCATCACCAACATTGGCGAGGACCACTTGGAGACCTTGGGGGGTTCGCTGGTGGGGGTGGCCCAGGACAAGGCAGGGGCCATCCGCCCCGGCGTGCCGGTGGTGACTGGGGCCGAGGGGGTGGGCCTGGAGGTCATCCGGGCTGTGGCTGCCGAGCGGGGTGCCCCCCTATATGTGCTTGAGGAGGAGGACCCCCTCTTCGCCCTACCCGCCGAACCCTCCCTTCGGGGGCGCTTCCAGCGGAAGAACGCCCGGCTGGCGGCAGCGGCCCTGCGGCTGCTGGGGTACAGCGAGGAGGTGGTCTCTGCGGGAATCGCCAACGCGCACCACCCAGGGCGGATGCAGCTCCTGCGCCACCAAGGGGTGCCGGTGGTGCTGGACGGCGCCCACAACCCCCCAGCCGCCCGGGCCCTGGCGGAGGAGTTCCAGAGGTTCCACCTGGTCTTTGGGGCCTTTCCGCGCAAGGACTACCCCACCATCCTGCAAATCCTCCTCCCCAAGGCCCTGAGCCTGCGCTATACCTGCGCTGGGCGGGGGGCGTTGCAAGCCCAGGCCCTACAGGGGCTCTTTTCCGCCCCCTACTTTGAACTGCCGCTGGCCGCTTTGGAGGACGCGGTCAGGGCCGCCCAGGCAGAGGAGGCTCCGGTTCTGGTCACCGGCTCTTTGTATCTGGTAGGAGAGGTGCTCAAACAGCTACAACCGGCTTCCGAAGACCAACCGCTCATTGGGAGCAGGGCCGGCGCGCCTTGACCCGCATGGGCATCCCGCCGTGGGCGCAGAGGGTAAAGTTGGGCTCAGGGCGTACCGGGGCCGGCCGGGCCAGCTCGAGCCGGAAACGCTGGAGCACCGTGGCCACGATGATCTTGTACTCGATGGTGGCGAACCCCTGACCGGTGCAGACCCGGGGCCCCAGGCTGAAGGGAAAGTAAGCTCCTCTGGGCAGGCTTTTCTCAAACTCCGGTGTCCAGCGCTCAGGGATGAAGGCATCGGGATGCTCAAAGAAGCGGGGATCGCGGTGGGTGGCCCACTGGCACATCACAATCTGGGTCTTGGGGGGCAGGCGCATCCCGCCCAGCTCCAGCTCGCGGATGTTCTCCCGGCCAATAATCCAGACCGGCGGGTACAGCCGCAGGCTCTCCTTGAAAACCTGGTCCAGGTAGGGCAGGCGCTGCACCTCCTCAAAGCCTGGGGGACCTTCCAGGGCGTCCACCTCGGCCTCGAGCCGGTCGCGCACCTCGGGATGCCGATCGAGCAGGTACCAGGTCCAGACCAGGGCGTTGGCGGTGGTCTCGAGGCCGGCCGTAATGACCGTGAGCACCTCGTCGCGCACCTGCCGGTCGGAAAGCTGTATACCGGGCTGCTGCTGCGCCTCCAGCAGCATGGAGAGGAGGTCGTCCCCCAGGTCGCCCCGGGCCCGTCGGTAAGCGATGTGGCGGCTCACCATCTCGTTCAGGGCCCGCACCACCCGGATGCCGTCGCGGTTTAGGCCCGGGTGCCAGTCGGGAAGGTTGAGCCAGCCGTAGACCATCTGACCCACCACCTTCTGCCCCAGCATGATGGCCCGGTGCATGATCTCCCGATCCTCCCCCGCTTCCACATCGAACATGCACTTGGCCACCACCCGCAGGGTAAGGGCGTTCATGTCCTCCTCGAGGTGCCGAATCTCGCCGTTTTGCCAGTGGGCGAGCATCTCCAGGGTGAACCGCCGCATCACCTCGGCATAGCCCTGCAGGCGCTTGTAGTGGAAGGCCGGCCGCATGATGCGCACCTGCTGCTTCCAGAACTCGCCCTCAGACACCAGAATCCCGTTGCCCATTCCCCCGGCGAAGGCCCGGGTCAGGTCGGACTTGTGGAACTCATCCGCCCGCTCAACCAGCACCTCGCGGATCAGGTCGGGGTGGTTGAGTAGGACGATCTCCCTTCCCGAGGCAAAGCGAAAGGTGGTGATGTCGGGACTGGTACGGGAGAGGTGAAGGAAGAAGGCCAGCGGGTCCTGGCGCAGCTCGAGCTCAGCGGGGTCAAGGATCATACCGTAAGGATACCCCTAGTTGGGGCTCACCTCAGCCTGCCGCTTGGGCAGGTTCCGCGGCGCAGCCTCAAAGCGCAGGGGCTGGCCGGGAATACGGGTGTCGCGCCCCCCCTGGTGAACCTCGCCCTGCAGGGAAAAGCTCACCCGCACCGCGCTGTGCTCGGCCCGAAGGGGGGTGGGTGGGGACTGGGGACAGGGAGCTTGAACCGCCCAGCCCGCCTCGTCAAAGGCTAGGCAGTCCGAGTAGGCCACCACAAAACCGCCGGGCTGGAGGTAGTCGGCCAAGAGGTTACCGCTGCTGCCCGGAATCTCGGTGGGAATGGTCGTGGGCAAGCCGTTGGGGAGGCGACTGGCTCCTACCGGGAGGTTCCGCTCGTAGATGTAGAGGAGCCACTTGCCGTCGTTGGCCGGGTCGGGGCCGGGGTTCTCGGCCCCTGAGGCCCTCCGCACCACCCAGCCGCGGTTTAGGGGGTAGACCATCACAAACCTCACCACCTCCTGCCCGTCCACCACGGTAGGCGGCTGGAGCAGGGCGATGGCCGGGTCCCGGCCAATCCGCCACAGGTTGTCGCTGCGGCTCGGGTTGCGCACCGTGTAACCGCCCGGGGTGCCGATGGACAGGGTAACCCCAGGCGGATAGACGAAGGCTGCGGTGGCCACCAGGTCGCTCACCAGGTTTCCGGCGTTGCGAAGGTCCTCCGTCAGGAGCTGGGCGTTCTGCACGAAGCGCAGGCTCTCGCTCCCGCTGCGGAGCCCAGCCGCGACCAGGGCGAGGATGGCCACCCCAACCACAGCGGCGATGATCATCTCAATGAGGGTAAGGCCCTTGGCGCGCATAAACCCCCCTACAGCGGCGGCCGCACCACCTCGGTGGTGAAGCGGTAGGCGTGGCCCTGAGGGCCGAGGAAGCCTAGGGTTACCCGGCGCAGCACCACCCGCTGGCCCAGGGTCTCCACGTCTTCCACGTCCACCTCGAGGCTGGCAAAGCCGCTGGGCAGGGGCAGGCTGGGCAGCTCTCCCCGCTCAAAGGCGGCTTCGTTCCCCCAAGCCGCCCGCAGGCTGTCAAAGTAGCTCCGGGCATAGGCCTGGGCCTGGGTGTCTATCTGGGCGTTGCGGGTGAGGGTGAAGCTCGAGCCAAGGTAGGTCAGCATCAGGATGGCGATGGAGAGGATGGCCAGGGCCACCATCACCTCCACAAAGGAAAAACCCCTACGGCGCACGAACCACCACCTTCCCCGTGCTCCCCACGATGTTGACCTGCAACACCCGCCCTCCTGGCCCCCGCAGCTCATAGGTGCTGTTGACAGCGCTAACCCGGCCGTAGGGTGCATAGAAGGTCACGCTCCCGTTTCCAGGCACCCTTTGGAAGACCACCCCCGCGGGGAGGGACCGCTCCACCAGCGCACCGACAGGACCCACCCGGTAGGTGGGCCCACCAGGGGCCGCCACAAAAGCATGGTCGCGGGAGAAGCGGCGGGCCTGCTGGCGGATGCCCACCAGCTCGGTAGCCACCTGAAGCGCAGCCTCGCGGACAACCAGGTTCTGGCGGTAGGCCTGGAGGGCAACAAACCCCACCCCCAGGAGAACCCCCAGCACCGCCACCACCACCACCAGCTCCAGGAGGCTGAGGCCTCTACCCCTCACTGCCCCACCACCTCCCAGACCCCCCGGACAAGCTGGGGCCGCTGGCCTCCAAGGACGCGGGGGCGCAAACGGTTGTCGTGGTAGATGTCCAACCCCACCGGGGCCAGCACCCCCACATCCGCGGCCACCAACGCCCCCCGCAGGTCCCATCGGCCCCCTAGGTTGTAGCCCCGCCCATTCTGGATAACGCTGAAGACGGCGTTGGCCGAATACAGAAGGCCGTCCGTACGGAAGGCCCCAGCCGGCCGACCCCTCGCGCTCTCATCCCAAAGCCCCTTCAAGCCGGCCTCACCGAATGCCGGCGAGATGATCTCGTAGCGGGCCGCCCGACTTAGGATGGCCTCCGCGATGGCCAGGTTCAGCCTCTGACCGCAGAGGGACACCTCTTCCTCCGCAACCCGCAAGGCCCTGTAACCCCCGTAGGCCTGGGGATCGTGCTCGCAACCGGTAGCGAAGTACACGGTGTCCTCCCTGTAGGTATAGAAGCGCGGGCGGTAGCTGTTGTCCCGCAGCCAGCGCTGTAGCTCGCTGCGGTTAAAGTTGGCCACCTCGGTAAGGGTCAGGTTGGGGCGGTACCCCACGCCCTCAGCGCCGCTCCCGCACCCCTCCTGGCTGGGGTTGGCCCGGCACTCGCTCATGGGCCTCTGCAAGCGGTTGGCCCCCAGCAGATTGAGGTTAGGGGCCCGGAAGGTGTCCACGCTCAGGAAGTCCCCCATCAGGATATTTCCCCCAGCAATCAGGCTGAGCTGAGGGAGGCGGCTGGGGTCACGGTAGTCGCAGTCCCGCAGAGCCTCGCCCTGACCGCAGTCGTAAACTAGGTCGCCCAGCACGTAGACATTGCCCCGAGCCAGGATGGTACCGTTGCCCCGCACCCGGCCCCGGATGACCACATCCCCATTGATGAAAACCGTGCCGCTCAGGGTAATCGGCGTAACCGTGCCATCCAGGATCACGTTGCTGGGAGAGAGGCCCAGGTCTTCAGAGCTAAGGGTCTGCACCCCGGCCCCTCTCGGCCAGGCGATGGAGCTGGGGTTAACCACCACCGCCGCCTCAATCCAGCCAGCAGCGTAGGTTTCGTTTCGGTTTTGCAGGCTCGACTGCACCTCCTCGAGCCACTCCTGATCGTCGATGAGGCGGTTGCCGTTGGCATCGGGCACGGGCAGGGGGAACGAGTCGGGCAGCTCGCCGTCGGGAAAGCGCCCTCCAAAGCGGGCCAGGTCGCGGCTGGTGGGGTAGTTGAGGTAGAGGTTCTGGGGCGTAGCGCAGTTGCTGGGAACCGCACAGTCGGCAGGAGTGGGCGACCGGCGGGCAGTGGAGCGGATTTGGGTCTGCCCAGGCTGAAGGGTGGTGTAGTACCGGCTGGAGAGCCCGGGCTGGCCGCCGTACTGCTGGCGCACCTCCCCCCGAACAAGGAGGGCCCCATGCACCCCCCCCACCTCCTGATCATCCCGCGTGACCAGGTCCTCCAGCACCCCCACCTTCACCCGGCGCCACCAGGTGCTCGGGTCGTTTGGGTTAGGCTCGCCCCGGAAGGCATCCATGCTGCGCACTTCCAGGTGGCAGAAAACGCAGTCGGCCTTGTTGGTCAGAAGGGCGTACTCAAAGGGAAAAGGCGCGCGAGCTACGCGAAGGACCTGGCGCAGCCGCCGGGTCGTGCCGTCGGAAAGGGTGCCGGTAGAGACCACCACAAGCTCAACCTGGGGCTCACCCAAACGGGTGGTGTCCCGCCGGGAGGCCCGCACCTCAAAGCGGCCACCGTCCCCTAGGGTTCCCTCCATCCTGAGCGTAGCCCCATCGGTCAAGCCCATCCCGTCCAGGGCCTGGCGGTAGGCAACCACACTTGGCGCGGCAGCCCTCTCCAGGGCCTGGTACCAAAGCCAGACCACCGCCCGCTCGAGACCGGCCTCGGCAGCAAACTGGGCCTGGGAGGTGCGCAGGGCGTACTGGGCGTTGCGGCGGTTGCTAAGGGAGGTGAGGGCGGCTACGCTCACCACAATCACCACAATGAAAAGAAAAACCAATGTGGAAACCAAGGTGATTCCTCGGGGGATGCGCATGGGAAGCCTCCAGAATAAACACGTAACGCCATCCCTAATATAGCAGTCCTGCCCATCCCAGTTTAGAGCAGGCCCAGCGCCCGGGCCCGCTCCAAGGCCTCCACCCGGTTGCGTGCCCCCAGCTTGTCGTAAAGGCCTACTAGGTGGTCCTTGACCGTCTCTGGGGAAATCCCCATGAGGCGGGCCATCTCCTTGGTGGAAAGCCCCTGGGCCACCCAGGCCAGCACCTGCTGCTCCCGGGGGGAGAGCCGGGGCAGCTCAGGGGCCCTAAGGCGGGGTTCTAGGCCCCGCTCGAGCCGGCGCAACCGCTCGGCCAGCACCTCCGGCGGTAGCTCCTTGGACCAGTACGCATCTGCCCCAGCGTAGGCGGCCTGCTGAACCAGCACCGGCTCGCTAAAGGTAGTGAGAAGGGCAATGAGGCCCCGGTAGCGCCCCTCCCGTAGAGCCTTGGTAGCGGCTATCCCGTCCATCCTGGGCATCCGCACATCCAGTAGCACCCCATCGGGCAACAGCGCCAAGCCCTGCTCCACTGCCTCTTGCCCATCGGCAGCCTCTCCTACCACGCTAAACCCCTCCCGCTCCAAGGCAACCCGCAGGCCCATGCGGAAAAGGGGGTGGTCGTCGGCAACCAAAAGGCGCATCAAAGACAGGCTACCCCAAACCAGAAGGCCTGGGGTAGCCGCGGAGAAGGGCCCTAGTACACCTGTTCCCGTTGCCCAAAGCTCAAGGGGGTAGCCACGCTCACCTGCACCACCCCAGTGGTGGGGAAGAAGGGGGGCGCGCGGTCCTGCATCCGGGGGTCGTAGGCAAACTGGCGGGCGTAACCGCTCGTCATCTGGCCGGTCGAGCTGTTGAACTGCCCAAAGGCCCCGTAGGTGTACTGGATGATGCCGCCCTGCAGGCGAATCGCACCCCTGGGGCTAATGCTGTCATAGTTCTGAACGGTCACCTCGCCCCTGGAGGCCATCAAAACCCCATGGATGGTGAGGTCTTGCAAAGAGTTATTGGTACCGTCCCCAAGCAGGATGTCGCCATCCTGGCTGTAGACCCCCAGAATGTTGTCGGCAGAGAGGTTGTTGCAGGTGGGCCGGACGACCGTGTTCCCGCTGCGCGTAGGGGTGCCGCTGCAAGCCGGGCTCTGGTACTTGAGGTCGCCCCGTATCTGGATGTTCTTCCCGTCCCCGGCGTTGGCCACGGTGATCTGGGCAAAGGAGGCCAGCGCTGGGGGAGCGGTGTTGGGGTTGCTGCTGCTGGCACGGGCTGGGCCGGTGAGGTTGTTGATGCTCCCGTCGGCAAAAATCACCCCGTTGAAACTGGCCCGGACCAAAACCCACGAGCTACCCACCTGGCGGTACAGCGCTCCATCCGAGCCATAGCGGTAGAGTTCGCGGTTGGTACCGGTGCAGCTCGAGGTGCGGCAGACCTCAATGTACTGGTAAGGGGAGGTAGCCGGGGTACAGACCCCCGAGCTGTCGCAGGT
This sequence comes from Meiothermus sp., assembly GCF_025060375.1. Taxonomy (GTDB): domain Bacteria; phylum Deinococcota; class Deinococci; order Deinococcales; family Thermaceae; genus Meiothermus. The sequence continues at coordinate 5,122 of NZ_JANXCG010000001.1, read as the reverse complement.
GGGGGTGGTGCCGTTGGCATCCCCCGCGTACAGGGTGAGGCGGGCCACATCGAAGTTGAGGTACAGCCCCCCCGCTATAGCAGCGTTGCGCTGATTCTGGGCGTTGGCCGGCATGGGAATGAAGGGTTCCTGCCAGTTCACCCTGGGGTTGCCCTCAAAGGTCGGCGCGTGGGTCACACCCCCACTGGTCCAGGAGGGAGCGTTGGGGTTGGTCATCTGGGAGGGCGAGAGGAAGGTGGTGGTGCTGCCTGAACCAAAAAATGCCCCCGGGTTGGTACTCCCGTTGCAGTTGCTCACCCCCGCATCGGTACACCCCGCGCTGGTCACATAACCCCCAAACCACGGGTTGAAGGAAAAGCGCAGGCGCTCGTTGGTGTGCACGGGCCCGTCGAAGAGGGTTCCACTAGTAAACCACACTGCGGTGTTGGACTTGGTGCGGTGGCGGTTGGTGAAGAGCGCGTAACGGGCGAAACTACCGTTGGTAAGCAAAAAGCGGTACTCCCCCTGCACCACCACATTGCGCTGGTAGGGGGTACCGGGAGAGGCGGTCACCACCATCACGTAGGGCAGGGCATACCCTTGGGTCTGGCGGGTCAGAGGGGTAGCGGGGTTGTTGTCGTTGTCCACCACGTAACCCGAGGGCAGCTCAGCCCCTGCAGGGAAGGGCTGGCCGCACACCGAGGACCTCACAAAGTAGATGCGCACCTGCACGGTAGCCCCCGAACCGTCCGGCGCGAAGTTCCGGTTGCAAATCAGGCTGTTGACTTCAGTCTGGAGGCTAGCAGCCAGCAGGGAGAGGCGGGAGGCCACCGTAGCTGGGTTGGGCAACACATCGTTGCCCCCATAGTACCAGATGTCGCTGGTGCTGATCCCCCCCAGGCTTGGGTTGGCCGAGCGCACCAGGGTCTCCAAGCTGGCCCGGACCTCGTTGGAAAGCAGGGCCGACGCAGCCACCGCGCCCCCTCGAGCCAGGTTGACCGCTTGGGCTAGAGCGGTGTTGTCCCGGCTAGCACGCAGATCATTGATAGTACGCGTAAAGATCAGGCCGCTCACCACGCTCAGTATCAGGATGATGGTCAGGGCCACCACCATTGCAATACCCTGGGGTCGTCTCATGGGTTGCATAGGCTCACCACCTTAGCCTCGTAGTAAAGGGCATTGATCATGTCCACCTGACCGGTGTAGGTGCGCTCAATGGTACGGTTCCGCAGGGGCACCTGAACCCCTAGGGTGAACTGAACCCGCCGCAAGGAGTACTGCGAGCCTCCGCTGGTGAAGTAGGTCCGCACTTGGTTATTGACCAAGTACCCACTTGGGTTGCGTTCCTCGCTTAGGGTAGAACCGGTGCGCTTTCGGTAAACGTAGTCAATGCGAAAGTCGCTTATATCGTAGGCGACATCGGTAGGAGCGGCATCCCCCTGGGCCTGGTACACCAGCTTGCGGTTTGCGGCATCGTAGCTGTAGCCCAGAAGGCTGACCACCGAAGCCAGGGTCTGGGTGGTCAAGCTGATGGGCAGGTTGTTGCAGGTGGTGGTGACGGTGTACAGGTTAAGGCCGCTAGCCACCGGAGCGCTGCCCACACGGGTCACCACCGCGTTTCCATCACCATCTATGAGCAGCAAACGGCTGCCCACTGGAATTTCCGCGGTTAGCGTGGGAGAGCCGCTCACCAAGGTAAAGCTGGCCCCGGAAACCGCGCTGACAGTGTAGCCAGCCCCCCCCGCCACCTGAGCAAAGGAGATGCCGGTGGTGTTGCTGTTGAAAGGGGCGTTGGTAATCACCGCAAAAGCGGAGGTGCGCAAATCCTGGCTCAGCACCTCCAACACCCGGCGGGCTTTGTTCTGAGCAGCGCTAATGGCCTCGTTGGACTGGTTGAGCTGGAGGCCCTGGACGCTGGTGCTGAAAGCCATGGCCATGACCACCACCAGCACCAACAGGGCCAGCAGAAGCTCAAGCACGGTAAATGCATGGGTTCGCAAGGTTTCCTCCTTCAGTTGACGTTGGTCACCACTTCATTGCCTGCTAGGGCCGGGGCGGGCCCGATAATGCTCTGCTGCACACACCGCTCTCCCTCAGGGCTCTGCCAGCAAACCTCAATGCTGTACTGGCTAACCTGCCAGCCGCTTCCCGCCCAAGAGGGGGTTCCTTGGTTGGTTATGCTGGCCCGGTAAAGGGCAATGTTGCCAAACTGCTGCTCCTGGGTCAGGGTAGCGAAGCCGATGCTGGCATCGTTGAGCTGGCCGTAGTTCCACCTGAGGCTCTGACCCGCCGCAGGCAGGGCCCGATCGTCGGCCTCGAGTATCTGTCGCCCGAGAAAGATGCCAATTTGGTTGGCCTGGGCCCGCCCACCCACAATGGTGGTCTGGCGCATGTTGCCCACCAGCAAAGTGGTGAAAAACCCCAGCACCACTGCCAGCGCTCCCGCAGCCACAATCACCTCTATGAAGGTAAGCCCTTGGTTTCTCATTGACGGCGCACCTCTCCGATCAGGGTGGCGGTAAGGGTAAAAGTCTGTCCATTGGCCGAAACGGTAAACTGGCGGTTGGCAGGGAAATTGCTGGAGAAGACCACCTTGCCCGGAGAGGTGAAGGTGGCCAGGGTACCCTCGCTCAAGCTGCAGCTCACCCCTGAGGGAAGAGTTACGCTGCGCAGCACACTGCCATCGGCTTGGGACTGCACCCTAAGCACGTTGCCACTACGAACCAGCAAAAAGTTGGTCCCCCCACGACTGGCCGCCGCTGTGGCCCCATGCCAGAAAAGCTGGCGAATCTGTTCTACCGTAGCCAGGGCCTGCTGGCGTTGGGAAAGGTTGCGCACCTGGGCAAATCCAACGCCTATGGCCACCCCGAGGATGGCCATGACCACGATCAGCTCGAGCAGGGTAAACCCCCCCGCAGAGCGCAACGGTCGGTGAATAGGTCCCCACATAGCCCCCTAAGTTTGGGGGGTCTGCTGGGGGAAGCGGAACCCCCGAATGGGGGGTATCCCGTTACATGGAGGAGAAAGGGAGAACAGACCCGCACCAGCATCACTCCCCCTAAGCGCCTAGGGTTTAGCCGCACTTTCCGGCTCTATCCAGATGCGCAACCGGCTACCCTGGCCGGGGGCTGCCAGGTTTTCCAGCCGCCCACCGTGCGCTTCGGCTACCCTTCGGGCCACATAGAGGCCAAGCCCGGCACTTCCAGCCCGCACCCCCCGCAAGCGCTGGCTCCGGAAGGGCTGAGAGAGTACCTCAAGGCTGTCGGGAAGCCCCGGCCCATCGTCCTCCACCTCGAGCCATCCCTCTCCAGCCCTGAGCACTACCCGGCTCCTGGCATGGCGCAGCGCGTTTTCCACGAGGTTGGCCAGGGCTCGCTCGAGCAGAAGCCGCTCCCCTCGAGCCTGGCCCGCCCCTTCTATCTCGAGCCGTAGCCCGCGCTGGACGGCCTGCTGTGCGTAGCGCAGCCGAAAATCCTCCAAAAGGGCGCGCAGACCAAGGGCTTCTGGCTGGATCCGGCGGGTCTCCAAGCGGCTGGCTACCAGCAGGTTCTCCACCAACAAATAGCTTCGGTAAAGCTCATCCCGCAAGGTCCTCAGCAGCTCCTTACGCTTGACGGGGCCTATCCGGTCAGCCTCCTCCAGGTACTCCAGGCTCCGCAAAGCAGCCAGCAGAGGGGTCTTAAGGTCGTGGGTTAGGGCTGCGTAGGTGGCCTCACGGGCCTCCAGAAGCTCCCGCAGGTACGCCAACAGCTCCTCAAAACCCTCCCTGAGCTGGGCGATCTCAGCGGGCAGGGGCTCTTTCGGGGTAGGCAGGCTCAGCTCAGGGAGGGTCCGGCCGCTGCCCCTTAGGTAGCGCAGGCTGCGGGTGAGCTCGTCCACCGAACGCAACAGGGCGCTGGCCAGCCCATAACCGGCCAAGGCGGCAAGCCCCGCCAACACCAATAGCCAGAACACCAGGAAAACCCGCCGCGACCCAAACGGCTCCTCTGGGGAGAACAAAAAGGGCAGGACCACCACCAGGTTGGGGACAAAGGCCAACAGGCCGATGACCCAGGCCAGCTGACGCTTGAGCGGCATGGTCTAAGTCTATTAGCCTGTGGCCCATGGACTTTGGCGACCTGGCCCTGCTGCAAGACCGGCAAGGCCGCACCTATCTGTTCCGCCTTCAGGAGGGGGGGGCCTTCCACTACCACCGCGGGCTTATTCGCCACGAAGACCTACGGGCCGCAGGACCTGGGGGAAGGGTGGTTACCCCCCACGGGGAGGTCTTCACCGTGCACCGGCCCAGCCTGGAAGAATACGTACTCAAGATGCCCCGCGCCACCACCCCCACCTATCCTAAGGACGCCATTACCCTCTGCTTGCTGCTTGACCTGGCCCCAGGAATGCGGGTACTGGAGGCGGGTTCGGGCTCCGGAGGGCTGACCCTTTTCCTGGCCCGGGCGGTAGGGCCCACGGGGCAGGTCTACAGCTACGAGGTACGGCCCAAACACCAAACCCAAGCCCAGCGCAACCTCGAGGCCTATGAGCACTGGGGGAATGTGGTGTGGGTCCTGGCCGACCTGGCCCAAAGCGAACTCCCCCCCGCCTTCTTCGACGCCGTGGCCCTTGACATGATGGAGCCCTGGAAGGTTCTGCCCGCTGTCACCCCCGCCCTCAAGCCGGACCGCTTCCTGGCCTGCTACCTGCCCAACCTCACCCAGGTAATCGCCCTCCTGCAAGCCATCGAAAGCCAGGGGCTCCCCTATCTGCACGAGCGCACCCTCGAGGTCCTCCACCGGGAGTGGGATGTGCGACCTCCAGTCGCCCATCCCAAGTTCCAGCAGGTAGGGCACACCGCATTCTTGGTGCAGCTTCGGCGCACCCATCACGAGGGCTTGACAGAGTAAGAAGCTTTTGATAGCCTTTTCTTTGCGTCGCCGAAAGGCGGGGCGGGAACCTTGAAAGCGCAGGTTGGGCAAACACACCGAGTCCCACGTGGTCTAAGCCACGTTGATTTTTCTTGGAGAGTTTGATCCTGGCTCAGGGTGAACGCTGGCGGTATGCCTAAGACATGCAAGTCGAACGGGCTGTTTTTGCAGCCAGTGGCGGACGGGTGAGTAACACGTAGGTGACCTACCCCAAAGACTGGGACAACCAGGAG
>NZ_JANXCG010000019.1 GCF_025060375.1 Meiothermus sp. | reverse complement strand
AAATCTGCCGGGCCTGGGCCTCTTTGCCCACCAGGCGCCCGAGTTCCAAAACTTGCTGATTCAAGTCGTCGAAGCTGCCCCGCCGCGACTGGAAGGCCAGCACCGGGGCGATGCGCTCGAGCTGGGGGATTAGGTCTTTGTGCACGAAAGCTTCGGCCACGATGACCTCGGGCTTTACCGCCAGGATGGCCTCGAGGCTGGGCTGGGCCCTCGAGCCAACCGAGGCTACGCCCTCGGCCCGCGGCCGCAGGTAGGGCGGCAGCCCCCGGTCGCCGCCCTGGGTGCCGGTGGCCGCCCCTACCGGGCTCACCCCCAGGGCCAGCAGGGTGTCCAGGAAGCTGTACTCCAGCACCACCACCCGCTTTGCTGGGGCGTTCAAGGTGAGGGTGCCCAGCTCGTGCTTGATCTGAAGCTGGGCCGAAGCCAGGCCGAAGAGGGCCAAAATGGCCGCCAGAATTCGTTTCATGGTTTTTCCTCCACCAGTTCAAGGGCTTCCCTGCGCGCCAGGGCGTAGGGGATGCAGTGGGGGGTGCCGGTCTCGGGGTCGCGCAGGAAGTGGGCCTTGAGGCCAAAGACTTCCCGCAGAATGCGCTCGTTGAGCACCGCCTCGGGCGCTCCCTCCGCCACCACCCGTCCCCCACTCACCGCCACCAGGTGGTGGGCGTAGCGGGCGGCTTGGTTGAGGTCGTGCAGCACCATCACGACGGTCTTGCCCTCGTGGCGGTTGAGCCTTTGCAGAAGCTGCAGGACCTCGAGCTGGTGGCTCAGGTCCAGGTAGGTGGTGGGCTCGTCCAGGAGCAGAATCGAGGTCTCCTGGGCTAGGGCCATGGCGATCCAGGCCCGCTGGCGCTGCCCGCCCGAGAGGGTCTCCAGGGGCCTCTTGGCGAAGACCCGCATGCCGGTCTGGTCAAGGGCCCACTCTACTGCCCTCTGGTCGCGCTCGCTCCGCCCTCCAAAGGCGCTTTGGTAGGGGTAGCGGCCAAACCAGACCAGCTCCTCCACACTGAGCCCCTCGGGGGCCTGGGGCATCTGGGGCAAGAGGGCCAGCTCACGGGCCACGGCCTTGGTGGGCAGGGCGTGGATAGCCTTACCATCCAGCAGCACCGCGCCCTCTCTGGGCTTCAACAGCCGGGCCAGAGCCCGCAACAAGGTGGACTTACCGCAGCCGTTGGGGCCGATGAGGGCGGTAATCTTTCCCTTGGGCAAGGATAGGTTGAGGCCCTCAATGATGCGGCGCTCGTCGTAGCCTAAGGAGAGCTGTTGGGTTTGCAGGCTCATCGCACCCTTCCCGCCTTTCGCATCAGGTATAGGAAGTAGGGGGCCCCCAAAAGGGTGGTGAGGAGGCCCGCGGGAATCTCCAGCGGGGGCACCAGGCCCCGTCCTAAGGTGTCGGCCCCCACCACCAGCAAAGCCCCCAGGAGCATCGAGCTGGGCAGCAGCAGGCGAAAGCCGGGGCCCACCAACAGCCGCGCGGCGTGGGGGGCAATCAGGCCCACGAAGCCCAGAATGCCTACCCCCATCACCGCCACCGCGGCCAGGGCCGTGCCCAGGGCTAAAGCCGCCAGCCGGGCGGGCTCGAGGCGCATCCCCAGGCTTTTGGCGGTCTCGTCGCCAAACGAGAGCACATCGAGCCTGCGGTGAAGCAGAAGCGTGATGGGAATCAGCACCGCCGCAAACGGCAGCACCCGAAACAGCCGCTCCCAGTCGGCCCCGTAGACTGTACCGCTCAGGAAGATCAGGGCCTGGGCAATGGAGTCGTCGGCGCGTACCAGGATGAGCCGACGCAGCCCGTCCAGCGAGGCCTCCACCGCCACCCCAATCAGGGCCAGCCGGATGGGCAGCACCTCCCCGGCCCTGCGCGCCAGGACGTACACCAGCCCGAAGGCCGCTAAGGCTCCCCCAAAAGCCCCCACCGGCAGGGCCCAGGCCGGAGCCCGGGGCAAGAGGATCAGGGTGAAGACCGCGGCCAACCCCGCCCCTGCCGCCACCCCCACAATGTCCGGCGAGGCCAGGGGGTTGCGCACCACCCCCTGCAGGATAGCGCCTGAGGCCGCAAACAAAGCTCCGCACAAAGCCCCCACCAGTATGCGCGGCAACCGCAGCTCGTAGAGGATGCGGGCGTGGGTCTCGTCGCGCGGGGCGCCCAGGGCCTGAAGAACCTCCCATGGGCCCATCCGCACCGCCCCGGTGCCCAGGGCCAAAACGCCCAGGGTCAGTAGGGCCAGGGCCAGCAGGGGAATCAGGGCGGGTTTGGGAAGGGCGGGGCG
>NZ_JANXCG010000002.1 GCF_025060375.1 Meiothermus sp. | reverse complement strand
ACCGGACCCCCTTGGGAGGTGCTGCCGCGGCTGGCCGAGGAACTGGGGGTTCAGGCAGTCTACGCGGTCCGCAACACCACCCCCTACGCCCGCTTCCGCGACGAAAGGGTGGCCTCAGCCCTTGGGCGGCCCCTGCACCTCCTGCCGGGGCAGTACATCCACGAGCCCGGAACCCTTCTCAAACCCGATGGAGGCCCCTATACGGTCTTTACCCCCTACTCCAAGCGCTGGTGGGCCACGCCCATCCCAGACGCAACCGAAGCACCCCACCACTTCCCCCCGGTGCCCCTGCCCCCGGGCTACGACCCAGGGCATATCCCTGAAGAACCGGCCGGCATCCCCTTGCCGCCCGCTGGGGAGGAGGCCGCACTGGGGGCACTGGAAGACTTTCTCAGGAACAGGCTGAACCGCTACCACCTAACCAGGGACGCGCTGGACGGCCAGGGGGGCTCCAGGCTCTCCTACTACCTCACCTTGGGGGTGCTCTCCCCCCGGCTTTGCGCCCGAAAGGCCTTGCAGATAGGGGGTGAAGGAGCCCAAAAGTGGGTGAGCGAACTCTGCTGGCGCGACTTTAGCGGCGACCTGCTCTACCACCGCCCCCAGATGCTCCAAAGGGCCTTTGACCCCCGCTGGGAGGCCCTGCCCTGGAACGACGACCCAGCCCTTTTTGAGGCCTGGCTAACGGGCCAGACCGGTATCCCGCTGGTGGACGCAGCCATGCGCGAGCTGCGGGCCACCGGCTTTGTTTCCAACCGGGGCCGCATGGTAGCGGCGCAGTTTGCGGTCAAGCTGGCCCTCCTACCCTGGCAGAAGTGCGAGCGGGCTTTCCGCGACCTGCTCCTAGACGGCGACAACGCCTCCAACCTGCAAGGCTGGCACTGGGCGGGGGGGCTGGGGGTGGACGCAGCCCCCTACTTCCGGATCTTCAACCCCATTGCCCAGGCCGAGACCCATGACCCCGGCGGGGCCTGGCTCAGGCGCTGGGTGCCCGAGTCGGGGGGGCGGGCCCTGCCCTACAAGCCCCCGGTGCTGGACCTGGAGCTGGCCCGGAGACGCTACCTGGAGGCCGCCAGCCGGATCGCTAGGCCCCCTAGCCCTCAAAAAGGCTGATCGGCTGAGCCCGGAAATCCCGCCGGGAGCCGTCCAGAAACCCATGAAACACAAAGGCTTCAAGGCCCATCTACCCACCAAGCTCTGCCCAGTGTGCGGGCGGCCCTTCCAGTGGCGCAAGAAATGGGCCAGGAACTGGGATGAGGTCAGGTACTGTTCAGAGCGGTGCCGGGGTCTGGCCAGGGGGAGGCGGGGATGAGGGAGCTGCGGCAGGGGCTCATGCTGGGGGCGCTGATGTGCCTAGGAGGCGCACTCCCTGGCCTACGGCGCAGCCGGGACGAATTGGGGTAGCCGTTGGGGTCTACAACCGGGGTCTGGGGAAAGTTGAACGCTGCGGTCGTCCACGGGGACTGGCTGGGACTAGGCCCGACCGGTCTACGCCGGCCGCTTTAGGTGGAAGCCGGCCCGGACACCCCTTCCCTACCGGGGCCTGGCCCGCTCACGCCCACGAATCTAAACGTAACCTGGACAAATTTTCTACCAAGATTCTACGCTTAGCCTAACCCTGGGGCTGGGAAAAGTGGACAAAAGCTCATGGAAATCGGCCTCCAGATAGGAACGCCCGCCGGCCCCAGGAGGAGGATAGGAGATGAAACTCAAGGCGCTGCTCGTGGCTGGAAGCCTGGTCCTCGCCGCCCTCGGCCTGACCCTCACCAACGCCCAGGGCACCACCCAGAACCAGACCATCGCCCAGATTGTGGCGACCAACCCCAACTTCAGCACCCTGCTGAGCGCGCTGAAGGCTGCGGGGCTGGAGGAGACCCTCTCGGGCCCCGGACCCTTCACGGTCTTTGCCCCTACCAACGCAGCCTTTGCCAAGATTCCTAAGGCCGACCTGGACAAGCTGCTGGCCAACAAGCAGGAGCTGACCAAGGTACTCACCTACCACGTGGTGGCGGGGCGGGTGCCCTCGAGCCAGGTCGTCAACCTCAAGGAGGCTAAAACTGTGGAGGGCCGGAGCATAACCATCGAGGTAAAGGACGGCAAGGTCATCCTGAACGGCAACTCCACCGTAACCACCGTGGATATCCAGGCCAGAAACGGCATCATCCACGTTATAGACACCGTGCTGATGCCCAAGTAAATACCAAGGCTGAAGCAAGCCCCCGCCCCGATTGCCGGGCGGGGGCTGCAGCGCTAAGATGTACTTGCAGACTTTGGAAAGGAGCCTTTATGCGTTGGAAAAGCTGGTTCGTGGGGTTGGCGCTTACTCTCGGCTTCGCCCTAGCCCAAAGCAACAGCGGCACCGCCTTTGTGCGCTTCGCCCACCTGGTGCCCGATGCGCCGGCAGTGGACATCCTATCTGGGGGCAACAAGGTATTCGAGGCCCAAGGGTTCAAGGACGTGACCTACTACGCCGAGGTGCCCGCGGGTAACCTGACCCTAAGCGTGCAGACCACTGGCCAGAACCCAGCCAAGGTAGCCGACGTGAGCCTGCGGGTGCAGGCGGGGAGGTACTACACCGTGATGGCCCTGGGGACCGCCTCCAGCCTGAGAACCCAGGTGGTGGAGGACCGGCTAGCCCCAGCTGAAGGGGTTGCCAAGGTGCGAATCGTCCACGCCTCCCCCGACGCTCCAGCGGTGGACGTGGCCCTGAAGGGTGGGCCGCTGCTCTTCCGCAACCTAGCCTTCGGACAGCGCTCGGGATACGGCACGGTGCGGCCCGGGGCCTACGACCTCGAGGTGCGCCCCACCGGCAGCCCCACCGTGGCCCTGCCCTTGGAGGGGGTAGCCTTTGAGGGGGGTAAGGTCTACAGCGTCTTCGCGGTGGGCCGGGTGGCCGACCAGAGCCTAGAGGTGGTGGTGGTCGAGGATAGCTTCGGCAGCCCGTAGGCCCGGAGCAAGGCCAGGTGGGCCTTGGGCCCACCCTTTTTGTGGTCTCCGGCGAAGTTTTAGCTGGGGCTTGGGCGCAGCATGTGTTCATGCTGCGCTGGCCCTTCTTGGTTGCCTGCCTGGGCTTGGCCCTGGCCCAAAGCCCCCGCTGGTCCGGAGCGCCCGACTACTTTGCTGTGCCCGGGTCTCCCACCCCGGCCGGTTCCAGGCTTGACCGGAGCTACGTCCTTTCCTTCCCCGCCCAGGGCGCTCCCAAGGGCACCCTGATTATGGTGCCCGGATTCCTGGGGGGAGCCACCAACTTCGAGGCCCTGGCCCGCCGGCTGGTGCTGGCCGCCCCCGGCTGGACGGTCTGGGCCTGGGACCGGCGGGCCAATGGCTTGGAGGACCGGCAGGGCTTCGCCCTACCCGACCCCTGGGCTTACTACCAGGACTACCGCCTGCCCGACTTTCCGTTCCTCAAGGAGTGGGGCTTGAGGGTGCACCTGGAAGACCTCGAGCAGCTGGTGGAACAAGCCCGGCGGGAAGGCCCGGTGGTGCTGGCCGGCCACTCCCTAGGGGCCAGCCTGGCCGCCCTCTTTGCCCTTTACCGAGGGGAGAGGCTGGACGGACTGATCCTGCTGGATGGGGCCCCAAGGCTCCTCGCGGTAGACCCAAGGGCCTACTTGGAGGGCGCCCAGGGCCCCTTTGGGCGCCTACCCGGTCTGAACGACCTGCTCTCAGGCCGCACACCTCCCTACGTGGCCGCCTTCGGTCTCGGCCCGGCGGCCTTAGCCCAGGCCGAGGCCCAGGCTTTTATGGCAGGGCTGGCTCCGGAAGCCGATGCACCCCCGGGGTGGGCCCCGTTCCGCAGCAGCCGGCTAGCCGCGGCCCTGTACCGAGTGGATGAGCGCTACAGCCTGCTTCCCATCTTTTCGGTCTCAGCAGGCCAGGCGGTGGCCCGGGAGGGGCTTAGCCTTCTCGGGCTGGCCTTAGGCCGCCTGGTCTACACCATCCGGGGACCCAGAGGGGGCCGGGTGGAATGGCGGGACACCGGCGAGGCCACCGACCCGCTGGAGTTTGTGCGGCTCTATGCCAACCCCATCACCGGTTTTTCCGAATGGTTCTTTCCCTACCGGCTGGCCCTGGATATCGCCGCCTTTGAAGTGGTGCTTCCCGATCTGAGGCCCCGTCGGTTGCCCTACCCGGTGCTGGCCCTGGGAGCCGGGCGGGGGCTTCTGCCCCGGAACGAGGACTTTGCCAGCGCAAGGGCGTTTTTCCCAGAAACCCCTCTTGAGGTGAACATCCTCGAAGGGCTGACCCATCTTGACCTCCTCACCAACCGCCACGGCGCGGCAATAGGCCCCATTCGGAACTACCTGGAGGGGTTGCAGCGGGCTCACCCCTAGCCGAAACACCTCACCCCCAGAACAGCGGCCTTGGCTCTGCAAGCACCTTGTGGGTGCTCAGCCTGGAACCAGAGGGTAAGGGGGATGCCCTTTGGAGTGGACCTGACGGCGGTGCGGGCGTGGCCCGAGTAGGAAGCAGCACGCGGACTCACCCTTGCCGCAAAACGGCATCTCCACCGGAACAACGCTGGGGCAGACGAGCGGTAAGGTTCCGATGAAAAGCTACAGGTCTAGCCCTACATCGAAGGTGCCGGCATACCCCTCCCCACTCTGGACCAGTTTGAGCAGCAGTTGGTTGCCCCCGTTGCGGTAGATGCTGTCGTTGGCGTTGCGGGTGCGGGTGCCTGCCTTGGCGTAGGGTGGGCTGGCCAGGATACGGTCGCTCAGGGCGTCGTCGAAGAAGAGCTGGGAGGTGAAGTCGCGGTTCTGGTAGCGAATCTTGAAGTGGATGTGCACGGTGCGGCCCGGGTACCAGCCGGGGTAGATGGTGGTGAACTGGGCCACTCCCTGGGCGTCGGTGATCTGGTAGCCGCGCAACCACTTCTGCCCCCGGGTGTCCCCATAGCGGTCCCGCACCCCAGAGTACATCCCCTGCGCATCGCACTGCCAGATGTCCACCATCGCACCCGGCAACGGCACGCAGCCTGCAGGAGAGACCCGGGTCACCACGAAGCGCAGGCTCAGGGGCACCCCTGGCTTGACCACCCCGCTGGCGGGGTCGGACCGGATATCGGAGCGATTGAGCTGAACGTCCACAAAGTAGGGCCCTTCGGTGAGAGCTGGCCGCACTACGCAAGCGGGAAGGGCAGCCGAACCGCCCTGAGTAGTGGCGCGAGGTCCCCCCACAAGTCCACCCATCCCTAGCATCGCCAGCACCTCGCGCCGGCTGAGAATCCTGCCAACGGGTCTATCGTCGTCCATAAACTGGCCCCCTTTGCAAACAGCCTTGGCCCGTTCAGGGCTACTATCCCCCAGTTCCCTCCTCAGGGTCTCGCGCTCAGCCCGGCTGACCTCACCCTTAGCATACCGCTCACGAACTATTCCCGGTGCCCGGTCGGGGGCTTCTGCTATTGGAGCCGCGCAAGAGCCGTAGGGGGAGCACCAAGACCGGAACGGGCAGCAACAAGGTCCAGAGCAGACCGCCTATCAAGTCAACGGGGCGCGTGGACAACCACACGCCCGGAAAAAATTCCGCTGGCCTAGCGCCACCAACCCCTAGGGCCGCGGCCATCCCGCCCTGCAGGGCCAAGGCGAAGCTGCACCGGCTGATTCACAAGGACCCGGGCCACCGCCTGGCTGTTGGCTTTGAGGCTGTTGGCCTGCTCGGTGCTCAGGCGCCCAGCCTGCACAGCCTGGTCAATGGCCTGGTTGCGGGCCGCGGCCAGGGCGGCCTCGAGCCCCGCTGGGGTTTTTCCCAGCTCAGTGGCGAGCTGACCCAGGGTTTTGCTGCCTCCGGAAAGCAACGCCAGCTCGGCTGGGGTCACACCCAGGAACTGCGCAGCGGCAAAGTACAGGCTACCCACGTTATACCCACGGAATGCCATGCGCTGGGCGGGCTGGGCTGGCGCAGGCTGCTGTGGGGCTGGGGTCTGCTGGGCAAAAGCGCCCGCCAGGGCCAGGGTGGAAACCAACAAAGCGGTCTTTAGGGTCTTGTTCATCGTCAACCTCCTCTTCTGGGGAAGGCCCTCTGGCCTTCCCAAGGAGGAGTCTGGCCCCGGCCGGTTACGTTGCGGTTATGGCTAGCTGAGAGGGGTTTCTCATAACCTTAGCGTAACCCCTCGGGGGCAGACTAGAGGTATGCGGATTCTGCTGGTGGAGGACGAGCCCAACATCGCCCGGCCGGTTGTGCGGGCCCTCCTTGCCCAGGGGCACCAGGTGCGCCATGCCCCCGACCTCACGAATGCCCGTCTCCTGCTGGCAGAGGCAGAACCCGACCTGCTCATTCTGGACGTGCGCCTGCCAGAGTCTGAGGATGGAGGGTTCATCCTGGCCCAGGAGGTCAGGGAGGCTGGATACAAGGGGCCCATCCTCTTCATGACCGCCCGCGACGCCCTGGCCGACCGGGTGAGGGGTCTGGATGGGGGAGGGGACGACTATGTGGTCAAACCCTTCGAACTGCCGGAGCTGTTGGCCCGGGTACGGGCGTTGCTCCGCCGGGTCAGCGAGGTGAGGCAAAGCCGGGTGCAGTACGGCCCCCTCGAGCTCGACCTGACCAACCGCAGCGTGCGCTGGAAGGGCCGGCCTGTGGATCTAAGCGGGCGCGAGTATGCTCTGCTGGAGCGCCTGGTCATGCACCCAGACCGGGTTTACAGCCCAGAAGAGCTCCTGGACCTAATCTGGGGTGAGGAGGCTTCGGACACGGGTGTGGTCAAGGTCTGCGTGCACCACCTGCGCAGCAAGCTAAACGCTGGGGTGGTGCGCACGGTTCCCGGAGGCTACAAGCTGGGGGTCGAGCCATGAGCCTACGCCTGCGGCTAGCCCTCTTTATCGCCGTGGCCATTGCCCTGGCTCTTTTGGTACAGGGGTTTTTGGGCTACGCCAGCTTTGAGCGGCTGCAGCTTGGGAACCTCGAGCGCGAGCTGGACAACTATCTTCGGCGGGTAGCCGCCCAGACCGAGATGCGGCGGGGCATCGAGGACCACCTGGAGCATGTAGATGCGGGAGGCCGCCACCCCTACCTGCTGGGAAGGCCCCTTCGTAGGCTCATCAACCCAGCTCCCCCCGGGGGCATAGCCCATGCCCGGCTGGTTCAGGAAGGAAGGGTAACGCGAGAATGGGGCCAGTTTCCTGAAGCGGTTCCCCTAAGCGACAGCCCCCGGGCCCGCTTAGAGCAAAACTGGCTCTACAAGAGCCTGTATCTGGAAAGCGGGGTCTACATCCAAGGGGCTCTGGAGGCCAGCCAGGTGCAAAATAGCCTGGCTGGTTACCGGCAGACGCTGGTCTTTACGGCGCTCGTGGTCTCCTTGCTGGGCGCCCTGGCAGCCTGGATGTTGAGCGGCCCAGCCCTTCGCCCCCTGCGCCACCTGCTGAAGGCCACCCGCCGCATCGCTGACTCGGGCGACCTAAGCCTACGGGTGCCCCCCGAGGGCAGCGGAGAGCTTTTGCATCTGAGCCAGACCTTCAACCAAATGTTGGAACGGCTCGCGGCCTTCCGCCAGCGCGAGGTGGAGTTTACCCGGCACGCCGCCCACGAACTGCGCACCCCCCTCACTGCCATCCGCCTTCAGCTCGACGCATACCGGCAGGGCCTCTCCACCCCCGAGGAAACCCTAAGCGTGGTGCAGGAGGAAGTGGAGCGCATGACCTGCCTGAGCGAGTCGCTCCTCACCCTGGCCCGGGAAGGCCGGGGACAGAAGGTCGGGCTGGACCTGGCTCAGCTGGCCCTGAGGGCCGCAGGGCGATGGGGTTTGCCCTACCAGGGTCCGGGTAGCCTGGAGATTTCCGGCGACCCTATACTGATTGAGCAGGCGCTGGAAAATCTCATACAAAACACCAAAAAGCACGCTCCGGGAGCCCCAGCGGGGGTAGATTTGGAAAGCCGAGCTCCCTACGTGGTGCTCAGGGTCTGGGACGAGGGCCCTGGCATGCCCAAAGAGGCAATGGAGCGGGCCTTCGAGCCCTTCTACCGAGCACCAGGGGTTAGGGCCCCTGGTCACGGCCTGGGTCTCTCGGTGGTAGCCCGGGTGGCCGAAGCTCACGGGGGAAAGCTGGTGCTCCTACCCAACCAGCCTCAGGGCCTGCGGGCCGAGCTTTGGCTCAGAGAGCCTTGGCCGGAGTAAAGGGCAAGGAAAGCTCAAAGAGGGCACCGCCCTCGGGGTGGTTGTGGGCCCTTACCCATCCCCCATGCAGCTCCACCAGGGTCTTGACAATGGCCAACCCCAGCCCACTCCCTCCGGTGGAGCGGGAACGGGAGACCTCAGCCCGGTAGAAGCGGTCAAAGACCCGTCCCAGGGCTTCCTCAGGGATGCCAGGGCCGCTGTCCCGAATCCGCAACACGGCATGGGTGGGCTCGGCCATCACCTCCAGCACAATTCGTCCCCCGGCCGGCGTGTGGGCCAGAGCGTTGGTCATAAGGTTGGTCACCACCTGGGCCAGCCGGTCGGGGTCAGCCCGAACCAAGAGGGGTTGGGAAGGCAGGTGGAGCTCCAGCCCAATCTGCTTGGCGCTGAGCGCGGCTTGAAAGGTGTGCGCCATGCGGCGAAGGTGCTCGGTAAGGTCCAGCTCCCGCAACATCAGGTTTAGCCGCCCCGCATCAGCAAGGGAAAGGGTGCGCAGGTCCTCCACCAGCCGCGAGAGCAGCTGGGTCTGGTGGTGCAGCCGGTCCACCTCAGCCATCTCCAGAGGCATCACCCCATCCTGAATCGCCTCCAACCGGCCCTGCATGACCGTGAGGGGGGTGCGCAGCTCGTGGGCAATGTCAGCAATCATGGCTTTGCGCTCAGCCTCGAGCCGCTCCAGCGAAGAGGCCATGTGGTTGAAGCTCCGAGCCAGCCGGGCCACCTCGTCCTCCCCCTTCGAAACCGGTGCGCGGGCTGAGAGGTCGCCCTGGGCCAACCGGCCCGCGGCTTTTGAGATAGCCTCAATGGGCTGGGCTATCCGGCGGGCAAAGACCAGGGCTACCAGCACCCCCAGCAACGTGGCCACCAAGCTGGCAATCAGCAGGTTCTGCTGCAAACGGGCCTCCAGGCTGGGCCTACGGGGGCGGGGCGGGGCCTGAAGCCGGATGGCAGGGGCAGCGGGATCGTCCAGCGGGGTGATGAGAAAGACCGGGTTAGGGTTCTCGGGGTCGGTTGAGGGGCGCATCTGGATTCGGAACTCCCTTCCTGCCTGGAGCTGGTTGCGCAGCTCAGGGGTCAGGTTCAGGTTCGGGGGGCGCCCCTCGCCGCGCCTGAGGAATTCCCGCACCTCAGCCGGCAGCTCCCGAAAGGTGCGCTCCCGCTGGTAGGTGTTTAGGGCCACCGTGAGCAAGCTGGTGGTTACCGCTACCAACGCCATCAGCAGGCTCAGGCGCACCTCGAGACGGTTGAACCAGCGCATGAGCTCTAATCCTCTACCCAAAGCCGATACCCCACCCCCCGCACGGTCTCCAGGAGCCCCCCACCCCCGGCAGCCTCGAGCTTTCGCCGAAGGTTCTTTAGGTGAACGTCCACCACCCGCTCCAAAGCGTCGGAGTCGGGCAGGGCGGACTCCAGCAGCTCAGCCCGGGTGAAGGCCCGACCCGGGGCACGGGCCAGGGTTTCCAGCAAACGAAATTCGGTTGGGGTAAGTTCCAGGCGCACCCCCCCTAGGCGGGCCACCACCTTCTCGCTGTCTATCTCCAAAGGCCCCACCCTAAGCAGCGTCCTCGGGGCCTCGGCCAAAACTACCCTCCGCAGCACCGCTTTGACGCGGGCCACCACCTCGCGCGGACTGAAGGGCTTGGTCACATAGTCGTCGGCCCCCAGCTCCAAACCCAGCAGCTTATCCAGGTCTTCGGCGCGGGCGGTGACCAGGATGACCGGGGTGTTGCCTTTGCTGCGGATGCGGCGCAATACCTCGAGGCCATCCATCTCGGGGAGCATGATGTCCAGCAAAACCAGGTCGGGCCGGGCCGCCCGCACCAGGTTTAAAGCCTGCCGCCCGTCGCTGGCCCGCTCGGTGCGAAAACCCTCCCGGCGCAGGTAGCTCTCCAAAATTTCGGCAATCTCTGGTTCGTCCTCAACCACCAGTACCAGCGCCACCGTCTCCAGTGTATCGCCAGGGGTTGCCACAGAAGAAGTCTGCCCCAGCCTTGTGAAAGGCCGGGGTGGGGCCTGTGTAGATTTCAAGAAGGCCTTAGGATTACTCGCCAGGGTCGGCCCCGCCATTCTCCGCAGCGGTGAAAGCACCCGCGATGGAGGCATGCAGGGCCTCCTCAAAATCGGCCGCCGAGAAGTAGAGGAGTGTGTTCTCGTCGCGAGCTAGCCGGGCTGCGGCCTGGTCTAGCTGCTGCAGCAGGTCCTCCGGCAGGAGCCGCTGCAGGGCCTCAACCGCCGCCTGAGCCTCCTCTGGGGTAAACCCATAGCTCAGCCCCTCGAGGACCAGGTAAATCTGGCGGGCCCGCCCAGCACCCAGGTCCTCCCAACGCACCACCTGAGGCAGAACCTCCACCCAGCGCACCAGGGTCACCGAGGCCTGGGATTGGGATAAACCAGGCGCGGTACCCTGAGCAGCTGCAACGCCCAAAGCCAAAATTGCCAGGATAGGGATTGGAAGTTTCATCTCCTGCTCCTCCTTCTGGAAAGGCCACAGCCTTTCCATGGGGGAGCCTAAGGGGAGGTCATGAAGTTTCCGCGCAGCCTGTATGTAGGCTCCTTGAAGCCTCCGATCGGAGGTTTTTCCGTCCGGAAGGGAGCACATCGCCATCGCCTCACCATCCCTTCCCAAAGATGACCTAGCGGTCAATAATGAACGCCCGTGACGCCACCCCAAGGCGAGCCCCGCCGTTCACAAAACCTAGCCATCTGGGAAGGAATGCTGGCCATTCTCTTCATCAACTGGAGCACCGGGATGGTCATGACCGGGTACGCCCTGTGGCTGGGAGCCCCACCGGCGGCCCTGGCCATCCTGGGGGCGCTACCCATGGTGGGGCAGATGGCCGCGCCCGTGGCCCTCTTTATCCGGGGCGGACGAAGGGAGCTGAGCGCCAACCTTTCGGTCTTCGGGCGGGGCCTACTCTTGCTGGCGCTGTTCATCCCCCTCATGCCTGAGCCCTGGCGCGTTCCAGCCCTGCTGTGCATTGCCGCTATATCCCAATTCATCCTGGCACCGGTGAGCGTGCTTTGGACGAGCTGGATGGCCGACCTGGTACCCGAGCAGGTTCGGGGACGCTACTTTGGCTTTCGCAACGGGGTCCTGGGCCTGGTAGGCACCCTGGGCAATCTGGCAGCAGGTGGCCTCATTGACGCGGTGGGCAAACCCTGGGGCTTCTTGCTGGTGCTGCTGGCCGCCGTGGTGGCCGGGGTGGGGGCCACCTTCATCCTGCGAAGGCAGCACGAGCCTCCCTCCCAAAGCGACCCCCCCCGGCTTGCGGAGCTCATACATCCCCTTTTCGACCGCCGATTCCGCGGGTACCTGGGGTTCGTGGGGCTGTTCTTAGGAGCGGTAAGCGTGGGCGGGCCGTTCGTGTTTCCCCTTTTTCTAGAGCACGCGCGCATGAGCTTCACCCAGCTTGGCCTTTGGACGCTTATCGCCTCGGCCTGCGGCTTAGTGCTAAGCCCCTTGTGGGGCCGCCTGGCCGACCGAATCGGGCACTGGACGGTGTTGCTCATAAGCAGTGGGGTGGCCGCGCTGGTGCTGCCCCCCCTCTGGCTGGCCGGTGGACCAGGCCAGCTCGGAACCATATGGCTGGCGGCCGTTTGCGATGCCTTTGCCTGGGGAGGCATCAACACCGCCCTCACCAACGTGGCCCTGCAAAGCTCCCCCCCAAGGCAGCGGGGGCTGTACTTGGCCTGGTACTGGATGGCCTACGCCCTAGGGGGGCTGCTGGGGTCTCTGCTGGGCGGCTACCTAGGCAGCCTACACGCTCAGACTGGGCTGCCCAGCCCCTACCATCTCCCCATCGCGGTCTCCATGCTACTGCGGACGTTGGCGGTGGCCTATTTGGGCTGGCGAATCCGGCGCAACCGGACACACACTGAAGAACCCTCCTAGCCTACGAAAACGGGCAATTTGGAGGTGGGATAGAATACTGGGCATGTTGGATGAAAAAACGCTGGCCCTGGCCCAGGAGGTGCGGGCGCTGCTGGGGCAGGGGCTCGAGGCTCTGGCCCAAGCAGGGCAGAGCACCGAGGCCATACGGCAGGCTCTGCTCGACCTAGAGGGGCCCTTCCTGCTGGTGGTGGTGGGGGAGTTCAACAGCGGGAAGTCCTCCCTCCTAAACGCCCTTCTGCGGGGGGAGTTTCTGAAGGAGGGGGTTACCCCCACCACTGACCGCATCCACCTGATCGGGTACGGCCCAGAGCCCAAGCAGGCTCCCGAGGGGCCGGGGCTGGTGCGGGTAGAGCTGCCCCATCCTCTCCTGAAGGAGGTTAGGCTGGTGGACACCCCGGGCACCAACGCCATCCTCCAGCACCACCAGCTTCTCACCGAGCGCTTTTTGCCCCGGGCCGACCTCATCCTCTTCGTCACCAGCGCCGACAGGCCCTTCACCCAGTCCGAAGCAGACTTTCTTCGCCTCATCCAAAGCTGGGGCAAGAAGGTGGTCATGGTCCTCCACAAAGCCGACCTGCTCACCGATGCCGAGCTGCGGGAAGTGGAGGCCTTTGTGAGAAAGGGTGCTGAACAAACCCTAGGGCACACCCCCCCCACCTTCCCCGCCTCGGCCCGGCGGGCTCGGCAGGGGCAGGAGGCCAGCAGCGGCATCCCAGCGCTCGAAGCGCATATCCACCGCGTGCTCAACCAGGAGGCCGCTCAGCTCAAGCTGAGCTCCCCCCTAGGGGTGCTCATTCGGGAGCTCGAGGCAGCCCAGCCCACCCTTCAAAAGCACCTGGAGGAGGCCCAGAGGCAGCTCTCCACCTGCCATGAACTTGACCAACTACTGACCCGGCACGAGGAGCGCATCCGCCGCGATTTTGGCGGCCAAGTAGCCCTAGCCCTGCAGGTGGTTGAAGAGGTGCGGGCCCGAGGGGAGCGCTGGCTGGACGAGAAGGTGCGCCTGTCCCGCTTCCTCGAGCTGCTGAACTCCAGCCGGCTCAAGCAGGGCTTCATAGAGGAGGTGGTGCGGGGGGCCAACCAGGAGATTGAGCGCCGGGTGCTGGAGGCCCTGAACTGGCTGACCAAGCGCGACCGCGAGCTTTTGGAAGACGCCCTATCCCTGCTGCGCGAAGCCCCTGGGCTGCACCCCGGGGTTCAGAGCAACCCCGAAACCCGGGCCATCGCGGGCAACCTGGAAGAGGCCCTGCGCTCCTTCGACGCCGAAGCCGAGGCCAGCCAGCTCCGGGACCACATCCAGGAGAGTCTGCGAAACACCGCCCTGGCAGAGGTAGGGGTGGTGGGGCTGGGGCTTACCGTCCTGCTCGTTACCCAGAAAATCGCCCTGGACGTTTTGGGCATCTTTGCCACGCTGTTCGGGGCCATCCTGGCCACCTCCATTCTCCCTCGGCGCAAGGAGGCGGCCAAAGCCCGGTTGCGCGAGCGGCTGGCAGAGCTAAGGGGAGCCCTTGAGGGGGTGCTCCGGGAAACCCTAGAGGCCGAGCTGAGCCACACCCGCGAGCGCTTCCACAACCTCTACCGAGCCCCTTGCGGCCGGCTGGAAAGCCAGCTGGAACGAATCCGGGCCCAGCTCGAGCGGCTGGATACCCTGCTGAGGCAAGCCCAGGACCTCCGCAAAGGGCTAGGCGCTTGGTGAGGACCGACCTAAACCCCCGGGCCCCCATGGGCTACCCTAAGAGCTATGCCCGAAACCCTGAAAGACCTCCGCCAAGACTTCCCCCTCCTGGCCCGCCACCCCGAGCTCGTCTACCTGAACTCCGCGGCCACCAGCCACAAACCCCTTCGGGTCATCGAGGCCCTGGCCCGCTACTACGGGGAGCAGAACGCCAGCATCCACCGGGGAGCCTACGCCCTCTCGGCCCGGGCCAGCGAGGCCTACGAGGAAGCCCGCCGCACCCTGGCCCGCTTCATCGGGGCCCAAGAACACGAGGTCGTCTTCGTGCGCAACACCACCGAAGCCCTAAACCTGGTGGCCTACGCCTGGGGGCTGCACAACCTGCGGGAGGGGGACGTGATCCTGCTGACCGAGATGGAGCACCACGCCAACCTGGTGCCCTGGCACCTGGTGGCTGAGCGGACCGGTGCCGTGGTCCGAGGCATTCCTCTCCACCCCGAAGGCCGCCTGGACCTCTCCTCACTGGAAGGCCTGCTCACCGAACGGGTGCGGGTGGTTGGCCTAACCCACGTCTCCAATGTGCTGGGTACGGTCAACCCAGTGGCCCAAATAGCCCGGGCGGCCCGGGCGGTGGGGGCGCTGGTGGTGGTGGACGGGGCCCAGTCAGCCCCCCACATGCCGGTACGGGTTCGGGAGCTGGGGGCCGACTTCTACGCCTTCTCCGGCCACAAGATGCTGGGGCCCACCGGGATCGGGGTGCTCTGGGGCCGAGCAGAAGTCCTCCAGGAACTGCCCCCTTTTCTGGGAGGTGGCGGGATGATCCGCGAGGTCTACATAGACCGCTCCACCTACGCCGCTCCCCCAGCCCGCTTCGAGGCCGGAACCCCCGCGGTGGCCGAGGCCATTGGGCTTGCAACGGCTGCGGAGTACCTCATGGAGGTGGGGCTGAGCCGGGTTTGGCGGCACGAGCAGGAACTCCTCCAGTACGCGCTGAAGCGGCTGGATGAGGAGCTACCTGAGGTGCGCACCTTTGGCCCGCGGGGAACGGACAGAGGAGGGGTAATCCCCTTTACCCTGGGCAACCTACATGCCCACGACGTAGCCACCGCCCTTGACCAGCACGGCATTGCGGTGCGGGCCGGGCACCACTGCGCCCAGCCCCTGCACCGCCGGCTGGGCGTGCCCGCCACCGTACGGGCCAGCTTCTACATCTACACCACCTACGAGGACATAGACCGCTTCATCGAAGCCCTAAAAAAGGTGCGGGACTTTTTCAAGGGCTGGCTGTGACAACCCCTCCCCGTCAATCCCCAGCCTGGGGGCTGGGGGCCTCGGTCTTCCCACCCCTCAGGAAGAAGAGCAAGCCCAGCCCAAAGGGAACAAACGACATCCAGAGATTAGGGTAGGGGTAGAAGAGGGCTAGGGCCAGCAAACCCATCACCCAGCTCTCCCAGCGGTGTAGGGGCCTGCGGGTGTAGCCCACCGTGGCTGCAGCCAGGAAAACAATGGCCGCGGCAGTGAAGAAGAAGCGCTCGAGGACGATGAGCCAACCCTCGAGGCCCGGCACATTCTGCAGCACCGGCAGGATGAGCAGACCCGTGCCGGTGAAGGAAAGCAGGAAGAAAAACCCGATGATGTACTTGGCCAAGGCCACCCGGGCCGCATAGACCCCGGTCAGGATGGGGTTGGTCTTGAAAACCGAGGCTGCGGCGTACCCCGAGAGGGCCACCGGTGGGGTTACGTCGGCCAGGACCGCATAGTAGAAGAGGAACATGTGGGTGGCCAGCGTGGCAGCCAGCACCGCCTGCTGAGGCTCGAGGCCGTACCCCTGGAAGTTGGCTGCGGCAATCTTGATGATGGCTGGGGCGGTAAGGGAGGCGGTGAGCACGTAGGTAGCGGTAGGGGGCACCCCCATCCCCAGCACCAGGCTGAAGAAGGCGGTGACCAGGGTAGCCAGCAACAGGCTTTCCCCTGAGACCTGGCCCAGGAAGATGGAAAACTTGGAGGGCAGGCCGGTGATGACCATCATCCCAAAAATCAGGTTGGCCGCCACGATGGCCGAACCGATGGGAATAAGCTGGCGAAAGCCCTCCACCAGGCCCTGAGCGATGGGCTCCAAAGCCTCCCGCAGCCTCCCACCGGCCCAGGCGGGGTAGAAGAAGGCCCCCAGCAGCAAGCCCAAGACGGCCAAGGTGATGGGCAGAATGGGGATGTTGCCCAGGTTCCAGCCCGCCCAAAGGGGCAGCAGGGCCCCCAACAGGCCCAGACCCACCCCTAAGGGCAGCCCCAGGCGGTAGGCCGGGCTTCGCATAGCCTCGTTGAGGGCTGCTGGGCGCAGGGTGGGGTCGAGGTAAGCCAGGAGCACAAAGGCCAGGGCGGCCAGGTAGACCGCGGTGGCCACCTCGCTCCCTAGGAAGAGCATCACCACAATCAGCAAGATGGGAATGAAGATGATGCTGTAGCGCAGCGCATAGCGCCGTCCCAGAGTGATGTCGGCCCCCACAGGAGGCAGCTTGGCCTTACGGGCGTAAAACTCGTTGAAGGTGAGGACACCCAAAAGGTACAGGAGCATGGGCCCCAGGGCCATCACCACCACCCAGAGGTAGCTGATCTGCAGAATCTCCACCATCACAAACGCGATGCTGCCCAGCACCGGCGGAGTGATGAGGGCGATGGTGCCAGCGGTGGCTACCAGTCCGGCGGCGACCATCCGATCGTAGTTGGCCTTCTCGTAAAGGGGTTTGGTCAGGGTCGCTACGAACTGGGTGTCGGCCGCGCCCGAGCCGCTAAACATGCCCATGAAGACCGAAGCGATTCCGGTCACCCGGCCCGGGGTCTGGGGGGTACGGCCCACCAACGACAGAGCGATGTTGGCCACCACCTTGCCCAACCCAAGGGCCCCTATCAGGCCCGAGAGGATGGTGAAGTAGACGATGTACTTAGCCGAAACCCCGGTGATAAGGCCGTAGATGCCGGCCTCGGTCTCGTTATAGGTCTTGCCCAAAATCAGGTCGATGCCGTTTCTGGCCCCCTGGAAGGTGCCGGGCACGTACTGCCCGTACATGTTGTAGGTGAGGAAGATGAGCACCAGCGAGGGCATCACCGGGCCCAAAAACCGGCTCACCAGCCCCAGCACCAGAACGATGACGGTAAAGGACATGCTCATGTCCCAGCCCGCCGGGATTACCGCCCGGTTGACCAGCTCCTCGTAGTAGCGCACCTGGTAGGCCCAATGGGCAATGGCCAAAAGGGCCGCGGCCACATCCCCATAGCGGCGTAGGGCGGGCAGGAGCACGGGCAGCACGGCCAGGGCCCAGGCCAGCGTGCCCACCAGCCGGCCTGCCAAGGGTATTTCTACTCCCGGAACGTTGGGCACCCAGAAGGTGTAGAGGAAGGGCAGGGTGAGAAGGGCAAAGACCCAGGAGCCCGGGGTGCGCCTGGCCCCTGGGAGGCGGGAAGTGATGAGATAGCCCGCCACCAGGAGCAAAAGCACGTGGGTGGCTCGCCGAAGCTGCACCTGGTCTAGGATGCCAATGTCCAGCCGGCTCAGGGGGGTGAAGGGGTGGAGCACCAGGTAGAGGCTAAACAGGGCACCCACCAGCAGGACAAACCAGACAACCCGGCCCATGCGGGTGGTGCGACCGGTAGAGTCTTTGGGTATCTCCATGAGGGCACCTCTCGGAAATCCGCTTGATTATATAGGCCTGAAGCCCTTGGTGTGAGGCTCCTTGTTGGAGGCCACCACCCTCAGCGGACAAAAAAGGGGCCCCCCCAGGCGGGGGCCCCAAAGCTCTGAGGCAGGCTACTGGATGGCCCCCACCTCACGCAGGTAGCGCACCGCGCCGGGGTGGAAGGGCACCACCATCCTCTGGTTGTAGAGGTCTACGGTGTTCTTGAGGGTGGTATCCCGAGCCGCGGCGGTGGCGGTGACCAGGGTCTGCAGGTTGCTGAAGACTGCCCTCATGATGGCCGCGGCCAAATCGTCGGGCATAGAGGCTGGGCAGAGGAAGACGTTGCCGGTGAAGAGGGCAAAGACATCCCTTCTTGTACCGTAGACCGACTTGGGCAGCACACCGGTGGTGATGATGCCGGGGAACTCCTTCATGAGGAGCTGGGCGGTAGGGCCAGTTCGGGGGGAGTCCACCAGCTTGATCTGGTCACCCTTTCGGGCCAGGCTCTGGGCCAGCTCAACCACGCTCGAGGTCGGCACCCCGCCCACCCAGAAGTAGGCGTCGATGGTGCCCTCGGCAAGGGCCTTGGCCGACTCCGCAGCGGGCAGGCGCTCCCGCTTGGCAAACTCCCGCACATCCACCCCGGCCCCCTTGAGCACCAGCAGGGCCAGGTTCTCGGTGGAGGAGCCCGGCTGGCCGGTGGAGACCCGCTTGCCCCGCAGGTCGCCCACGAAGTTGATGCCCGACTTCTCGGTGGTCACGATGTGGATGAGGCTCGGGTACATGTAGAACATGATGCGCTGCATGTCAGCCTTGCGCTGGGCAAAGCGCGGCTCCTCCCCGGTGTAGGTGACCAGGGCCGAGTCGGTGGTGGCTAAGGCGCAGTAATAGGTGTTGGAGCGGGGGTCGGTGCGGTCGCGCAGAAGGAGCAGGTTGTCGTAAGAGCCCCCGGTCTGCTGAGCCGTTGCGTCGGCCACGCCGGCCTCGGTCAGAATCTTGGCGATGGCCTGCCCGTAGAAGAAGAACACCCCTCCCGTGCTGCCGGTAGGTATCACCACCCGGGGCCGTTGCTGGGCCAAAGCCGTGCCCAGGAGCACCAGGAAAACCAACGCTAGCTTCCAGAGCTTCATTTCGAAAACCTCCCAGTAAGGCCAAAGCGCGCAAGGCAAACCCAAGCACCGCCAGCTCGGCTGGAACCTCAGGGTTTGCACTTCCGGCTTTGAATAGTTTATCCAGTGTGCACCCCCTGTCAAGGGGCTGTAGTCGGTCAACACATTTGAGACTCTGTGGGGACCGCCTCTCCCCGTATTCTAGCCAGGTACTCTAAAGGGGCCAGGCCCCCCAAGGCCCGGTGGGGTCGCCGGCGGTTGTAGTGGTCCAGGTAGGCGTCAAGCTCCCT
>NZ_JANXCG010000027.1 GCF_025060375.1 Meiothermus sp. | reverse complement strand
GGTGCATGGGGTAGGGCCTCTCGGCCCAGAGGGTGGCCCTGCGCAGGGGCCGCTCGGCCCAGAGCCGCAACGAGAGCCTCTGGGCGGCGATGGAGAGGAAGCGGGGGTTGGTGGGGTCGTGCTCGAGCCCGGGGTTCTCTGGCAGGTGTAGCTCCGCTACCTGCCCCACCACCCGCACGGCGTTTCTGCCCCCCTGCCCGTCGTCCTCACAGGCCTGAGCCTCGAGGTCCACCTGAGGGGTGCCGAAGGTCGCATCCTCGCACATGTCGCGGGGCCACTGCCCGTTGATGAAGAACTTGTAGACCACCTTGCCGGGGGGAAGCTCCAGCGTAACCTGCCAGGTGCCCTCCGGGGTCTTCTGCATGGGCTGCTCGGCCCAGCCATTGAAGCTGCCCCGCAGGCTTACCGAGCGAACCTCGAGGCCGTAAGGCGGGTCGTAGGTGAAGGTAACCTTGTTCTGGGCCAGTGCCGCGCCCAGGAACCCCACCCAAAAGAGCAACCTCCGCACCTTTCCAGCATAGCAGGCAGATGAGCCTGCGAGCGGGCCCCACTCGAGGCTTATACTAAAACCACCAAAGGAGGTCAGTTATGATTCGCACTGTCGCCCTCGTGGGGCACAGCGGTAGCGGCAAAACTACCCTCGGCGAGGCCCTGCTCTTCTTCACCGGGGGCAAGGAGCGCATGGGCAGGGTGGAAGAGGGCACCACCACCTCCGACTACACCCCAGAGGAGAAGGCTCACCGGTTCTCGGTGCGCACCGCGGTGTTGCCCTTGGTGTACCAAGGGCACCGCATCTACCTGCTGGACGCCCCGGGCTACGCCGACTTTGTGGGGGAGATTCGCGGGGCCATGGAGGCCGCCGATGCTGCGGTGGTGGCGGTCTCGGCCGAGATGGGGGTGCAGATTGGCACCGAACGGGCCTGGACGGTGGCCGAGCGGCTTTCGCTACCCCGGATGGTGGTGGTGACCAAGCTGGAAAAAGGAGGGGACTTCCTGGCCCTGCTGGAGGACCTGCGGGCCACCTTGGGGCCCATCCTCCCCGCCCACCTGCCCCTCTACGAGAACGGCCAGTGGGTGGGCCTAATTGATGTGCTGCACGACCGGGCCTTTCGTTACGAGAAGGGCCGCCCGGTGACGGCCAGCATTCCTGAGGCTCAGCAGGCCCTGGTGGAAAAGTACCGCAATGAAGCGCGAGAGGCCATCATCGAAACCGACGAGGGGCTTTTGGAAAAGTACCTGGAAGGCGGCGAGGTAGAGGACGTGGCCCTCTCGAGGGCCTTCCACGAGGCGGTGCGGAAGGGCCAGGTATACCCGGTGGCCATCGGCTCGGCAGGGGCTCTAATTGGTCTGGACATGCTCCTAGACCTCTTCTTAGAAGCCCTCCCCTCCCCCGAAGAGCGCTGGGGAGAAGGCCCCCCAGCAGCCAAGGTCTTTAGGGTGCAGGTAGACCCCTTTATGGGGCAGGTGGCCTTCGCCCGGCTCTACCGCGGGCGCCTCCAACCTGGAGACGCCCTACAGTCCGACAACGGAACGGTACGGCTGGCCCACCTCTACACAGCGCGCGGCAAAGACCTGGTGGAGCTGGAGGCGGCTGAAGCGGGCACCATCCTGGCCCTCCCCAAAGCCGACGGCCTGCATAAGGGCATGGAGTTGTGGCAAGGGGAGCGCCCAAGCTTCCCCAGTGCCCGCCTACCCGACCCGGTAGTGATGCGGGCCATCTTCCCGGAAGGCCGCGGCGACGAGGCCAAGCTCGGCGATGCGTTGCGCAAGCTTCTGGAGGAAGACCCTAGCCTGAGGTTTGAGCGCAACCCCGAGACCGGGGAGCAGCTCCTTTGGGGGATGGGTGAGCTGCACCTCGAGACCGCCCTCGAGCGACTGGCCGACTACGGGGTCAGGGTAACCGCCCGGCCACCCAAGGTGCCCTACCGGGAGACCATCCGAAAAAAAGCTGAAGGCCAGGGCAAACATAAAAAGCAAACCGGGGGGCACGGCCAGTACGGGGATGTGTGGCTGCGGCTGGAGCCTCACGAGGACTACGAGTTCGTCTGGGAGATTAGCGGCGGGGTGATTCCCACCAAGTACATGGAGGCAGTGGAGGCGGGCATCAAGGAGGCGGCCAAGAGCGGACCCCTGGCCGGCTACCCGGTCATCGGCTTCCGGGCGGTGGTGTACAACGGCTCCCACCACGAGGTGGACAGCTCCGACCTGGCCTTCCAGCTCGCCGCCCAGCTTGCCTTCAAGAACGTGGTGGCCCAGGCCAGCCCCACCCTGCTGGAACCCATCTACACCCTAAAGGTGTTCGTCCCCCAAGAGCGGGTGGGCGACATCCTCTCCGACCTGCAGGCCCGGCGGGGACGCATCCTGGGCATGGACCAGGAAGGAGCCCTGGCGGTCATCAGCGCCGAGGTACCCCTGGCCGAGGTGCTGGAGTACAGCCGTACCCTTTCGGGGCTGACCCAGGGCACGGGGGCCTACAGCCTTGAGTTCTCTCACTATGCCGAGGTCCCCCCATCGCTCGCCCAGAAAATCATCGCTGAGCGCAGGACCGAGGCCTAGCCACCCCCTTTCTCAAAGAGGAGCTTTTGGCTTCGGGCCAGGTTCAGCCTTCGGTCGTTTTGGGCCAGTAACCCTTTTCAGTCATCCAGTCGTAGGTGCGAGCAACCATGCTCAGGGTCTCAACGGTAAGCAGGTAGAGCACCAGTTCCTTGTTCAAAGAGGGCTCCCAGCGCAGGCTCTGAACCGAGCTGAGCAGCATGCTCACCATCAGGTCGGCCAAGAAAGCGGCTTCTGGTCGGCCCCCGTCTGGGATATCCAAGGGCTTCAGAATGGCCACCAGGTGTTGGGTTAGTTCATCTCGAATGCTCTGTTGAATAGAAAACAGGGTACGCCCTAGGGGCGTGGGTTCGCGGAAGTAGCGCAGCAATAGTTCAACAAACTGCCACTGGGCCTCCACCTCGGTCAGCAGCCGTCGGTACAGCGACAGAACCAGTTCAAAATCGCCCACCCCTTGCTCGCGCAGCAGGGAAAGACCTTCTCGAATGGAATCCCGAATGCGCTGACCGATGTGTTCGGCGGCCACCACCACGCATTCCTCGAGGCTGGCAAAGTGCGCGTAAAACCCCGACTGCACAATCCCCGCATCGCGGGCCACTCGAGCCGTCGAAACAGCCCCCAGGCCCTCCCGGCTCAGGATTTCAACCGTGGCTTGAATAAGCCGCTCCCGCGTGGCCTGGCCATCGCGGCGCTTGCGTTGGGGTTTGACCTGGGCGTTCATGCATCACCTTACCTTAGAACTTAACGTAACGCTAAGATTTTAGACTTTGGGTTGAAGAGTTAGAATGATAGAACTATCATTCTACTGGGCTTTTGCCCCAAGGAGGAACCATGGGCCAATCTCGTCCGCTATTGAGCGTGCTGAGCGTAGGACTTATGGGGCTTCTAGCAGCCTGCGGCCAACAACAGCCCACCACCGAACCCCTTAGCCAATCGGATGCACAAAACCTCAAGGTTGCCCTGGAGGCCAGCAATAAATATCTGGTTGCATCCATCGCCAGTCCTTCGGGGTTGGTCACTACCAACCGGGTGGGGAACCTGAGCCTGCCCTCTCCGGTAGCGAATATCCTCCTGGCTTCGGGGCTCGAACCCCAGTCTCTCAACTGTACCGCCAGCGAAACCCCTCCTAGAAACCAGCAGCAAGACCTGGACAACGACAAGATTCCGCGTGAGGCCCGCTACCAGGTGGATTGCACGGTGGGCGACACCCGGCTCAGGAGAAACATTCTGCTGAGGGACAAAGACGACAACAACCCTACCAGCGGCTACACCCTCGACACCGACCAGTACGAGCTCACCTTCAATACCGGCAAGCCCAACGAGTCGGGTATCAAACTGGATCTCGACGTGGACGTAACCCGCAACAACCCCAACTACGCGATTCGCTACAACTTCAATCTTGAAATCTACGGCGACGGCAAGCGGTTTAGCACCGCCTACAACTACACCGCCACCTATGCCCCCGACAACGCCCAAACGCCCTTTGCCGCAGGCACCCTCAACTACGAGGGCGCGCTGGATTACCGCACCACAACCAAGTGGTACCGGCTGAGGGGCAAAGCCACTAACCTCAAGTTCAGCAACACCTGCAAGGAAACCTTTGTGGGCGGAAGCTGGAGCCTGGAAGACACCCGAGGCAACAGACTTCTGGTGCAGTACAACGGCTGCAATAACGTGACCGTGACCTACAACGGGGAGGCCCTTTAAGCGTTGCCTTGCGAAGGTGGTCTAGCATCTAGGCCTGACTCAGGCGGGTATCATGGGACACATGGCTCGCCTGATGTTTTTTGTACTGCTGTTGCTTGGCCCGGCTCTGGCCCAAAACCTCGTTGCGCTGGCGCCCCAGGGAGCGGTGGCTGGCTTCTACCTGGCCGACCTGCGCGGCAGCCCATACTTGCGGGGCTTTGCTTCCGACTGGAAGGCGAGCGGGATGGAGGCCCTTCTCGGCCAGGAATTGCGGCAGCAGGCGGGCCAGGCAACAGACCTTTTGGGTCTGGCCGCGGGGGGATTGGTGGCGGCAGCCTACCCCGATGGCTTCTTCGTGCTGGGACGCCCCAGCCCCGCGGCCCTGGAGGCCCTGCGCAAGGAGGCCCGGGGCCTGCGCCCGGTGGGTGGCTGGCAGGTGGGGGGAGACAGGGATGTGCAGATCGGCCTCAGCCGCGAGCTTTTCTTTGCGGCCAGCCCCAAGCACGCCCAGCTCTTCCTGCAGAACCGGCGGGGCCTACAGGCCCCTGCACAGGGGGACATCGTGTTCTGGGCCAGCCTGTCCCAGGAACTGGCCCAAAACCTGGGCCTACCCCCTATGACCAGCAGGGCCCTCCGCACACTGGGGCGCTTCAGCTACAGCCTTCGGCTCACTCCAGGTGGCTACACCGAGGAGACCCGGCTCGAGCTCAACCCCAGCCTGGACCCCAGACTAGCCGGGCTGCTCCTCCCCAAAGAGCGCCCCTACGACCCAGCTGAGCTACCTCAGGGCTACTCGGTGACCACCGGAGTCTTTGACCTAGGTCGGTTCACCGCTTACCTGAAGGGCTTGCTGGGTGAGCTAAACGTGCCGCTGGAGCTAGACCTCAGCGCCTTCGGCGCCCGCTATGCCTTGGTCAGCGTCAAGGGACCCCCACCCGCCCCCGACGGGCGGGGCGAGGGTTTGCTGGGCCACACCCTCATCTACTGGGAAGTAAAAGACCCCAACCTGGCCGAGGCCAACCTGACGGCGTTATTCAGAGGGCTGGCGGCTTTCTCCACACCCGAGGGGCAGGGGGGCTTTAGGACCCTGGGCAGCGTGGGGGGATTCAAGGCAGTGGAGGTGGGCCTGGCAGGGGTCTTCTACTACAGGCTCGAGCCCAACCGGCTCACCCTAGCCACCAGCAAAAGCGCCCTCGAGGCCGTGGGCAACCCCCCATGGGGCCGCGACCCAGACTTTCGGCGCTTTCGGGTACGGGTGCCAACCAACGCCATCGGTTTTACCTACAGCAACCAGGGTGCGCTGATGCGTGAGCAAGCGGCCCTGCTGGCCGGCCTGCTGCCCCAAGCAATCGGCCAGGCCGGCGGATTTGAGCGCAGGCTGAGCCGGGCCCTGTCGGGCTTCCTCGAGCGCGCAGCCCAGCGCTTTGGCCCGGGGCTTTCGTACACGGTGGTGGAGGGCCATCGCCGGCTGAGCCGAGGCTTCTACGAGGTGCGCTGGTAGGTCAGGGTGCAGCTCGTCTTTGCCTCCCCATGGATTCTCGCCCTTGCCCCTTTGGCGCTGGGGCTTGTCTGGTGGTGGTACCGGCGCAGACGCCCGCTGGAGCGCAGGGTGGCTGGGCTTTGGCTCTGGCAAAAGGCCCAGCGCAAGGGCCGAGCCCGCCGGCGGCTCGACTTGAGGCTCGTTTTGCTGCTCCTGGCGGCCCTGCTGACCCTACTGGCCCTCGCTGGACCGGAGGCCAGGCTCCAGCGGCCCGGCCCGCTGGTGGTGGTGCTGGACACCTCGGCCTCCATGGCCGCTACCGACCTCCTCCCAAGCCGCATGGAGCGGGCCAAGAGCCTGGCCCAAAGGTACCTAACATCCGCCCCCCGCGCGGTTTTGGTCGCCGCCGACCACCCCCCCCAGACCTTCGGACCCGCCCCTGGGCGCAGCCTGGTGGGGGCTTTGGAGCAGGTTCAGCCCAAACCTCACAGCGCTCGGCTGGATGAGGCGCTGGCCCGAGGAAGGGCGCTGCTGCCCGAAGCCCGCACCCTGGTCATCAGCGACAAGCCCCCTCCCCAGGGAGCCGACGGGTACCTCAACGTGGCCGGCAACGGCTTCAACGTGGGCATCAGCGCCATTGGGCCGGGGTTCGTGGCGGTGGCCAACGCCGGGCCTGGGGTTTGGCGGGGCGAGGTAGAGGTGGACGGGCGGCGCTACCCGCTGGAGGTCCCGGCGCGCGGATTCGCTGGCCTCGAGGTAGCCTCCGCCACCCCCAGCGCGCGGCTGGTCGTCCAGGACGCGCTTGCCCTAGACGACCAGGCCCGCTTCAGCCGCCGGCGGGTCCGGGTGGAAAGCCCCCCATCGCCCGCCCTGGACCGCCTTCTGGAACTGCTGGGAACGGTCCGCGGCAACCCCGCAGAGGTGGTCTTCGCCCAGGGCACCCCCGGCCGGGAACCCACCCGCTTCACCGTCTTCTTCGCCCAGGAAGCCCGAGGGCAGGCCGCCGTCTTTGACGCTGAGCGCACCCTCCCCTACCTGCGCGGGGTTGAGCTGGTCGGCTACACCTTGCAAATACCCCCGCCCCCTTCATCGCCCGGCTGGCGACCCCTGGCATGGAGCGAGGAGGACGTCGCCCTGGCCTGGTACCACCCCAGCGGGGTCTACCTGCCGCCCCTGGACCGCCTAAAAGACCTCCCGGCCTTCCCCGTGCTCCTCTACAATCTGGTGGCCCCCCTGGGCGAACAACGCAGTGGCCTGTTACTGCCCGAGGAAACCCTGCTCCCCCGGCCGGTTCCCAACCTCCCCCTACCCCCTGGCCTGCGCCTTGGGCTGGCCCCCTGGCTGGCCCTGGCCGCGGCCCTGGTGCTGGCCCTTGAGTTCTACCTCTTCCAGTACCGCCCCCTGCGGGCCCGGGTGGAACCCCAAGCCCAGATCCCTGGAGCATAATTGGTAGGGTATGAACCGGGTGCTTCTGGGCGTGCGGGGCATGGAACGCCCCGACCAGGTGGAGAAGGTTAGCAAGGCCCTCCAGCGGCTCGAGGGGGTGGGTGAGGTGCGGCCTGCGGAGGTGGGACAGCTCGAGGTCGCCTACGATCCCCAAAGGCTCACCGTGATGGACCTGATTCGAGCGGTGCGGGAACAGGGGTTCCTAGCAGGCATGCTCTGAAATGGTTCCTGTTTGCAATGGCCTAGGGTAATATAGGGGTTGTCTGAGGTAGGGCGCACCCGCCCAGGCAGATAAACCAGCCCCCACAACCCAGAGCTTCGTCTCCGCTCGTTTGCGCTAGACTAGAGGGCGAGCAAACCACCAGGTGAAGCCTCTTTGGCCAACGTGGGGCCGGTTTTTGGCGTACCTAGAAAGGAGCGGCTATGGCCTACAGGGACGATTTTCAAACCCGCAAAAGCCTCCTGACACGGATGGGTGAGGTCTACTACTACGACATCCTCGAGCTTGAGCGGCAGGGCATCGCCCAGGTGTCCCGCCTGCCCTTCAGCATCCGGGTGATGCTGGAGTCCTTGTTGCGCAACCACGACGAGTACAAGGTCACCCGGGAAGACGTGATTAACCTGGCCCGCTGGCAGCCCGACCCCGGGGAGGTAAACGTGCCCCTCATCCTGGCCCGGGTCATCCTTCAGGACTTCACCGGAGTTCCGGCGGTGGTTGACCTAGCGTCCATGCGGGACGCGGTGGCCAAGCTGGGTGGCGACCCGGAGATCATCAACCCCACCGTACCGGTGGACCTGGTCATCGACCACTCGGTGCAGGTGGACTTCTTCGGCACCACCTACGCCTTTGAGAAAAACGTGGAGCTTGAGTACCAGCGCAACGCCGAGCGCTACCGCCTCATCAAGTGGGCCCAGCAAGCCCTCAAGGGCTTCCGCGCGGTGCCCCCGGGCACGGGGATTGTGCACCAGGTCAACCTCGAGTACCTGGCCCAGGTGGTCATGACCCAGCGGGGTGAGGACGGCAGGCTGTACGCCTTCCCCGACTCCCTGGTGGGCACCGACTCCCACACCACCATGATCAACGGCCTCGGGGTGCTGGGCTGGGGGGTGGGGGGCATCGAGGCCGAGGCGGTGATGCTGGGCCAGCCCTACTATATGCTGGCCCCCCGGGTCATCGGCTTCAAGCTCTACGGGGAACTGCCGGAAGGGGCCACCGCCACCGATTTGGTGCTCCGGGTAACCGAGATGATCCGCAAACACGGGGCGGTGGGCAAGTTCGTGGAGTTCTACGGTCCCGGCGTCTCCAAACTGCCCCTGGCCGACCGGGCCACCATCGCCAACATGAGCCCTGAGTACGGGGCTACCATGGGCTTCTTCCCCATCGACGAGGAAACCCTGGCCTACCTGCGCCTCACCGGCCGGCCCGAGGAGCTCGTGGATCTGGTGGAGAAGTACGCCAAGGCCAACGGTCTGTGGCGCAGCGACGACGCCGAACCGGTCTACAGCGAGCACCTGGAACTGGACCTCTCCACCGTGGTGCCCTCGCTGGCCGGCCCCAAGCGGCCGCAAGACCGGGTCAACCTCTCGGAGGTGAAGAGGAGTTTCCTGGAGCACCTCACCAAAGATCCCAAGGAGCGGGGCTTCGGCCTCCAGCCTGAACAGCTCAACAGGACCGTAACGGTTCGGCGCGGCCGTGAGGAATTCGAGTTGCGCCACGGCTCTGTGGTAATTGCGGCCATCACAAGCTGCACCAACACCTCCAACCCTTCGGTAATGCTTGGAGCAGGCCTCCTGGCCAAGAAGGCGGTGGAAGCGGGCCTGGACACCCAGCCCTGGGTCAAGTCTTCCCTAGCTCCCGGCTCCAAGGTAGTTACCGAGTACCTAGATGCCGCCGGCCTCACCCCTTTCCTAGAGGCCCTTCGCTTCCACACCGTGGGCTACGGCTGCACCACCTGCATAGGGAACTCCGGCCCGCTTCCAGAAGAAATTTCCAAAGCGGTGCGGGAGGGTGACCTGGTGGTGGCCGCGGTGCTCTCGGGCAACCGCAACTTCGAGGGCCGGGTCAACCCCGATGTGAAGGCCAACTATCTGGCCAGCCCTATGCTGGTGGTGGCCTACGCCATCGCCGGCAGAATTGACATCGACTTTACCACTGAGCCATTGGGCTACGACCCCAACGGCCGGCCCGTATATCTGAAGGACATCTGGCCTAGCCAGGAGGAAATCCGCCAGGTTGTGCACAAAACCCTAGACCCCGAGATGTTCCGGCGGCAGTACGCCACCGTCTTTGAGGGCGACGAGCGCTGGAAGGCGCTCCCGGCCCCCTCCGGCCAGCTATACCAGTTCGACCCCAGCTCCACCTACATCCAAAACCCCCCCTTCTTCGAAAACCTGGGGCAAGACCGGGAGCTTTCCGATATTAAGGGGGCCCGGGTACTCCTGTTGCTGGGCGACTCCATCACCACCGATCACATCTCCCCCGCGGGCAGCATCGCCAAAAACTCCCCTGCCGCCCGCTACTTGATGGGCCACGGGGTTGACCCCGCCGACTTCAACAGCTACGGGAGCCGGCGCGGCAACCACGAGGTGATGATGCGGGGCACTTTCGCCAATATCCGCATCCGCAACTTCATGCTGGGCGGCAAGGAAGGCCCCTACACCAAAAAGCTGCCCAAGTCCGACCGGGGTGCAGAGCCGGGTTCGGGCGAGGAGATGTTCATCTACGACGCGGCCATGCAGTACAAGGCCGAGGGCACTCCTCTTATCGTGATTGGCGGCATTGAGTACGGCAACGGCAGCAGCCGCGACTGGGCCGCCAAGGGCACCTACCTGCTCGGCGTCAAGGCGGTTATCGCCCAGAGCTTTGAGCGCATCCACCGCAGCAACCTGGTGGGTATGGGCGTGCTGCCCCTCCAATTCCAGCCCGGCCAGAGCGCCGCCAGCCTGGGGCTCACCGGCTACGAGGTATATGACATCCTGGGCATTGAGGAGCTTGCCCCAGGCAAGGAGCTCACCGTGGTCGCCACCCGCGCCGATGGCAGTCAGGTGCGTTTCCCGGTCAAGGCCCGTATAGACACCCTCGTGGAGCTGGACTACTACAAGAACGGCGGCATTCTGCAAACTGTGCTGAAGGGCATGCTGGCCAAGAAAGCCCCGGTGTGAAAGCCTGCCCCTTCTGTGGGGCGGGTTTCCAGCCGGCCGCTTGGGGAAACCCTGCGCAGGCGGTAGACTAGGCGGTGTGATCTTCTCCCTCGAGCAAGCCCCTCCCGAGGGCGAGGTAGCCCAGCTCCAGGCCCTGCAAAGGGCGGGCCTAGCTGTGGCTCCCACCCTGGTGCTGGTAGGGGTGGAGGCGGAGTTCTACCAGCTGGGTAACCTGGCCGAGCAGATACAGCGAGCCTTCGAGGGCGTCTTCGGCGCCCGGTTGGACGAGGAAAAGCTGGCCCGGGCCTGTGCTTTTGCGGAGCGGCTGTTGCGGGAGTCCTACCTGCTTCCCGAACGCGCCGAGGAGATACGAAAGGCCCTCCCCGAAGCCCGGCTGCTGGTTCGTTACGCGAACGAGGCTCCCTTCGGCTTGGAGGTGGGCAGCCAGGCCACCCTCTGGGCCCTCAAGCGGCTTTGGGCCAGCCGTTGGCAACTCGATGCGGTGCTGGACCGACAGCCCCGGCTGGCCCCCCCAGAAACCCCCACGCTGGTCCAGCGGGTGGAGGCCGAGCTGGTCTTAGACCAAGCCATCTCCGAGCAGGCCAGCGCCTTGCTGGGCCGGGGGGTCCGGGTCTGGACCTCTGCGGGGCAGACCGTACGGGTGAACTGAACGAAGTATGTACGACAGCCACATCCACACCCCTCTGTGCAAGCACGCGGTGGGCAGCCCCGCCGAGTACCTGCAAGCCGCACGGCAGGCAGGGCTTAGAGGCCTGGTCTTCACCGACCACAGCCCCATGCCCCCCTGGTTTGATCCGGAGGTGCGCATGGAGCTAGCGGAGCTACCCTTCTACCACGCGACGCTCGAGCGGCTTCGAAATGAAGCGGATGGCCTTTACGTGGGGATTGGGCTAGAGGCTGACTTCCATCCCGGCACCGAGTACTTCGTGCGGCGGCTGCGGGCCCAATACGGGTACGACTACCTTATCGGCTCGGTTCACTACATCGGGGCCTGGCCTCTGGACAACCCACGCTATGCGGATGAGTTTGAGGAGCGGGACCTGCGGGAGGTCTACCGCGTCTACTTCGGGCTGGTAGCCCAGGCCGCCCGAAGCAGGCTCTTCCACGCCATCGGCCACCTTGACCTGCCCAAAGTGATGGGCCACCGCCCCCCCGAGGGCTACGCCGACCTGGCCCAGGAGGCCCTGGAGGCCATCGCTGGGGAGGGGTTGGCCCTGGACGTGAACACCGCGGGCTGGCGCAAGAGAGCCGGCGAAATCTACCCCAGCCCCGAACTCCTGGCGCAGGCCCGGGCCATGGGTATTCCGGTGGTGCTGGGCTCCGATGCGCACCGCCCGGAGGATGTGGCCCATCGCTTCGCCGAGGCTGTGGCCCTGCTCCGAGGGGTGGGCTACCGTGAAGCGGTGGTGTTCAAGGAGGGGCGCCCTGTGGTCTATCCACTGGAGGACCTATGACCCGCAAGGAGCTGGCCGGGTTGCTCGAGTATGCCGCCGACCTGATAGAGGTGCTGGGGGAGGGGGAGTACCGCGCCCGGGCCTACCGGGCGGCCGCCCGCAGCCTGGAGCGGCTCGAGGGCGACCTCAGCGAGCTGGCCGCCCAAGGCTTTCGAGGGGTGAAGGGGGTTGGGCCGGGCCTGGCCCCATTGCTCAAAGAAATCGTGGAGACCCAGGAGTTTCCCTACCTGGCCGAACTGGAAGGCCGGATCCCCCCAGGGGTGCTGGAGCTCTTCCGGGTCCAGGGGCTTGGCCCAAAACGCATCCGAGCCCTCTGGGAGAGCGGGGTGGAAAGTCTGGAGGAACTGGTGCGCTTTGCCGAGGAGGGACGTCTACGGGCCCTTCCGGGCTTTGGGGCCAAAAGCGAGGCCAACCTCCTGGAGGCGGCCCGCTACGCCCTGCAGGGCCTCCGCCGGGTGCTCCTCCCGGTGGGGCTGGAGGTGGGGCGGCTGCTCCTGACCGACCTACAGAGCGCGGGTCTAAGGGCAGAGGTCGCCGGGAGCGTCCGGCGCGGCCTGGAGACGGTGGGCAACCTAGACCTGGTGGTGGAGGGCTCACCGGAAGCAGTGCGGAAGGCCCTTGGACACCACGTGCGGGAGGTTCAGGGCAGCCTCCTGCTGGGCCAGGTAGAGGGTTTGCCCCTGCGGGTTTTCTGCGCCGAGACGGCCGCTTTTGGCTCGGTCTGGGTGGCGGCCACTGGCTCCAGGGAGTGGGTTTCCGCCCTGGGCTCCATCCCCCAAGGCTGCGCTACAGAGGAGGAGGTTTTTCTTAGGCTGGGCTTGCCCTACATCCCGGCCTACTGGAGGGAGCAGGAGCACATCGGCCTAGCCCCACCCGAGGACCCCCTGCGGCCTGAGGCCCTGAAGGGTCTAATTCACCTCCACACCACCTACTCCGACGGGGCCGCCTCCCTGCGCCAGATGGCCGAAGCAGCCATAGCCCAGGGCTACGCCTACATGGTGGTCTGCGACCACTCGAGGAGCGCGGCCTACGCAGGGGGGCTTCAGGAGGCGGAGGTACGCCGGCAGTGGGCGGAGATAGACCGGCTCAACGCGGAGCTCTCCCCTTTCCGCATCCTCAAGGGCATTGAGTCGGACATCCTGCCGGACGGGTCGCTGGACTACCCCGAGGAACTCCTGGCCCAATTTGAAGTGGTGGTGGGCAGCCTGCACAGCGGGCTCTCCCTGGACCCGAGGGAGCAGACCGAGCGGCTTCTGAGGGCCTTGGACAACCCCTACCTGAGCATCCTGGGCCACCCCAGCGGCCGGCTCCTCCTGCGCCGCAAGGGGGCCCAGGCCGACTGGGAAAGGGTCTTGGAGCGGGCCGAGCGGAACCAAAAGGCGGTGGAGTTCAACTGCAACCCCCACCGCCTCGAGCTGGACTGGCGGGCCATGCTGGCCTGGCGCGAGCGCCTCTACTTTTCCCTTGGACCAGACGCCCACAGCCCGGAAGGGATCTCGGACCTTCAGTATGGGCTGCTCTTCGCCCAAAAAGCTGGCCTTCGCCCAGAGCGCATCGTCAACACCTGGCCCGCCGAGCGGCTCATTGGGCTGAAGAAAGGGCCCTAGCCGCTCTCTGCCCCCACCAGCAGCTCTGCCTCGCGCTCGAGGTAGGCCCTGAGCACATCCGAAACCGTGACAATGCCCACCAACCGACCCTCCTGAACCACTGGGAGGCCCCCAATCTTGTGCTCGAGCATCAGCTTGGCGGCGGCTTGAAGCGGCATGTTCTCCCCAATGGTAATGGGATCCTTGCTCATGACCTCACCCACAGGGAGTTTGGAGATCAGGTAGTTGAGCTCCCAGATGGAAAGCGAACTGGCGTCGGAAGGCATGGCCTCCTTGAGATCGCGGTCGGTAACAATGCCCACCAGCCGCCCGTCCTTCACCACCGGCAAGCGGCGGAATCCCCCCTGCTTCATCATCCTGGCCGCTTCGGGCACCGGCACATCTGGGCCAACCACCTGGGGGTTGGGGGTCATAAATTCCCTAACCAGCATAGGGACCACCTCGAGCTAAGGGTACACCCGGCCAAGAGGGGCATATGTCACGGCAGGGCCTCCAAGCCACCACCCCAGCCCTTCTCGGTCGGCTGTGGACCGGGCCCCCTTACGAAGGCCCAGGTCCAGCAGTGGGCACCCTCATTCCCGCTTCCACTCCCCCGACCTGCCCCCCGACTTGTGCAGCAGGCGCAGACCGGTAATCTCCAGGCCCTTGCTCGCCGCTTTGAGCATGTCGTAAACGGTGAGGGCAGCCACTGCGCAGGCCGTGAGGGCCTCCATCTCCACCCCGGTCTCGGCCTTGGTCTTGACGGTGGCCACAATACGAACCCGGGCTTCCTGGGGCTCAAACCAAAGCCGCACCTCCACACCGGTAATAGGCAGGGGGTGGCATAGAGGGATGAGCTCACCGGTCCTTTTCGCCGCCATGATGCCCGCGAGCTGGGCCACGCTCAGGGGGTCGCCCTTCCCCACTCCCCCCTCCTGCAAGGCCTCCACCGCTTCTGGGGTGAGCAAGACCATAGCCTCGGCCGTGGCCACCCGTAGGGTGGCGACCTTCTCGCTCACGTCTACCATGCGCGGCTTGCCGTCCTCAAAGTGGGTCAACTTACCCATACCCTAAGCCTAAACCATCGGAAGCCGGAGGCCTCAAACGTCCTTTCGCTCGAAGATAAGGAGCGCCAACGCGGAAAATCCAAGGGTGTAGATGAAGAGCAACGGCAACCCCAGGGAAACCGCCTCCGAGCGCACGTAGAGGTCAAGGTAACTGGTGAGCAAGAAAGGCTGCAGGGCCGGAAAGGCCACCAGCAACCGCATGAGCAGCAGGGTGGAGACCGCCGCCAGGGCCGCCGCGGTGGTGCTCAGGAAAATCACCGCGTACAGAAGCGCCAGGGCCGACAGCGGCCAGAGCACCACCCCGGCTAGGGCATGGGCCCGAAGGACCTCCGAGAGAGCGGCCCCGGGGGTGAGGGGCTCCCCTGTGCCCGCAAAGCTACCCGGCCCCAGGCCAGTACCTCCGAGAAAGCTGCCCAGGCCAAAGGGAAGGCCTGCCAAAAGCGAGCCCAACAGGCTGACCCCCAGGAGGAGGAAGGGGTAGGTGAGCACCACCACCAGCTTGGCCCCCAGCAGACGGCTTCTGGGGCTGGGGCGCAGCAGCACCGACTTTAGGGTGCCCATGGAGACCTCCGAACCCAGCACCTCCGCCGCAGCCATGGCGGTGAGAAAAGGAAAGAGGAAGTCCATGCCGGTAAAGAGGGCAAAGGCAGGCACCTGCCAGCCTGAGACCAGCTCAATCCGGTACTGAGCCCGCAAACCCGGGGCAAAGGCCCACAAGAAGGGCAGCAAAAAAGCCGCCAGGAGGCCAATCTGCACCGAGCGCAGCCGCACCAGCTTGCCAAACTCCCAGACCAAGACCCTAAGCACGCCGCCTCCCTCTTCCCTCCAGGCTGAGTCTAACCAGACGCACGCTTCACCCTTTCTCGATAGTATTCGTAGAGGTCAAAGTAGTCGGGTTCCAAGAAACGCACCTGGAAGTTCTCCCGGACCAGCGCGGCCAACGCCAGGTTGGGGGAGCCCTCAAAAACAACGTTCACATCCCTCAGGCTCACGTTCCGCACCCCCGGCACAGTCTTGAGAAAAGCCGCAGCCCTGGCCGGGTCGTCCACCCGGAGGCGGTAGGTCTCACCCCGCGCCCCCAACCTCACCTCTTCCAGAAGCCGCCCGCCCCCCAGGATACCCACCCTATCGGCGTAGACCGACACCTCCCGAAGGTGGTGGGTGGAAAGGAGCACCGCCACACCCTTCCAGGCCAGCTCGGCCAGAATTTCGTGCACCCTCCCTATGCCCTGCGGGTCAAGACCGCTGGTGGGCTCATCCAGAATAAGCACCTGAGGCTCGTGCAGAATGGCCGAGGCCAGCCCCAAGCGCTGACGCTGGCCTAAGGAGTAGGTGCGCACCGGCTGGTCGGCCACCGCCAGCAGCTCCAATTTGGCCAGCACCTCCCGAATGCGGGCCTCAGGCCTGGACATCCCGGTCAGGAAGGCCACCATCTCCAGGTTTTGCCGGCCGCTAAGGTGGGGGTAAAAGGCTGCGGGAGCCTCCACCACTGCCCCCAAAACCCGCCGGACCGCATACCCCCCGTTGTAAATGTCCTGGCCCAGCATCCGCACCACCCCTGAGGTGGGAAAGGCTAACCCTGTCAGGAGACGGATTAGGGTGGTCTTTCCCGAACCGTTGGGGCCAGCCAGAGCGTAGACCTCACCAGGCTGCACGGCAAAGGTAATGCCCTCCAAAACAGGCTTCCGGCCATAGCGCTTGCTCAATTGGATGGCCTCAAGGGCCGCGCCCGAACTGCTCGCCGCGGGGGCTCCCATGGGTGTGATTATACGAAGCCCCTTGCAGGGGTTTGGGCTTGTGCTATCCTTGAGCTTGCGTCCTCGGTCTGACGCAGCGCACCAGCGTGAACCGGGTCAGGGCCGGAAGGCAGCAGCCCTAAGCGCCACGGAGCGGGTGCCGTCAGGAAGCCGAGGGCGCCCTTTTGTCCAAATGGGGAGCTTCTCACCCAAGGGGAGCTTATACTTCGCTTTTGGAAATGCTGCCCCGCTACCTGCTGCGCGAAACGCTTTCCCTATACCTGCTGGGCGTGCTCCTCTTTGTAGGTCTAATCACCTTTGACCTGCTCTCCTCCCTGTCGGGAGCTTTTCTCAGGGCCCGCA
Organism: Meiothermus sp.; assembly: GCF_025060375.1. GTDB lineage: Bacteria > Deinococcota > Deinococci > Deinococcales > Thermaceae > Meiothermus. Next base: position 44,580 of record NZ_JANXCG010000027.1, on the reverse strand, counting down.
CCCCTGTCAGCGAAATTGCCACGCTGGTGGCCTACCGGGTCCCCCACACGCTGGGCATCGCGTTGCCCTTGGGCCTGGTGTTTGCCCTGTTGGTGGCCCTAGCCCGCTGGATTCGCCAGTCCGAGCTCAAGGCCGCCTACGCGGCTGGCGTACCCCCCATCCGTTTTATTGCTCCGGTGCTGCTGCTGTCTGCACTGGTAGGCGGGGTGGTCTTTCTGAACGAAGGTTGGATTAAGCCCATCGCCCAAGAGCGCTTCGAGGCACTTCAATACAAGATTTACTACGGCTCTGAGCCCTCTGGTGTCCTTACCGACCGCACCTATGCCCCCCAAGGACTTGGGGTCTACTATGCCCAGCGCATCTACCCAAACCCCCAGGGGCAGGAGGGCTCGAGGCTGGAGGGGCTGCGGGTGGTGGAGCCCGACGGCTCCATCTGGAGCGCGGAGCTTGGGAGCTGGGTCAACGGGGCTTGGCGGCTGGAGAACGCCTATCGCGTAGACCCCAGCGGCCGGATCCACCTGGAATCCAGCCACCCCCTGCCCTTTCCGGTAGGGGTGCAACCCAAGGGGGTTTCCTACGAGGCCATGCGGCTACCCGAGCTTTCCGCTGTTGCCCGGGCCGACCCCGCTGCGGCCTTTCCCCTGGCTCGCCGCTACGCCAACGCGGTGGGTACGGTGGTCCTGGCATGGCTAGCGGCGGTCATCGGCCTTTCGTTGCGGGAAGCGGCCTGGGCCTTTATCGCCGTGGTGGGGCTCATCTTCGGCTACTGGACCCTGTTTACCTTTTCAGCCCAGCTCGCCCGTTTTGACCTGTGGAGCGCCTACGGAGCCTGGCTTCCCAATCTGGTCTATGGGGGGCTGGCCCTTCTGGGCACTTGGAGGCTGGCCCGATGAGTACTTTAGACCGCTACCTAACGCGGGAGGTGGGGGCCTCGCTTTTAGGAGCCCTGGCGGTGGTGGTCCTGGCCCTGCTGGGCGGGGCGCTTTACGAGGTGCTGGCCCCCTTGCTGGCGCGCGGGGCCGACCCCTTGGTGGTCAGCCAATACCTAGCCTTCCGGGTACCCGAGGCTTTGGTGCGGGGAATGCCCTTGGCCTTCCTCTTTGCCCTTTTGCTGGTCCTTTCTCGCATGGGGGAGGAGTCGGAACTCAAGGCCCTGCTGGCCGGAGGCATCTCCAAGGTAAGGGTGCTTTTTCCCCTGCTGCTCCTCGGCACCCTTCTCTTCGCCCTCTGCCTTCTAGCCGCCGACAGCCTGGTGCCGCGGAGCCTCCAGCAAGGGCAGAACATTCTCCGGCAGGCAGTCTTGCAAAAACCCAGGGCACTGCTCCAGCCCGGCACAAGACTGGTGGACGCCTACGGGCGCATCGTCTACGTAGGGCAGGTGCACGAGAGCAGCATTGGGGAGGTGCGGGTCATCACTGCAGAGGAAGTGCTGGTGGCCGCCCAGGGCCGGTTTGAGGAGGGAGCACTAATCCTTAGCGAGGGCCTCCGGGTAACCTACGGCGGTGCACGGCCCCGCACGGTGGCCCAGTTTGAGCGGGCGGTGGTGCCGCTGGTGGAACTCTCCCTCGAGCCCCCTGGCGGGCTTTTCAGTCTGAGCGTGGCCGAGCTACGTCAGCGCATCGCCCAGTACAAGGCCCAGGGCCTACCCTACCATGCCGAGATGACCGCCTTGCAACGCAAATGGGCCGAGCCCGCGGCGGTTTACGCATTTGCCCTTTTCGCAGTAGGCCTGGCCTTCTTCCTCCTGGGGGGCAGCCGCAGCCTGGGGATGCTGGGGGTGGTGGTGCTCACCTTCATCTACTACGCCACCTGGAGCGTAGGCCGCATCATGGGCGAGCAGGGTGTAATCCCCCCCGTCCTGGCCGCCTGGGGGCCCAACCTCCTGTACGGCCTAGCTGGGCTGATCCTGCTGCAGGTGGGAAGACGATGAGCCAGGGGCAGTGGAAAGGCTGGGGCAACGCAGGGATGTGGAGATGCTTTCTCTTGCTGCTGGCAGCGGCCTGTGCGCCCGGGCTGGCCCAGGAGGGCAAGCGGCTCAAAATCCTCGAGGCCCAGCGGATGGAACTGCGCAACGAGGAGGGCGAGGAGCTGGTGGTGCTGCTGGGCTCTCCGGTGCGAATGGAGCGCGATGGCGAGCTGATCGAGGCACCGCGGGTCATCTACAACCGCACCCGCAAGCGTCTCCTCCTCCTAGAGGGGGTGCGCTACCGCGACAAGCAGGGCCAGCTCATAGAGGCCGCTGAGCTGGAGCTTTTCACCAGCGACGAGAGTTTTGAGGCCATTGAGGTCAGGATAGAGTCGGGAGACTTCTACCTCACCGGTCCGGTCTGCCAGCGGGCCGCAGGGCAGATTCTCCTCCAGCAAGGCTACCTCACCCCCTGCCAGCGCTGCGAGCAAGAGGTGGCCGACTACGCCTTCCAGGCCCAGGAAGTGCTCCTCTACCCCGGCGACCGCGTCATCGCGCGGGGGGTGTGGGTGCTCCTGCGGGGGGAGCGCACGCTCTACCTGCCGGTGTTGCTCTTCTTCCTAAACGAGCGCAGGCCGCGGCTCGAGCTCGGTCAAAACGACACCGAGGGGGTCTTCGTGCGGGCCGATCTACCCTATGTCTCAGACTTCGGGGTGGGCTTTACCCTGCTGCGCTACTTTGAGCGGCGGGGATGGGGCTTTGGCCTCGATCACTTTGGCGTAGGGGCTGCGCTGGAGCGCTACCAGTTCCTCTACCTTCCCCCGCCTGCCGGGGTAGTGCTCCCGGACAGCGACCCGCGGAAGGACGGCATTTTCAAGTACCGCCTGAGCTACAAGCTGGAAACCCCGGAGGAACGCCTGGAGGGGCTGGTGCTGCGGGACGACAGCCCACAGGCCGAACCCGGTTTTCTAGGCACAGGGGGGCAGCCCGACTACACCACTTACCTGCTGGAGTGGGCCACCCGCCAGGGTGAGCCCCTCTTCCGGGTTACCCTGGACGGCTACATAGACCACAACCCCCTGGCCCTACCCAACGAGCGCACCACCCCTCAGCGGACACCGGAGGTAGAGGTGAGCTTCCCTCGAGGCATAGAAGGGGCGTTCCGGCTGAGCGGCCGGGTCCTGCTGGGCTACTACCAGGCCCCCTCCAACCCGCTCAACCGCTCGGCCCGACGGCTTGGGCCCTACATCGGCGCGGGGCGGCTTTGGCTCGAGCACCGCGAGAGCTACCGGCTGGCCACCCCCCCCTGGCCGGGGCTCAGCTTCAGCCTGGAGAACACCTTTATCGGGCGCTACTACAGCACTCAAAACCTCGACGAGAACGGCAACCCCACCGAGTTCGAGCGGCTCATCACCTGGAACACTCGGGCCAGCCTAGGCCAGGCCATAGGGCCATTTAGCCTGAATCTGGGCCTAAGCCGCAACCTGGTGGAGGGCGAGACCCCTTTTCAGTTTGACTACGAGCGGCCCCAGCGCAACAGCCGCCTGGAGGCCAGCCTAGGCTTCAACCCCGACCCCCTCCTCTCCCTCACCGCCCGGGCCAGCCGCGACCTGGAGAGCCGCCGCTTTGACCCTCCAGCCGAGCTCACCCTCACCTCCCGGCCCTTCCCCTGGTTCAACCTCACCGCCCGGGCCGGCCGCGACCTGGAGCTGGGCCGCTGGGACCTGTTGCGCTCCAGCCTGGCCCTCTTCCCCACCCCCTTCAGCCTGAACCTGAGCTACGAGCGGCAGCTCGAGCTGGGCCTCGACCGCCTGCTGAGCCTAAACCTGGGCTACAACCCTCTGCCGTTCAACCTCTCCTTGCGCACCGCCTACCGCTACTGGGATGTCCAGGAAAAGGAGACCCGCCCCAGGGAGCAGATACCCCTGATCGCCCGCTACGACCCGCTGGAACTCTCCGCCAGCTACAACCCCCCCGGCAACACCCTCTCCTTTAGCCACAGCCGCGACCTGAACAACGGCCAGGCCATCCGCAGTGAGCTCAACCTGGTGGTGCAGGAGGCTCCTAACAGCTTCCGGCTGCGCCAAAGCCTCACCCATCCCTACATCCCCCTGCCCTCCTACACCAACCCCAGCCCTACCCCCACCCCAGCCCTGCTGGACGGCCTGGTCCAGCTCACCCTGGGGCTGCACACCTTTGCCTTTGCCCACACCATTGGCTTCGCAGCGGGCAGCGAGAGCCGTCTCCGGCTGGGCTACCTCTACAGCGCCGACCAGTTCCAGGCCGACCTGCTCTGGGGATACCAGCAGGGCCTGCTGCGCAACCCCCGCCTCACCCTTCGGGCAGCGGTGCGGGAGCCCGACCTGTTCATCAACGAGGTCTCGGCCGAACTCCACCTCCCCGAGCCGGAAAACCCCCTTACCCCGGAGGACGACACCCAGGCTTTCCTAAGGTTCCTGCGCTTCAATGGAGAGTGGGAGGTCTGGCCGGCCCCCCTGCGTCCGGAAGACCCGCCAGGGCTTTCGCTGCAGGGGTTCTTGAGCCTCGAGCGGCTCCCTGACAGCAGCGGCCGCTTCAGGCTCACGCTCAGGGAGTTCGGCCCCACCTTTAGCTTTATGGGACGCGAGAAGACCCGCCTTTTCTACCGAATCGTGTGGAACGCTCCCGAGGGAGGCCGGGAGTTCTTCCTACCCAATCTAGAGGGCACCTTCCTCCGCCCCCGCTTCGACCTGGTGGTGGACCGCTGCTGCTGGGCCTTCAAGGCCAGCGCAGACACCTCCAAACAGGAACTGCGCTTTTCCTTTGCCCTCGGGGGCAGCGCCGCCGAGTTCCTGTTGGACCAAAGCAGCCTGGTGCTGCCCGGCAACATCCGCCTGCCCCTACCCGGAGGCCGCCCGTGAGAAGCAGATGCCTCCTCCTGGTCCTCGCCGCCCTGGCCGCGGGCTGCACCGGCAGCAGCGAGGAGCCCGTAAGGGCCCTGCTGGCGGTAGGGGTGGTCAACCAGAGCAGCCAGGCCTCAGAGATCCGCTTTTACCTAAGCCGCAGCCTCCAACCCGGCACCGGCGAAGCCCCCCGCCTAGCCGGAACCTGGTCCCTGGACGAGCCTTTGGTGGACTCTCTTTACCGCCGGAGCCTGGAGGGAGGTAGCGACCAGCTCTGGGTACTCACCTCCAGCCGACTGCGGCGCTACAGCACCGGCTCGTTGCGCACCACCGGCGTGGGCACCCCCACCCTGGACGGCTTTGACCAGGCCCTCCCAGACGGCTGCGGCCAGGGATACCTGCGGGGTGGGCAGAGCCACCTGCTCCTGGTCTGTCCCCCCACCGACCCCAGCCGCCCCATCGAGAACTACCGGGCCTGGCGCATCCCCTACAACGCCACCGCCCTGCCCGACCCAATCAACTTCCTCGAGCCCAACCTGGTGCGCCTGGACACCCCAGCCCGCCTTACCCTAGGCCCAGGCGACCAGCTCCTCTACCTGACCCCAAGCCAGATCGGCCGCTATGACTTCGTCAACCCCTACCTGGAACGCACCTTCACCCGAACCGCCTCCCCCACCGACCTGATCTACGCGGGCAACCTGGCCCTGGGCCTGCTGGAGGGCAATGGCACCACCCTTCTGGCCTGGAGCCTGGAGGCCGCCCGCGATCCCTCGGCCTTCCCCAGCGACCTCGCGGTCCGGAGCTTCTCCCGTGGGGCCCCACCCATCTTCCTCCTGGGTACCGGCCTGGCCCGCTTCAGCGACGGCCTCCAGCTGCCCCCAGAAAGCGTCCTTTCCCGCAGCATCGCCTACAGAACCGGCGTAGTGGCCCAAGACCAGTTCCTCTACCTAGCCCAGCAGAGCACCCCTACCCTCACGGTGGTTGACCTAACCCTGAACTTCACCAACCTGACCAGCACCGCCCTGCGCAGCAGCACGATTGGCAGCTTCCAGGATCAACTGGTGGCCCTGGCCTTCATCCCGGTGGAAGAGTAGCCTAAGACCATGCGGGTCCACCACATCGGGATTGCCGTGGAAGACCTGGAGCAGGCCGCGGCGCCCTACCTGCAGCTGGGGTACCACCTGGAGGCCCACGGGCGGGTTGGGCAGCAAGGGGTGGAGGTCTGGATGCTCAGAAGCGGGGGGAGCCGCCTCGAGCTGGTCAGGGCCATCCGCCCTGACTCCGCCGTCGCTAGGTTCGTTGAAAGGCACGGACCCGGTCTCCACCACATCGCCCTAGCCACCCCAGACCTGGAGGCTGAGCTGGTGCGGCTGGCCGCTGCCGGCGCCCCGCTTGTAGACCCCCTACCCCGACCGGGCTTCGGGGGGCACCGGGTGGCCTTCATCCACCCCAGCTGGTTGGGAGGTGTGCTGCTCGAGCTGGTCGAGGAGGTGGAAGCCCCTACCTAGCCGCGGAGCGGCCGGGCCAGCGCAAACCACCCGCCCGGTAGGCCCGCCAGACCGCCAGCAGCACCGCAAAGCCCACCCCCCCCAGCAGAATTAGGTAGATGTACCTCTCCAGGTGAGGAATCTTGGAGCCCAGGTAGTAGGCCAGGAGGGTGAGACCTTGGGTCCAGAGGAGGCTGCCTATGAAGCTCAGCACAAAGAAGCGCGGCCAGGACATCCGCACTGTGCCGCAGAGAAAGGGCACCACCGCCCGAAAGACCGGCACATAGGGGCCAATCAGAAGGGAAAGGGGCCCAAAGCGGGCCATGAAACGCCGGGCGCGCTCGAGGTCCCCAGGCCTGAGGCGAGCCCTGCGCAAAAGCGGCAACCCCCACCGGCGCCCCAGGTAGTACCCCAGGTTGTTGCCCAAGACCGAGCCCAGCAAAAGGGCTGGCAGCGCCAAGGAGAGCTGCATCTTCTTGGCCGCAGCCAAGAGCCCCACCGCAATCAAGAGGGAGTCACCAGGCAGAAAAAATCCCACCAAAAGCCCTGTCTCAACAAACACGGTAGCGAAAATGCCCAGGTACCCCACCGCCTGCACATAGGCGCTCACATCCATGCCCTCACCCTACGGCAAAAAGCCCCCCAGAACAACCCAGCCGGGGGCATGATTCCTCAGCGCCCTACCGCGGGGGAAATATCTGCAGCTCCAGCACCCGCCCCCGCGGACTGCGGCTGGCGGCGTAGACCAGGCTCTCCCCAATCTCCACCGGGTCCACCCAGGCCATGGGGTCGGCCTCGGGCATCTCCTTGCGGTTGGCCGGGGTGTCTACCGCCCCCATGGGGTAGACCACCGCCACCCGGATGGCGGTTCCCCCTAGCTCCGCATCCAGCGAGCGCAGGTAGGTGGCCACCGCGGCCTTTGCAGCCGCATACAGGGCCACTCCCGGCCCTACCCCGCTCCAAGCTGCCGCCGCAGCTATGCCGGCAATAAAGCCGTCTTTTTGCTCGAGGAGCTCCGGCAAAATCGCCCGCGTAGCGTAGAAGAGGGTGCGCATGTTGAGGTCGAACATCCGGTCGTAGAGTCCGGGCTCGGCGTCCTTAACAGGCGCGTAAGCAAAGCCCCCCACCGTGTGAATAAGTCCGTCCACCCGGCCCATCTGGGCCTTGACCTGCCGCACCAGGTGCTCGGCATCGGGGTAGTGGGTAAGGTTGACCACGAAAGCCCGTCCCCCGTAGCGCTGGGCCCGCTCGAGGCTGGGCTGCTCGTAGGCATCGGCGAAGGCCAGGCGGGCTCCGGCTCGAGCAAACGACTCCGCAATGGCCCCAGCAATGGCCCCGCCCCCACCGGTGAGGATATAAACTTTGCCCTCCAAGCTATACATGCCTCAATTATCGCTTCTGGCGAGAAAAGCGCACGTCTTTGGACTTACATTCAGGGCTGAGCCAGGGTAGGGTATCATCAGGCCTAGAGGAGGTCTATGGCAACCAAGAGGGTTGTGCTCCATCGCCTAAGCGGGCACCGCTTCCTAGGCATCAACGAACAGGGCGACAAGGTAATGGTAGACGGCGACCAACCCGCCACCGGGATGCGCCCTATGGAACTCCTGCTGACTGCTCTGGCTGGCTGCACCGCCTACGACGTGGTGGACATCATGGAGAAAAAACGCCAGCCGCTGGCCCGCTACCGGGTGGAGGTGGTGGGGCAGCGGGCCGAAGAACACCCTAGGCGCTACACGCACATCGTGGTAACGCACTACGCCTCAGGGCCAAATGTCACCCGTGAAGCCCTGGAACGGGCCGTGGAGCTTTCCCACACCAAGTACTGCTCGGTTTCAGCCAGCCTGAATGCCCAGATTGAAACCCGCGTGGTCCTTGAGCCCTGGCAGGAGGAAAGGGAACCCCAACGGTAGCCTCCACAACCACCCCTGGCTGGCCCGCGTATAGACTTAGACTCTGGGCCCTCACGGGCCTTTGGCTCCAATATGACCCGCACCGAGTCTGAGATTCAGAACCGCTACCTGCCCGGCCTGCCCCAGGTAGCCCGGGCGCTTCTGTTCGCCCAGGCCAAAGGCCCCCGGGTGCTGCTCTGCCCTCCCGAGCGGCTTCCCCTCTACGCCGACCTGTCGGCCCTGGGGCTGGGGGTTTACGTAAACCCTGGTCTAGAGGCTTACCAAGAGGCGCTGGCGGTGGTGATGGCCTATCCAGAGGCCCTAGCCCCCTTTCCTGAACAACCCGAGGGCTGGCGCCTGGTTCTGGAGCCGGGTCGGCGCTACCTGCGCGACAAGCTTCTGGAGGACCTGGCCCGCATGGGCTACGCCCGTGGGGAGGACTTCGAGGTGCAGGGGGATAGGCTCGAGCTGGGCAGGCTGCGCTTGGAGTTCTTCGGCGACGAGCTGGAGGGGGTCTGGCTCGAGGGCCTCCCCCAGGTCCGCTACGTGATCACCGCAAAGGCCGGCAAGGCGGAGGGATGGACCTCCCCAAAAATTCTCCATTTCCCGGGCACGGTCTTCCTGGACACCCCTTCGCTGGCCCCCGCTGAGCTGTGGCCCCTGCTCGCTGGGCGAACCCAGGTCAGCTTCGGCCTGGGCGGCCCCGAACTGCCCCCTCTGCACCTGCCCATCCGCCCCCTGCCACCCTACCGGGCCCGCGTTTCGCAGTTCGTGGAGGACCTGCGCAGCTGGCTTGCCAAAGGGTACGCGGCGGTCTTCTTCTACCGCCACCAAAAAAGCCGCGGCTACCTCATGCAAAAGCTCGATGGGCTACCCACCCGCACCTCGGCCGCGCTTGAGCGCCGCCCAGGCGCCCTTACCCTGGTTCCCGGTCCTTTTGAAGGGGCCTTCCTGGACGAGGAAAACCGCACCGTCTACCTAAGCGAGGCCCACCTCTACGCCTTCGGTGCAGGAGAGGCGCTGCGTAAGCGGCGGGTGCTCAGCGCAGAGGGGGCCGACCCCGGGGCGCTTGCGATCGGCGACTACCTGATTCACCCCGAGCACGGCGTCGGCCAGTACCTGGGCTTAGAGACCCGCGAGGTGCTTGGGGTAAGGCGAGACTACCTGGTGCTGCGGTATGCGGGGGAGGCCCGGATGTACCTGCCCGTAGAGCAGCTTCCCCTGCTCAAGCGCCATCCCGGCACCACCGACGACCCACCGGCACTCTCCTCCTTGGGCAAAGGGGAGTGGAAAAAACGCCGAGAGAAAGCCGCTAAGGACGCTGAAGAGTTAGCCCAGCGCCTCCTGGTGCTACACGCCAGGCGCGAGGCTACGCCGGGGCGCTCCTTCGGCCCCCTGCCGGAGTGGGACTCCCTGGTTGAGGAAAACTTTCCCTTTGAGCTAACCCCCGACCAGAAAAAGGCCCTCGAAGAGACCCTGCGGGACCTGGAGTCTCCGCGCCCTATGGAGCGCCTGATTTCCGGCGACGTGGGCTTCGGCAAGACCGAGGTGGCCCTGCGGGCGGCTTTCCGGGTGGTGGGGCATGGGGCCCAGGTGGCCCTGCTGGTGCCCACCACCCTTCTGGCTGAACAGCACCGGGAAACCTTCCAAAAGCGACTGGCCGGCCTACCGGTAAGGGTAGCGGCCCTGTCCCGGTTTACCTCCGAGCGCGAGGAGCGGGAAATCCTGAAGGGGTTGGCAGAGGGCACGGTGGACATCGTCATTGGAACTCATCGGCTGCTCTCCCCCGACGTGCGCTTCAAGGACCTGGGCCTCCTGGTGGTGGACGAGGAGCATCGCTTCGGGGTAGCCCAGAAGGAGCGCATCCGCGAACTGAAGGAGGCCGTGGACACCCTCTACCTCTCCGCCACCCCCATCCCCCGCAGCCTCTACAGCGCCCTGGTGGGGCTACGCGACCTCAGCAGCATCCAGACCCCACCCCCGGGCCGCAAACCCATCCGCACCGTGCTGGCCCCCTACGACCCCGCCTTAGTGCGGCAAGGGATTATGGACGAGCTCGAGCGGGGCGGCAAAGCCTTTTACGTTCACGACCGGGTGGCCACCATCCTGGCCCGGCGCAGCTACCTCGAGAGCCTGGTCCCCGAGGCCCGGATTGGGGTGGTCCACGGCCAGATGGCCGAGGCCGAGGTGGAGGAGACCATGCTGGCCTTCTCCGAGGGAGCCTTTGACGTGCTCCTAGCCACCACCATCATCGAAAGCGGCCTGGACATCCCTGAGGCCAACACCATCCTCATCGAAAGGGCGGACAAGCTGGGGCTGGCTGCCCTCTACCAGCTCCGGGGGCGGGTGGGCCGGCGCGACCAGGAGGCCTGGGCCTACCTCTTCCACCCGCTTCGGCTTACCGAAGGCGCCGAGCGCCGCCTCTCGGCTATTGCTGACCTCTCGGACCTGGGCTCAGGCCACCTGCTGGCCGAGAAGGACATGGAAATCCGGGGGGTAGGAAACCTGCTGGGCCCCGAGCAGCACGGCCACATCCGGGCAGTAAGCCTGGAAATCTACACCGAGCTACTCACCGAGGCCATCCGAAAGCTCAAAGGGGAAACCGTTGAACCCGAGCGGCACGTCACCCTAGACCTACAGCTATCGGCCCGCCTGACCCCAGAGTACATCCCAAGCCCCGCCGCCCGCAGCCGCTACTACGGCCGTCTGGCCGAGTGCAGGAACCTGGCCCAGCTCTCCCGCCTGGCCAAGGAGCTAAAAGAACGCTACGGACCTGCCCCGGCAGAGGTGGAAAACTTTCTGGCCCTCACCCGGCTTCGCCTTTTGGCCGAGGCCCGGGGGGTGGTCTCCATCACCGAGGACCTGATGTACCTACACATCGCCTTTGCCCAAGCCGGCGTGGACTACGACACCAGGGCCCTGCGCAACCTGCCCTTCCGGGCAGAGGCCACCCAGTACCCACCAGGGTTTCGCATCCACAAAAAGGGGCTGCGGCCTGAGGAATACCTTCAGGCCATCAGCGAGGTGCTCTATCTGGTGGGGTGAAGCCCCGGCGGCGTTCCCCAGGGCCAGCGTTCCCTATTCGGCGCTCAGGGCTTGCTCGAGGCTCGCCTCCAGAATCTCCAGCCCCTTTTCCACCTCCTCCTCGCTCACCACCAAAGGCACCAAGCAGCGAATCACGTTGGCGTGCATCCCCGCCTTGAACAACAACAAACCCCTTTCACGGGCCACCTCCAGCAAGCGGTGGGTCAGCTGGGGATTGGGGCTTTTGGAGGCGGGGTCCTTGACCAGCTCCATGGCAATCATGGGCCCTAGGCCCCGCACATCGCCCACCACCTGGGGAAAGCGGGCCTGAATCCTCCGAAAGCCCTGGTGCAGCATCTCCCCCAGCTTCTGGGCCTTTTCCAGCAGGTTTTCCTGCTCAAACACCTCCAGCACCGCCAGGGCCGCTGCACAGGCCAGGGGATTGCCCCCGAAGGTGCTGCCAAGACCCCCAAGGCTGGGCGCATCCATAATCTCGGCCCGGCCAAGGACCCCCCCGATGGGCAGGCCACCCCCGATGCTCTTGGCAAAGCAGATCAGGTCGGGTTCCACCCCGGCATGCTCAATGGCCCAGAACTTGCCGGTGCGGCCAATGCCGGTCTGCACCTCGTCGTCAATGAAAACAATCCCGTGCTTCTGGGTAAGGCTCCGGAGGGCCTTAAGAAAGGGCTTGGGCGCCGGGACAAACCCCCCCTCGCCAAGCTGGGGCTCAATGATGATGGCCGCCACCCGCTCAGGCTGAATCTGGGTCTCAAACACCTCTTGGAGCCCATCGAGGGCCTTCCGAGTGTCAATTCCCCGGTACTCATCGGGGTAGGGAGCGTGGTAGACCTCCGGAGCGAAGGGGCCGAAGTTTTGCCGGTAGGGGTTAGCCTTGCCGGTGAGGGTCATACCCAGAAGGGTGCGCCCATGGAAGCTCCCCCGGAAGGCAATCACCCCTGGGCGGTTGGTGTAGGCTCGAGCAATTTTTATGGCGTTCTCGGTAGCCTCTACCCCCGTATTCAGGAAGAAGGCTTTCTTATCCCCCGGTATGGGAGCGGTGGCGCACAGCCGCTCGGCCAGCTCCACGTAAGGTTCATAGGCCACTGCGGGGAAGCAGGTGTGCATGTAGAGCTGCAGCTGCCTCTCTACCGCCGCCACCACCTTGGGGTGGTTGTGGCCCACGTTCTGAACCCCTATGCCGCCGAACCAGTCCAGGTACTCCTTGCCGTCCACGTCCCAGACCTTGCCCCCCTGGGCCCGGGCCACCGCAATCGGGTGCACCTGAGAGACTCCGCGGGGGACAACCTTGTGCCGGCGCTCCATAAGGGCTTGGTTTTTGGATGGGGCTTGGGTCATGGCTTCCTCCAAGTAGACCTAGCCCTGAGTCTAAACCCCCTGGAGGGGCTTGTGTACCCCCAGAAGAGGCCCCCCACCCAAAGGGTGAGGGGCTTTTCCCAGCGCTCACTGGGCTTTTTCCTTCTTGCTTTCCTCAAGGGCAAGCTGGCTCAGCAAATCGCCAAACACATCGCCCAGCTTCACGTTGGTGGTGGAGGGCGCAACCACGCTGGGGTCGTAGCTGGTGTAGGAGGCAGCCGCCCCATAATCTAGGTCGCGCTCACGGCTGCGCCCTTCGCGGGCTGCTCCTTTCCCTTTTCGCTTGGCCCCCTTCGCCTCACGCCGCTTCCGCCCCTCACCCTCCTCGTCGGAAAGGTTCTGCACGGGCGGGGGCAGCAGGCGCTTGCGGGAGAGGCTGATGCGCTGCTCCACGGGGTCAATCTGGAGGATGGCCGCCTCAATCTCGTCGCCCTTTTTGAAAAGCTCGGAGGGCTTCTCCACCCGCTCGTGGGCCAGCTCGGAGATGTGAACGAGCCCCTCGATACCAGGTTCAATCTCCACGAAAACCCCAAAGTCGGTGAGGCCAGTAACCCTGCCCTTGACGGGAGTGCCCGGCGGGTAGCGGTCCGGCAGGCTCTTCCAGGGGTCGGGCTGGGTTTGCTTCAACCCAAGGGAAAGCCGGCGCTCGGCAGGGTCAATGCGCAACACCTGGGCCTCCACCATCTGCCCCTCTTGCAACACCTCGCTGGGGTGCTTGGGGCGCTTGGTCCAGGAGAGTTCGGAGATGTGAATCAGCCCCTCGAGCCCCGGCTCGACCTCCACGAAGGCCCCAAACTGGGTTAGCCCCACCACCTTACCGGTTACCCGAGAGCCGATGGGGTAGCGCTCGGCCACGGTGAGCCAAGGGTCCTCGCTGAGGGCCTTCATGGAGAGGTTGACCCGCTCCCGCTCGGTGTCTACCGACAGCACCTTGGCCCTCACGGTCTGCCCCTTCTGCACCACCTCACGGGGGTGGCTGAAACGGCCCCAGGTAATCTCGCTGCGGTGGACCAGGCCGTCCACCCCACCCAGCGCTACGAAAACGCCGAATTCCGTAACCTCAACCACCTGGCCTTCCACGACATCCCCTTCCTTCAGGCTGGAGAGCACCCGGGCTCGAGCGGCCTTCAGCTCGCTCTCCAGCACCACCCGCCGAGAGAGGATGACCCGGCCCTTCTTGCGGTTGAGCTCGATAATCTTTACCGGAAAGCTCTGGCCCACGTACACATCTAGTTCCGGGGCGCGCTTGAGGTCCACCTGACTGGCCGGGAGGAAGGCGCGGATGCCCTCGAGGGTCGCAACCAGACCGCCTTTGACCTTCTCCTTGACCTGAACCATCACCGGCTCGCCCCGCTCGTAGAGGGCCTGAATCCTGACCCAGCTCTGGTCGGCCTCCGCCCGCTTCTTGGAGAGCACAATCTGGCCGTTTTCCAGGTCAGCCCGCACCACGTAAGCGGTTACCGTATCGCCGGGCTTGAGGAGGTTTTTGAGCTCTTCCTCGCTCAGGTTCTCCTCGGTAAGCTGGTTGAGGGGGATGATGGCCTCGGTGCGCGTGCCGATGTCCACCATCACGCCGTCATTGGTTACGAGAACCACCGTGCCGGTGACAATCTGGCCGCGCTGAACGGTCTTCTCGAGCCGGGCCTCTGCATCCTGCAGGGCCTGTTCCATGCTGAAAACCTGGGGCTCGTCTCCAGTTTCCACTGGGGTCTGGGTTGCTTGCTCTTCCATTCGCCTGCTTCCTCTCCGAATAACCTTTGCCTGCGCAAAACCCCCGCCCAGAGGGTCCGGGTTGGCTTTCGGGTAACTTATGCGCAAGCGGGGTGTCTCAAGCTAGGCTGAGACATACCTGCTAGTTATAGCATAGGTTGGCGCGTTTGTCCAACGCAACGGGGGCCTCACAGGCCTGCCACCTAAAAAATCGCTGAAGCCGCAGGTTAATGCGGGCTGAAGCCGCTCTCACACCCTACAGGAGACGCGCTTTACGCTAGGGGTGGAGGTAGGCGATGAAACGAGCCCTTTTCGCAGCGCTAGGTCCACTTCTAGGTGCTGCCTTGGCCGCACCGGAACTGAGCCCCCAACAAATCATCGTCAATCCAGTACCCACCGAGCTGCAGGTGCGGGTCTGGGTGAACAAAGACCCGGCCAAAACGGGCAACCCCGTCTACCAGATCGGTGAGCGCATCCAGGTCTCGGTCCAGGTAAATCAGGATGCCTACGTGTACATCTTCAGCGTGAGGTCCACCGGCGAGATAAGCCTGATCCTACCCAACGCCTTTGACCAAAACAACCTCCTCCGGGCAGGCGAGACCCGCACCTACCCCCCAGGCAGCGGCGCCCGCTACACCCTCGAGGTGGCCGGCCCAGAAGGGCAGGACCGGGTGCTGGCCGTAGCCAGCCGCCAGCCCCTCTCCCTGGCCCAAATAGCCGATATCCAAAGCGGTCGCGTAAACCTGCGGGGAGCCGACAACCTGGCTCGAGCCCTCTCCATCGTGGTCAGCCCGCTTCCTGAGCAGGACTGGGTGAGCGATACCGCCTTCTTCATCGTGGGCCGAGCCCCGGTAGTCCCAACCCCACCCGCTCAACCGGCCACCGGCACCCTGAGCGTGAGTTCCAACCCAGCCGGGGCCCAGGTGCTGGTGGAGGGCCGGCCGGTGGGGAGCACCCCTTTGAACCTGGCCCTGCGACCGGGCCGGGTGGAGGTAGAACTCAGGCTTCCGGGCTACCAAAACTTCCGCACCACGGTGCAGGTCCGGCCCGGCGAAACCACCAGCCTGAACGCCAACCTGGTTCCGGCGCTGCAAAACGGCCTGCTGCAGGTCGGTTCCGACCCTCAAGGGGCCCAGGTGCTGCTGAACGGGCGGTTGGTGGGCTACACACCGCTCAACCTGAGCCTAGCCCCAGGCTCGTACGAACTCGAGCTGCGCCTTGCAGGCTACCAGCCCTTCCGCGCCACGCTCCGGCTGGCGAGCGGCCAGACCCTTCCCGTCAGCGCCAACCTGAAGCCCCTGCGGGGCTCGTTGGAGATCTCCACCAACACAGAGGCCCGCATCTTCCTTGACGGGCAAGAGGTGGGGCAGACCCGAGGGGGCTTTTTGAGGCTGGACGACCTCGAGCCCGCCGCCTTCCAACTCGTGGCCCTGGCCCCCGGCTTCCGCGCCGAGGTGCGTGAGGTGCGGGTAGAGGCCGGGCGAACCCTCCAGGTCAGGCTCAACCTGAGCCGCGCCCGCTAAACGGAGCCGCCCGAGGCCGCAGCCTAGGCTGCGGCCTCCTTCTGGGGTTGACCCCAGGGCAAAGGAGGCGTAACATAAGGGGCTAATGTCCTTGATGAACCCAGGCTACTTACCCAGTATCAATCTCTCCCGGCTACTGCGGGAAGGCGGTAGCCTACAGGCCCAAGGCGAACTCCTGGGGGCCGTTGCCCTGGAGGGCGGCGAAATACCCCTGCACACCCCGGCCAAATGGGGGGTGAGCGTAACCCGGCTGGAGGGCGAAGGGGGGCAGGAGTTCTGGCTTTCAGGGGAGATCGCGGGGTACGCAGTCATGGAGTGCCGCCGCTGCCTGGGCCCCACTCCAGTGCTGGTCCGGGCCCACTTCCAGACCATGCTGCGTTACACCCCAGGGCTCGCCCATCCCCTTCTGGTTGAAGATGAGGAGGAGGTGCTCCTCTTCGGACACCCCATCCTGGATCTGAGCCCCATTCTCAGCGAAGCCTTCGCTCTTGAGCTGCCCTACACCGCCCTCTGCAGGGAGGACTGCAAGGGGCTCTGCCCGATCTGCGGGGCCAACCGCAACGAGGTGAACTGCGGGCACCAGGAGAAACCCCGCACCCGGTTGGCCGAAGCCCTCTCGCACCTCCTGAAGGGCTAGGACCGCCGACATGCGCGCCGTGCCCCTAGACCCCTGGCTGCGGCACCTGCGCCAGCACCTGCCCCTAGCCCGCACTGGGCAGGACCCCGAGGGCGTCCACCAGGTGCGGGTCGCCGGACGGCGGCTTCGGGTCTGGCTTCGCCTGGCCGGTATGCGAACCCTGGACGATGACCTGGCCTGGTTGGTCCGCGCCGCTGGAGAGGTGCGGGACCTCGAGGTGCTGCTCCAGATGGAGCTGCCCCGGGCTTTTCGGGAATGGGCCCAGGCCAGGCTGGAAGCCGCCAGGGAGCGACTCCTCCCGGTACTGGACTCAAGACGGCTGGAAAGCCTTTTGCTGGCCCTCTCCCTGCTCCCCCCGCTGGACGCGGCCGCTGCCGAACCCCAGCTAGAACGCTTCCTCGCCCAGGTGGAGCGCCGCGCAGCCCTGTGGACCCAGGAGGACAGCTTTGATGCCCTTCACGCCCTACGGCGGGGGCTGCGCCGGCTGCGCTACGCGCTGGAGTGGCTGGGCCGGGAAAGCCGCGCCATCCGGTCACTCCAGGAAAGCTTTGGGCGGGTGGGCGACCTGCACTTCACCCTGGCTTACCTGCAGCGGTTTGCAGAGGAAGGAGGCCGCCTTCCCAGCGGCTACCTTCAGGAAAGGGAAGCGGAGCTAGCAAAAGCCCTTCAAAAGGCCAGGAGCACCTGGAGGGAGCACGCAGGGGGTCTGAGGAGCTAGGCAAGGGCCCGCCCAGGCAATAGGCTGTGCACGATGGCCTCGTACACCTATGCCTACCGGGGTGGTCTTCTGGAAAACCGCCACCGGGTCTTCATCGCCATAGTGGAGCCGCAGGGCCGCTTGCTGGCCCACAGCGGACCTCCCGGGTGGGTAGCCCCGCTACGCTCCACCGCCAAGCCCTTTCAGGCCCTGGCCCTCTACCTCAGCGGGGCCGTGGGGCGTTTTGGTCTCACCCCCGCCGAGGTCGCGCTGAGCTGCGCCTCCCACGACGGCACGCCCGCGCACATCGCCCTGGCCGCTCAGTACCTTGAGAAGATTGGGCTGGGCCCTGAGCACCTGGCCTGCGGGGCTCATCTCCCCCTCGACCCTGAGGCCCGCCAGGCCCTCCACCGCTCAGGCGAAGCCGCCAGCCCGCTTCACAACAACTGCTCGGGGAAACACGCGGGCATGCTGGCGGCAGCCCTAGCCCTAAACGCCTCCCCCCATGGCTACGAAAAGCCCGAACACCCAGTTCAGCAGCTCATCCTTCAGACCCTGCGGGAGCTTTCCGGACAGCCCCAGATTCCGCAGGCAGTGGACGGGTGTAGCGTGCCCACCTTCGCCCTGCCCCTGGCCTCCACAGCCCGCATGTTCGCCCTGCTGGCCCATCCCGGGGCAGCGCCCAGGCAGTACCGGGAAGGACTGAAGGGCGTGTTTGCAGCCATGCAACAGCACCCAGAGTGGGTGGCCGGCCCCCGCAGCATGGACACCGTGCTGATGCGGAGGGTACCCGGACTGGTGGCCAAGCGGGGAGCCGACGGTTACTACGGGATGGCCCTGCAGAACAGCCGCTGGGGCCCCATTGGGATTGCCCTGAAGGTGGAAAGCGGCTCCAACGAGGCGCGGGAGCCAATGGTGGTGCGGCTTCTGGAAGAGCTGGGGGTGCTTTCGCCCGAAGAGGAGCTGCCCTGGCGCAGGCCAGCCCTCAAGAACGTACGCGGTCTTGAGGTGGGCCACCTTGAGGCCCACCTCGAGCTGCGCTGGACGGACCGGGCCGCCTAGCCCTGCACAACCCGGCGGGTAGGATAGGGAATTGGGATGCCCTCAGCATCCAGGCGCAGCTTGATGCGCCGGCGAAACTCCCGCCCCACCGCCCACTGCTCTTTGGGCTTGGTGGTGAACATTACCCGGATGACCACCCCCGATTCGGCCAGCTGCTGAACCCCCAGCATCTCCGGGGGCTGGTCGGTAAACCTGGGCCGCCACTCGGGGTCGTGGTAAAAGGCCAGCGCCTCCTCCCGCACCGCCTCCAGGGCTTTGTCTACTGGGGCCTCGTAGGCTACCGAAACGTCCACCACCGCCCGGGCCCAGTCGCGGCTCATCACCGTAACCTGCTGGATGGTGGAGTTGGGGAGAAAGTGCACCCGTCCCTCGAGGTCGCGCAGCACCGTAAGGCGCAGGTTGAAGCGCTCCACCGTTCCGGCGAACTGCCCTACGGTAATCACATCCCCCACCCCGTACTGGTCCTCCAGCAGGATAAAGAAGCCGTTTATGACATCCCGAATCAGGTTCTGGGCGGCCAGGGAGATACCAAGCCCCACCACCCCGGCCCCAGCCAAAAGGGCGGTTACGTTCAGGCCCAGGTTGGAAAGGAGCAGGAGGCCACCCAGGACCACAATCAGGACCTGCAGCACCGACTCGAGCACGCTCTTGAGGGTCTGGGCCCGCACTTGCTCGCGGGTGAACTCGCCCGAGCCCACCGGCACCCGCTGGAGCAAACGGGGCACCAGGCGCAGGGCCAAGGAGGTGATCCCCAAAATGAGCAATACGGCCAGGCCCCGCTCGCCCAACCAGCCAAATAGGGTTCTTCCCCAGGTGCCGAAGGGCTCCAGGGGAACTTTCCAGGCATGGCTCAAGAGGGAGAACACCGCCAAACCCACCAACACCCACCAAAGCCCCCCCAGCAACCGCCAGTAGCGGTCGTCGCGGGCGTCCGGCGTAAAGCGGGCCAGCCAACCAAAAAACCTGGCTCCACCCCGGGCCACCCAAAACCCTACCCCAAGAAGGGCCGCACTGAGCAGCAGACGAAGCCAAAGACCCGCATCCTCCATCGCACAACCTCACCAGCCGCCAAAGAGGGTTCAGCGTACCCCTTCCAGTCGGGCAATGCCCTCGCGCACCCGTTCCACCAAGCCCGCCTGGACACTTGCCCTGGCCTTGCGCAACGCGCTCAAAACCGCCCGCCCGTCGGCGGAACCATGTCCGATGAAAACCGCACCTTCCACCCCCAAAAGGGGCATTGCCCCGTACTCTGCTGGGTCCATCCGCGCCCGCAGCCGCTGCAAAGCAGGGCGCACCAGCCAGGCACCCAGCCGGGTCGGCCAAGGGCCTTCAGCCAGGGCTTGGCGGATCCAGCCAAAGAGAACGCGGGCCTCGCCTTCGGAGAGTTTGAGCACCACATTACCGGTGTAGCCGTCGGTGACCACGATATCGGTGGTGCCCCTGAAGATGTCCCGTCCCTCCACGTTGCCGTAGAAGTTGAGCCCAGCAGCGCTCTTCAGAAGGGGAAAGGTGCGCAGGATCAGGTCGTTGCCCTTCTCCTCCTCCTCCCCAATGGAGAGCAGGCCCACGCTGGGGTTCTCCACCCCCTGGGCCTTGGCATAGGCGGTGGCCATGACCGCAAACTGCACCAGCCACTCGGGCTTGCAGTCTACGTTGGCACCTCCATCGGCCAGATAGGTGCGGCCCCTCTCGCTGGGCAGCTCGATGAGCAAGGTCGGGCGGTCCACCCCAGGAACTCGCCCTAGGTTGAACAGGGCCGAGGCCAGGGTAGCCCCGGTATGTCCCATGGCCACCACCGCCGAGACCTCACCCTGTCTAAGCAGCTCCATGCAGATGTTGATGGAGGCTCGGCGCTTCTTGCGCACGTCGGTAGCGTGGTCCCGCATGGTGATGTGCTCCGGCGCTTCTACCACCGGCAGATGCCCCCCCTGGGCCTCCAACTCCTGCTGGAGCACCTCGGTGGGACCCACCAGCACCACCGGAATCCCCTGTTTTTGGGCCACCAGGGCACCTTCTACGATCGCTTTGGGGGCATGGTCCCCCCCCATGGCGTCCAGGGCGATTGGCTTCATGGAATATAGCCTAACCCCTACCAGGCCACCGGCATGGCCCTGTGCCCCCGGATCACAAAGCCTCCCGTGTACTCCACCCGGTCGGTGACCAAGTGGATGTTGGGCAGCCTTTTGAAGAGGACACGGAAAGAGGTCTGCAGCTCGAGCCTAGCCAGCGGCGCGCCTATGCAGTAGTGGATGCCCAAGCCAAAGGTCAGGTGTGGGTTCTCTGGACGGGTTAGCCAAAGCTTGTCGGGAGAGGCAAACTTGCGCGGGTCGCGGTTGCCCGAAGCGTACATCAGGGCCACCTCCTGACCCCGCTTGAGGGGAATCCCCTTGTACTCGAAGTCCTCCAGCACCCACCGCTCAAACATCGGCAAAGGGGTATCGTAGCGCAGCAGCTCTTCCACCGCTAACTTGAAGAACTGGGGCTGGTCCTTGGCTGCAGCCTCCTTAACCTGCTCGAGGGCCGCTGGGTCGCGGGAGAGGGCCAAAAACCCTGCGGTCGTGCCGTTGACGGTGGCCTCGTGACCTGCGTTCAAGAGCAGAATACAGTTGGCCACCAGCTCGTCTGAGGTGAGCCGGTCCCCCTGCTCCTCCACCTGCACCAGGGCCGAGATGAGGTCATCTTTGGGCCTCCTGCGCCGCTCCTCAGCCAGGGCCTGGATGTAAGCGGAGAACTCCACCACCGCCTGGTTGGCTTCCTGGGCCTGCTCCTCGGTGTAGCCCAGCTCGTAGAGCTTCACGATCTTGGCCGACCAGGGGCGCAAGAGGTACCGGTCCTCCTCGGGAACCCCCAAAAGCTCTGCAATAACCGTAACCGGAAGGGGCTCAGCATAGTCCTTGAGCAGGTCCATCCGCCCCTGGTCTTCAACCCGGTCGATGAGGCCGTGCACCAGCCGCTCAATCCTCCCCCGCAGCCCCTCCCCCCGGGCGGGGGTAAAGGCCTTTAGCATCAAGCCCTTGAGCCGGGTGTGCTTGGGCGGCTCATTGTCCAGCATGTGGTTTTCCTGGAAGTGGTCGAAGTCCTTGGTTAGGGGGTTAGGCGGGGGCCAGCCCAGCTCATCGCGGGAGAGAACATGGGTGATGGAACGCCCCAACCGCCTATCCCGCAACAAGGCGGCAATATCCTCGTAGCGCAGAAAGAAAATCTTATTCCAGACCGGGTCGAAGAAGACCGGCAGGCGCTCCCTAAGCTCGGCCAGCCGCGGGTAGGGGTCGTAGACGAAGGCCGGGTCGTTGATGTTGAGGTGATAGGTCTCCACGGCAAAAGCATACCCCTCACCGAAAGCGGCGAGGGGAAAACGGCCTCAAGGTTAGGCGCTCGCCGGGAGGTGCTTGTTGAGGCGGGCCACAAAGTTGCTCTTGGGCGCTGCGCCCACCATAACCTCCACCGGCTGGCCTTCCTTGAAAAGGATTATCGTGGGAATGCTCATCACACGGTACTTCATGGCCACCTGGGGGTTTTGGTCCACGTCCAGCTTGGCCACGGTAACCTTGCCCTCGTACTCCTCGGCCAGCTCCTCCATCACCGGGGCCACCACGCGGCAGGGCCCGCACCACTCGGCCCAGAAGTCCACCAGCACGAGTCGGTTTTCCTTGAGGACGGTATCAAAATTGGCGTCGGTCACTTCGATGGGTTTGGCCATGTCTGCTACCTCGCCGGGCCCAAAGGCCCGTTAGGTTTATACTCTAGCACCCAGAGCAACGTTCAGGGAAACCCGATACACTTTTCATAGTGGAACTTCTCGAGACCCCCGAGTACCAAGAGGCCATCGCCCTTTGGCAAGAGGGCCGCTTTTGGGAGGTGCACGAGGCGCTGGAACCCCTCTGGCGCAGGCTCAGCGGGCCGGAACGCGAGCTAACCCACGGGGTTATCCTCCTGGCCGCCGCCCTGCACAAGGCCCGCACCAACCCCCAGGGGGGCTGGCGCAACTATCAAAAGGCCCTGGTCCGCCTAAGGGGTCTGCCTAGCACCTTTGCAGGGCTCCACGTTGGCCGTCTGGTGGAGGGGGTCCGGCAGGCCTTGCAGACAGGTCTGGCCCGCCTGCCGGAGTTTCCCCGCTAGGGGGCATCCAACCACCCCACTGCCCAGACCAGCCCATCGCGCAGCTCGAGCCGGATGGCCCGCAGATCTGTGGATGCGGGTCCTTGCAGCAAGGTGCCGTCAGACCGGAAGCGGCTCCCGTGGCAACCGCACTCTATGATGCCCCGTTGGTCCGGAAGGGGGACGGTGCAGCCCGCATGGGTGCAGGTGCGGCTGTAGGCCACCAGGTAGACATCCCCCAGGCGCTGCACCCTGGGGCTGGGCGTCTCCGGCGGAGCTACCCGCAGCAGAAAGGCTCGCTCTCCGGCAAAGGTAAACTCGGCCTCGGCCCCCACCTGGGCCAGCCGCCCAAGCTCCACCACCCGCACTGGGCGCGGCTGGGCCCGGCTGGGTACGCCCATCGCCAGCCCGATGGCCCCAGCTATCAAAGCCTTGTGCGCATCCCTCCGGTTCAACCTAACCTCCTAGTAAACGGGCAAGCCCCGCCCCAAGCGTTCCACGGGAGGTTCCGCCCGCTGGCGTAGCACTCGGTCCCCTTCCGCCACGCCCAAGGGCACCTCCCGTGGCGCCTAGGTAAGAATTGAGAACCAGCTCAGGCCAGCACGTCCTCTGGGTGCAGGGTGGGTGCCCCGGCACGAGACTTGAGCACCTCGAGGGCCTCCTGTTCGCTCATCACCGGGTTCTGGAAGCGGATGCCCAGCGCCCGGGTCATCAGGGTGAAGTTGTAGGTGTTGTCGATTAGGCCGATCCGGGCCGCCCCTATCCCGCGCCCGTAGACCCCAAAGATGGTGGGGCTGGCGGTGTGCTGGCCGGAGTTCCAGCCGATGTTGGGTAGGTCGGGCTTGTTGGCGTTGGTCTGGCGCATCACCCAGGAGAGGGTGTTGGCCGGCTGGATGCCGTAACGCACCCCATCGGGCTGGAAAACCCGCCTGGTGATGGCGTCCACCACCACCTGGGCCTGCTCGGGCTTGAGGGTCACGCCCTTCACGGTGCGGAAGATCTCGACCACCTGGTCAGGGGTGGGGTTGTTGCCCAGACGGGCCAGCATGAACTCGAAGGTGCCCTTCTGAGCCTCAAGCTGAAGCACCCCAGCGCTGCTCTCCCGGTAGGAAGGCCCTGCGCCGTAGAGCGCTGGGGCCCCACAGGCGTGGTCAGAACCGATGATGAGGAGGGTGTCGGGGTTCTGGTCCACAAAGTTCATCACCACCTCCAGGGCCTCGTCTGCTGCCAGGATGTCCCACAGGCTACCGGCAGGGTCGTTGAGGTGGTTGGCATGGTCAATGCGGGCCGCTTCCACCTGCAGCACGAAGCCCTTGGAGTAAGCCGCCAGCCGCGGCAGGGCGGCGCGGGTCATATCGGCCAGGCTGGGCACATTCACCCCCTGGAAGCGGCGGTCGGCCTCGTAGGGCACGTGGCTGCTGCTGAAGACGCCCAGGAGTTTGGAGGCGTTGGAGGCCCGCAGCTCACCCAAGGTCTTGACCACCCCGTAGCCCTTGGCGGCGAACTCCGCGTACATGTCCCTCTTGTCGCGGCGCACCGCCGGGTCGAAGAAGCGCTGGCCGCCTCCCAGGTACACCTCGGCCCCGAACTCCAGGTACTGCTGGGCGATCTCCTCCTCGGCGTTGCGGTCGGGGTTGGAGACCAGGAAGCTGGCTGGGGTAGCGTGGGTCACGGTGGCGGTGGTCACCACCCCCACCGCCTTGCCCTGCTGCTTGGCCAGCGCGAAGATGGGGGTCAGTTTGCGCCCATCAATGTGGATGGCCAGGCCCCCGTTGACGGTCTTGACCCCGGTGCTCCAGGCGTTGCCGGCCGCGCTCGACTCGGTAACGAAGCTGGTCAGACTGTTAGTGTTCTGCAAGCCGCTCACACCGCTGGCAAGAAAGCGCTCGAGGGCCAGCGGCTTGCCCAGCACCTGCCTCGAGTAGAACTGGGCAATGGCATAATCCTCCCAGCCCATCCCGTCGTAGGCGAAGAAAATAAGGTTGCGGGCGCGGGTCAGAATGCCCGGCTGGTTGGCCTGGGCGCTTTGGGCCCGGGCAGAGAGGCTGGCCGCTGCGCCAGCCAGTACCCCGGCTTTGAGAAGGTCTCTCCGTTTCATGCCTCTCACCTCCGAGGGGAGGCTACCTCCGTACCGTCAGGTGCGCGTCATTGTGGTTTTCCTCACCAAATATGGGGATATCCCATGACGCTTCCCTGAAACAGCAGGCCTAGCCTCATTACTGGGATTGGAAACCATTCCCAAAAGCGATGCACGGAATGGCTATCCCAGAGGAGGTTGTGCCATGATAGAGCTTGAAAAAGAGTACCGCCCGGAAAACCACGTAGGCGGTCGCTCTCCGGCCACCTGCCACTGGAAGTGCGGCGACGCCTGCGCCCAGCCGGTGCCGAACCAGAGCGAAAACGCGTACCTGCGCCAGGTGGTAGAGGAGGCCCTCACCCGCCGCAGCTTCCTGGCCGCAAGCCTGGGGGGGCTTTTCACCCTCGCGGGGATGGGCCGGGCCCAGGGGGGCAGCACCCTCCGCTTCAAGCCCATCGGCCTCTCCACCGAAGACCGGCTGATTGTGGCCGAGGGCTACACCACCAACATCGTAATCCGCTGGGGCGACCCCATTGGGCGGGGGGCCCGGCGCTTCAACGTCAACGACTGGGACGCCCGCTCCCAGGAGCAGGCCTTCGGCTACAACGTGGACTACATCTCCTGGCTGCCCCTGCCCGACTACGCCTCGGGCAACTCCCGCCGGGCCATCCTCTGGGCCAACCACGAGTACACCAACCCTGAGCTGATGTTCCCCGGCTACAGGCAAGGGAGCCCCACCAAGGAGCAGGTGGACATCGAGCTGGCCGCCCATGGGGGCACCCAGATTGAGGTGCGCCGGGCCAGCGACGGGAGCATCTACTACCTACCCTTCTCGCCCTACAACCGCCGCATCACCGCCACCACCCCCATGGAGATCACCGGCCCTGCCGCCGGCCACCCCTTGCTCCAGACCAAGGCCGACCCCACCGGCCGGCGGGTGCTGGGCATGCTCAACAACTGCGCGGGCGGCACCACCCCCTGGGGCACCATCCTCACCGCCGAGGAGAACTTCAACCAGTACTTCGCCGGTCTCAACGCCCTGCCCGACGGCCTGGTCAAGCGCAGCCACACCCGCTACGGCCTGCCAGGGGGCAACAGCAGCCGCCGCTGGGAGCTGTTCTACGAGCGCTTCGACCTCACCAAGGAGCCCAACGAGCCCTTCCGCCACGGCTGGATTGTGGAGATTGACCCCTACGACCCCAACTCGGTGCCCAAGAAGCGCACCGCCCTGGGCCGCTTCAAGCACGAAGGGGCCGAGACCACCGTGGCCCCGAGCGGCCAGGTGGTGATGTACATGGGCGACGACGAGCGCTTCGACTACCTCTACAAGTTCGTGACCAAAGGCCGCTTCAACCCCAGCAACCGCAAGGCCAACATGAACCTGCTGGACGAGGGCACCCTGTATGTGGCCCGGTTCAACCCCGACGGCACCGGGGTCTGGCTGCCGCTGGTGCACGGCAACGGGCCCCTCACCGCAGCCAACGGCTTCAACAGCCAGGCCGATGTGCTCATCCACACCCGCCTGGCCGCTGACCTGCTGGGGGCCACCAAGATGGACCGGCCCGAGGATGTGGAGCGCAACCCGGTCACGGGGGCGGTGTACGCGGTGATGACCAACAACAACCGGCGTACCCCAGCCCAGGTGGATGCGGCCAACCCCCGGCCCGACAACCGCCACGGGCACATCATCGAGATTCTCGAGGCCGGCAACGACCCCACCGCCACCACCTTCCGCTGGGCCCTGTTCCTGGTGGCCGGGGAGCCCAGCGACCCCAGCACCTACTTTGCGGGCTTCCCCAAGGACAAGGTCTCGGCCTTCTCCTGCCCCGACAACATCGCCTTTGACCTGGCCGGCAACATGTGGATTGCCACCGACGGGCAGGACAGCTCCCTCCGCAAGAACGACGCGGTCTACGCCGTGCCCACCCAGGGTCCCGAGCGCGGCTACGTGCGGCAGTTTATGTCCGGGCCAGTGGGGGCGGAGATCTGCGGCCCCATCTTCACCCCGGACAACAAGAACTTCTTCGCCGGCATCCAGCACCCCGGTGAGGGCGGCACCCTCGAGAAGCCCATAAGCACCTGGCCCGACGGCACCAACGTACCCCGGCCTTCGCTGGTGGCCGTGCGCAAGCTGGACGGCGGGTTGATTGGCAGCTAGCCGCAGCTCCCGCGCACCCCTCCTCTGGACGGGGAGGGGTGTTTTAGGGTTTGAGCACCTCCAGCAGCCCCAAGCAGCGCTTCTGGCCCACCTCGAGCAGCGCCAGGGCCTCCCCCCAGGGCGCCAGGGCCCCCGGGCCAAGCGGCTCAAAGCGCAGCAGGGCCCACAGGTGCCCCGGCAGGTGCAGAAGCCGCACCCCCTCCGGCTCCGGCTGCAGGCGGAGCCGGGCGAGCAGGGGGTCGTGAAGTTCCTGACCGAGGTCGATGGCCCCCGTGAGCAGCAGGTGTTTGCGGCGCGCCTCGGGCGGGGCGCCCAGGTAGCGCAGGCGCGCGAGGGGCACGGGGGGGTTCTCGTAGGCCAGGAAGAGCAGCTCTCCCCGGAGGTCCCCGCCCTCCAGCCGGAAGGGCACCTCGAAGGGCAGGTGGCTTTCGGGCCGCAGGGGATGAGCTCCGTGGGAGAGCCTCAGCCCTACGGGTAGCTCGAGAAGACGCAGCCCGCCTTGGGAAAGGAGGAGCCAGAACCCCCTGAGCTGGGGCAGGTTGAGCCTCTGCCCCAGGTCGAAAGGCTCCAGCCCGCCGAGCTCGAGGCTGATGAGCCGCCCCTCCCAGAGGCAGAGGGCCTTGCCCCAGCACAGGGGCTGCGCGGCGCGGGGCATGACGGGCAGCAGGCTGACCAGCGGCCCGCTGGGGCCACAAAGCCAGGCAGGCGCTCCGTAGGGCAGCAGGGCCCCGGCCTCGAGGGGCTCCGGGGCCCAGCAGGAAAGACCCCTGGGCAGGCTCTGGAGCTGGGCTCCGCTGAGGGTGCCCCGCAGAAGGACCCCCCGCAGCGAAGCCTCTCCCCAGCACTCCCCCAGATCGACGAGCTCGCCCTCCTCCAGCCTGAGCGGGCGGGGCATCCCCTGTAGGGAAGGGGAGGGAGGGCTACAGGGGGCTGCCCGGCTGGGGGAGAGCCAGCGGCCCAGCCGGTGCCAAAAGCCCTCCTTCTCGCGGCCTGCCCCACTGGCCAGACGTTTCATGAATACCCCTGCCTTAGCATAAGGTTTGGGTTTGGGGGTTGCCCTGCCTCTCACTCGCCCTTCACCCGACTCGCATATGGTTGGCAGCATGAGGCGATTCCTGGCCTTTGTGATTCCGCTGGGCCTGGCCTGCGCCGCCCCCCTCGAGGAGGTCGAGGTGCGGGGTGCCGACGCGGTGCTCGCCGCCCTGGTGCGCATCGCCTTGCCCTTTGGGGTGGGCGACGAACCTGGGGACCTCGAGCAGGCCCGGGCCGCGGTGCTGGAGACCGGCTACTTCCGCAATGCACGGTTGCGGCTGGAGGGCAGCAAACTGGTGGTGGAGGTGGTTCCCAACCCCAGCCTCACCAAGGTGAGCGCCACCTCCCGGGCCTTCCCCGAAGCTGAGGTGCTGCGCTACCTGGAGAGCGAGCACGCCATCGGGGTTGGTTCTATCTTCAACCCTAAAAAGGCCGCCGAGGCAGCCCAGGCCCTAGCCCGCATCTACCGCAACGAGGGCTTCCCCTTTGAACCGAAGGTCACGCCTGAGGCCAAAGACCTGGCCGAAGGGGTGGAACTCACCTTCCGAGTGGAGGAAAACCCCGAACTCAAAGCCGTGGAGGTCGGAACCGTCACCTACGTCCCCAAAGAGCGCCTGGAACCCCTTTTCCGGAGCGTGATAGAGGAAGGGCGCTTCTCCTTCGAGCGCTACCGAGAGGCGGTGGGAAGAACGGCCGAGATTTATGCTGCAGCGGGGTTTCGCGGCAGCGGGGTGGACCTGGGCCGCACCGCTCTTTCAGAGGGGGTCTTGAGGGTGGTCTTCAGCGAGCTCAAGATCGCTGAGATCAACCCCCAAGGGCTGGATATCAGCCCGCTGGGGCTCAAAGCGGGTGACCCCTTCAACCTCGACCGGATTCTAGATGGGGTCAACGCCCTTTCCCGCAGCCTGGGCCGGGTCATTGAGGTTCGCCCAGAGCGCGTGGGTCAGGATGGGGTGCGGCTCACCTTTCAGGTAGGCGAGCAGCGCTACGGGCCCATCCGAGAGGTGCGGCTCGAGGGCAACAGCGCCCTTCCCACTGAGCGGCTGCTGGCCCGCATGCGGCTGAAGGCTGGGGATGAGTATAACCCCGCCCTGGCCAGCGAGGATTTTGTCCGGCTACTGCGGGAGTACCGCGAGGCGGGGTACGAACTGGTAGCTCAGCCCGACTTCAGCTTCCGGGACGGGGTCTACACCCAGCGGCTGCGCGAACTGCGCATTGCGGGCTACCGCATTGACCCACCGCTCACCCGCACCGACCCCAGCGTTTTCCTCCGGGAGATGCCTCCAGTGGGCAGCCTTTTCTCTGTGAGCGCAGTGCGCCAGGGCATTACCAACATCCTTCGCACTGGCCTTTTGCGCGAACCTCCCACCGTGCGGCCCCAGCAGGGGGAAAGGCCCGAAGATGTAATCCTGGTGCTGAGCTTCCGCGAAGCTCAGACTGGAAGCTTTGTACCGGGCATTGCCTGGAGCAGCCTAACTGGTTGGGAAGGCAGCATCAGCATCAGCGACACCAACCTCTGGGGCCTAGCCCACCAGTACAGCGTTACCCTGGGCATCAACCCCAACGATGCAGGCCAGCTCCTTACCTTTAGTGCCTCATACCGCATCCCTTGGATTTACATCGACTTCGGCGACTTCAAAGAGGTGCGCACCTCCTTCAGCGTGAGCTTCTACAGCCAACCCCAGGCCAACATCAACTTCCCCCTGCAACAGCTTTACAATGGCTCTCCCCCTGACCTCAACGGCGACGGGATCATCGACAGCAACGACACCACCTCTCCCTGGCAGTACACCGAGCGTAAAACCGGCCTGAACTTCTCCATCTCCCGCCCCCTGAGCAAGGAAATCCCCAACCTCCGGCTGTCGGCAGGGCTGGGATGGGAGTGGAGCATCCCCATCCTGGAGGTCAACGACCCCAACCGCCCACGTTGCTTGGTGAGGGTCACCGACGGGAGCAACAACGCCAACCCCAGTGTGGCCGAGGACACCGCCTGCAGCAACGCCCTCTTACAGGATGCCATCAACCGCTTTGAGCAGAGCCTGCGGGAATACCAGGCCATCACACTGACCCTGGGAGCTACGTACAGCACCCTCAACGATGCCAACTTTCCCACTCGGGGCTTCTCCATCAACCTCAGCACCGGTTATGGCATCACCTTCCCCAAGGGCAGCGAGGCCACCCAGTTTGTGCCGGTGGTCATCACTGCTCGGCAGTACTTCCCCCTCGATGCGGCGGCCCGCCAGGCCTTGGGCCTGAGGCTCTCCTTCGGCACCATTCTTGGAACCGCCCAGGACAGCCAGAAATTCAGCCTGGGCGGAAACAGCACCGACATCTCCACCCTGCGCGGCTACGACCCCCGCTTTCTCGACAAGGGCACCACGGTGTTGAATGGCAGCCTCGAGTACGGCTACGACTTTGGCCTCTCCCCTACCGGAGGCACCAATCTCTACGGCTTCGTCTTTGCCGACTTCGGCCGCCTGTGGCCAGCCTCGGGCGACCTGGACGCCTTCTTCCTGGGGGCTGGGGTGGGCTTGCAGCTCAACCTGGACCTGCTGGGGGCCATCCTGCCGCCCATCCGGCTGGACTACGGCTTCAGCCAGCGCAACCCCACCGGCCGCTTTGCGTTGCGGCTGGGAATAGGCTTCTAGCGAAGGATAGCGCGCACCGGCGCGGCGTCGGTCCCCTCGAGCCGCAGGGGCAGAGCAACCAGCTCATACCTGCCCGCCGGTACCCCCTCTAGGGCCAACCCCTCCAGAATGAAAACCCCGCCCCGGGCAAAGGCCCGGTGGGCGGGAAGGTCTTTGGAGTCAAGGGGGTCCACGCTGGGGCCATCGGTGCCGAAAAGCCGCACCCCTCGCTCAGCCAGGTACAGCGCGGCCTCCGGCAGCACGTGCGTGAAGCGGCGGGGAAAGGTATCCCAGCGGTTGGGCTGCCCTGTGTAGAAGAGGGTGCGCTCAGCCAGCTCCACACCCCTTAGGAACTCCACCGAAAGGGCTTTTTGCCCTTGAGCGTCCACCACCCGGCAGGGACCCACCAGCACCGCAAGGGGCACGCTTTCCAGCCTGCCCCCTTCCTCCACGTAATGCCAGGGAGCGTCCAGATGGGTGCCCAGATGGGTGGTGGTGGTGATTTTACCCACGTTCACGCTGTCGCCCTGAGCAATCCGGGCGGTGAGTTCGTAGCTGTAGGGGGTATCGCCGGGCCAGACCGGAACGCCCGGGTAGATGGGGCGGGTGATGTCCATCATGACCCGATGATACGCAGAATGTGGTGCTCGAGGCTCTCTACCGCCTGCCGGATGCGCCACCGGGCTTTTTCGCGCACCCCAGCGAGGTTGGAAACCGCCCGCAGCTCACCCCCCCGGAGGCCCAGCCACAAGCAGGTCTGGGCAAAAGCCGCGCCCTCCATGTTCTCGAGGTCCGCCTTCCACCTGCGCTGAAGCCGCCGAGCCTCGCTGGGGCTTTCCGAGACCAAATCGCGGGTCAGGAAGGTCCTGACGGGCAGGCCGAGCGTCCTGCTCAGTTCCGCAGTGAACGCCCTGTCCAGGGGGAAGCGGTTGTGGTACAGGCCCGACCCCAGGGCCAGGGTGGGGAAGCCCAGGCCCTCCATCCCCCTGTCCCGGATGCCCAGGTCGGCCTGGACCTCCTCCCCAGCAAGCGCCGCCTCGCCGAGCTGCAGCCCAGCACCGGGGTAGGCCCCGGCAATGCCAAAAAGCAGCACCCTCTCCAGCTTTCGGCCCCTTGCAAAAGCAGCCAGGGTAGCGGCGGTGTTGACCTTGCCAACGCCCGACTCGAGCCAGACCCACCCCTCCCCGCGCAACCCGGCGCGGCCGTGGAAGGTAAACCTGCGGCCTCTCAGGAAAGCGGCTTCAAACCGGGTGGGGCTCAGCAGAAGCATCATGCCAACCTACACTCCCTGTGTTCTACCAACTGCGTAGCAGCACGGCCACACCAGCGCAACCGCACCAATCCCGCTGCCAGACCGAGCGGTGGAGGGCGGGCACCTGCTCCAGAGCGCAGACCTGCTGGCCCAGCTTGCTGGGCCGCAAGGGCTAGTCCACCACCCGAAACCCCAAGGCCTCGGCCCGATCCACGAAGAACTGGATGTTCTCGCTCTTGGTCTCACCCCCCAGGCTCTTGCGCTCGTAGGCCCCTTCAGCGGCCAGAATCATGGTCTCAGCCAGACAGGCCGGTACGGCCCCTTCGCCAAAGTGCAGATCAAGGTTGCCGGTCATGTTGCCCGGAGGCCGCACCACCCCGCCCGGGATCACCCGCACCCCCGGCAGCCCCTTGACCGACTCGTCCACATCGGGTGGTACGCCCTCATCGTAAATCCAGGCCCCGGGCTTCACGTGCTCGGGGAAGATGACCGGCCGGGGGTCGGAGGTGGCGCTGAAAACCAGGTCGGCCTCGCGGATGGCGGCTATATCCAAGGTGGTCACGATCTTGGGCACAGGCTGCCCTTTGCGCTCCAGATTCTGCCTGAGGCTTGCGGCGCTCTTCTCCAGGCGCTCGAGGTTCCGCCCCACCAGGATTAGCTTGCCCACCAAGGGCGCTATCTGGCGGGCGATGCCAAAGGCCACCACCCCATTGGCCCCCACCACAGCAGCGGTGGCCTCCCCCAACCTTCGTCCAGTCTGCTCGAAGTGGGCCAGAATGCCGGGGATGGCCGCCTTGACGGTGCCAGCGGTGTAGGCTCCACCGTTGGTCACCTCTATCTCGGGCACCGCCTCCTGCACCAACCGGCCCTTCTCGCCCACCACGCTCCAGAAAGCCCCCAGCCCCACCACCGTACAGCCCAGCTCCCGTGCCAACCGGGCCCCTTGAATGGCCCGCAGGGTGGCGAGATCGGGCTTACCGGTAATCTGGTGGGGCAAAAGCGGGGCGGAAATTAGATAGCAGCGAATCTCCCGACCGTCCGCGGTCCTCACCCCGCGCAGCTCCCCTACCTTCATTGGTCGGAAAAACTCCGCAAGGCGCTCTACCCAAGCACGCGAAAGGATGCCCCGCTCAATCAAAGGCCTGGCCCAGCGAAAACGGGGGCTTTGGAAGAGGTCTTCCAAGGTGAGGGGATGAATCATGAAGGCGCAGACCACCTGCTTCTCCGAAGGAAGGGGGGGAGGCTCACCCAAGCGGGGCTCGATGCCCTCTAGCATCCGAGCAATGTTCTCCTTGTGGCGCCACAGGGCCACAGCAAAAAGGCCCCAAGCAGCGAGCCTGGCCCATGGCTCCATGGGCAAAAACGTGGTGAGAAATGCAAGGCCTAGAGGCAGAGCCAAGACCGCCAGTGAAACATAGCGGGTCAGCAGGGTGAGCGCCCCCAGCAACAGAAGCGCCAACGTATGGGGGTAGGGCAGACCGCTCAGGTGGAGCCCAAGAATCGTCCCCAACAACACCCCTGCTCCCCGCCCCCGCAGCGGCGCTCCTTGGGAAAAAGGTCGCAGGGGATAGAGGTGGCCTAGATAGACCAAAAGGGCAAAGACCACTCCCCAGGAGAACCCCAGCCTCCCCCCCAACCAAACTGCCAACAAACCTTTGAGCGCATCCAGGACAAAAGCCAACAGCGCAGGACCAATCCCCAGGCGTTGGAGCGCGTTCTCCAGACCCAGGTTGTAGCTCGAGGCCCAGCGGGGGTCCCATCCGCTCAAACGGCGCACCGCCCAGTACCCTAGAGGCAAGGCGCCCACCAGATAGGCTAGAATCGCCATGAAAAGCCCCATCCGCTCAAACTTACCAGATTTCTTCAGGCTTGCTGTAGAAGCAAAGCGGCATAGGTGCTAGAATCTGGGTTGCCCGCCTGGGGCAACCCTGCGCTCGTAGCTCAGTGTGGATAGAGCAAAGGTTTCCTAAACCTTAGGTCGCAGGTTCTAGTCCTGCCGGGCGCACCAGCCCAGGACGCAAAAACCCGAGGGTGCTCTACCCTCGGGTCCGTCGTCTTGTGGCGATTCTACGGCCTATCGGCCGGGCTTTGCCCAGCGGGGGCTCAGGCCTGGGCCGGGGGCCGAGCAGGTCCTCCACGTCCAGCACCCCTAGCTTTGAGCAGGTACCCGTAAACCCCCAGGGTGATTGGGATTACCCTCTCAGGTGAGTACGGGTTCAGGATTCGGAAGAGCGGCGGAAGGCCCACAGGGTGCCCAGCACCAAGATGGCCAGAGTGACGCTCAGGAAGAAGGCCTGCGGTAGGTGCAGCGCCAACTCTGGGCGGTGCAGCCAGACCTCGCTACCGTGAGCCCAGCCCTCCAGGGTTAGCTTGATTCCAGCCCACCCCACCACCGCGTAGGCCACGACCTCGAGCCGCGGATATCGCTCGATGATAGCGACCATGACGCCAGCAGCCAGCCGAATCAGGAGAATCCCGATGGCAACACCGGTGAAGATCACCCAGAACTCCCGGCTAAAAGCGATGACCACCAGCACCGAGTCCACCGCAAAGGCCAGGTCCACCAGGTTGATCATGGCCACCACCCGCCAAAAACTGGCCGCCGCAGCCTGCTGCATTCGGAACTTCTCCTCCCCAACCTCCTCAGGCTTGCGGCGCAGCAGGTGGTTGAGGGCCAGGTAGACCAGGTAAGCCCCGCCCAGAAGCTGTATCCACCATATCTGGATGATCACGGTGGCAAATAGCAAGGCCAGCCCGCGTAGCACATAGGCTCCGATGATGCCGTAGAGCAACGCCCTTGAGCGTAGATGTTCGGGTAGAGGCCGCACCATCACAGCCAAAACCATGGCGTTGTCCACGGAGAGAACAGCCTCGAGGGCCACAATAATCAGAATGGCTAAAAAAGCTGCACCAAAATCCATAAACCCGAGCTTATCATCTGCTGCCAAACAGGTACAGCAGGGCCGGGGCCAGCCCCTGCCGCCAGGTCATCCAGTTGTGGCCGGAAGGGCGTTCTTGGTAGAGGTGAGGGTAGCCCTTGTCAGCCAACATAGCAGCAAAGCGACGATTGGGAGCCAGCAGCCACTCAATCTGGCCGGTCTCGCAGTAAAAGCGCAGCGGGAGGGTCTCGGCAACCTGGTACTGCTCGGTGAGCCACTCAGGGTCGGTGTAGGAATCGCCCCCCTTGGGCGAGGCAGTGAGGCAGGCCGACTGGGTAGCCACCTTCTGGAAAACCTGGGGATGGCGCAAGGCCAGCCAGCCTGAGATCAGCCCCCCCAGGCTGGCGCCCAGCAAACCCCGTTCCGGGGTAGGGCCGTACTGGGCCTCCACCGCGGGGATGAGTTCGTCCAGCAGGTGCCGTTCGTAGGCGGTGCTGAACCAGTATTCCTGCCGGCGGTCCTCCGGCTCTATGAACACGATGCGAACCGGGTCTATCTGACCCTGCTCCAGAAGCCCCTGGGCCACCTCAGCCAGCTTGGCGGTGCGATAGTAAGCCACCCCGTCGTGCACGTAGAGGGTGGCCTGGGCCGGTTCTTGAGGGTTATACACGTAGTAGCGGCGGGGGGTGCCAAAGACCCTGGACGCCAGCCGGTGGCGGTCTACCTCTACCGGGCGGGAGGGCTGGTGCGGCGTGGCGTACTGAAAGCCGGGCAGTTCGATAGCCCTGGGGTAGCTCCACCAGGGGTTTTGGGCCTTGCGGGGGTTGTCGGGGTCGGGGAAGGGCTCTCGGTCCTCGTCTAGAAAGGCGTACTCAATGTAGGCCCCAGGGGGAAACTCGAGGGTAAGAGGTCCTTCAATGGGGATGGGCCTCCTATCCCAGTCGGTGAAGTCACCGACCAGAAACCTGGCGCGGGCCGGGGGGTAAAAGGTTACGGAGCGGTGGTGCACCTCAACCATACCGGCCCCTATCTTACGGGCGTAAGATAGCGGGGTGAACCTAAGGGACGACTGCGGAGCGGTGGTGGCCTGGGTGGAGGGACCCGAGCAGGGGTGCGGTCCGCTGACTGGGCTTACCTTCGCCGCCAAGGACATCTTCGACGTGGCCGGGCTACCCACCGGGGCGGGCAACCCCGAATTTGCCGAACGCTGGGGCCTTCCAACCCGGGACGCTTGGGCGGTGGCGGCACTCAAGCGGGCAGGGGCCAGGCTGGTGGCCAAGACCCACACCCACGAGCTGGCCTACGGCATAACCGGCATCAACCCCCACTTCGGCACCCCCAAAAACCCCAGGGTACCGGATGGAATTCCCGGGGGCTCCTCTTCGGGGTCGGCAGTGGCGGTGGCCGCGGGTCTGGTGCCAGTGGCCCTGGGTAGCGACACCGCGGGCTCGGTGCGGATTCCGGCCTCCTTCTGCGGTATCTACGGCTACCGGCCCACCCACGGGGCCATCCCCACCCAGGGGGTGGTGCCCCTGGCCCCCAGCTACGACACCGTGGGGCTCCTGGCAGCCGACCCAGGGGTGATGGAGCGCTTTGCCCGAGTCCTGCTCTCCGAGGCCCTGCCAGCGGTGGGTTTTGCACAGGCGGTGATCGTGAGCGACGCCCTGGAACTCTCCAGCCCTGAGGCCCAGCAAGCGGTAGAGCGGGCGGCGCAGAGGCTCGAGGCCCAGGGCATCGCCATCAAGGAGAGGCGGCTGGGCTTGCTGGAGGCGGCCCGCGAAACCCAGCGGGTCTT
Source organism: Meiothermus sp. (assembly GCF_025060375.1). Lineage (GTDB taxonomy): Bacteria > Deinococcota > Deinococci > Deinococcales > Thermaceae > Meiothermus. The sequence continues at coordinate 8,471 of NZ_JANXCG010000027.1, read as the reverse complement.
GCAGGGGGCAGAGGCCTGGGGTTTTCACCAGGAGTGGCTCGAGGCGCAGCAGCCGCGCCTGGGTGAGGATGTGCGCAGGCTCCTGGAGATGGCCTCCCGGCTCACCCCGGGGGAAGTTGGGCGGGCCTTGAGCCATCAGGCACAGCTACGGGCCGAGATGGGGGCTTGGCTTTTACCCGGCACGCTCGTGCTGTTGCCCGCGACCCCCACCAGCGCCCCACCCCTCAGTGAGCTGCAAGACGCCGAAGGGGCCCTGGCCTTCCGCTGGCGCACCCTGAGCCTCACCTGCTACGCCAGCCTGCTGGGCGCACCGGTGATCTCGGTGCCGGCCGGGCAACCGGAGGCGAAGCCCATCGGCGTCCAGCTGGTGGGGCCTTGGGGCAGCGACCTGGGACTGCTGGCGCTGGCCCGAAGGGCTTTTGGAGGCCCTTAGCCCGCGTTGCGCAAGCCAGCCGCAATCCCCAGGATGGAGAGCATTAGGGCCCGCTCGAGGCCGGGCCGCTCAGGCGACTCCGGGGGGGTTCGGCGGTAGCGGGCTAGAAGCTCCACCTGCACCAGCGAGATGGGGTCGACATAAGGGTTTCTGAGTTCGGTCTGGCGAGCCAGCACCGGGTGGTTGCGGAGCAGGGGACCCTGGAAGGTCTCCTCCAGCAAGGCTCTGCTCCTCTCGAAGGACCGGGCGATGGAGGGAAAGAAACGCTCGGCCAGCTTGGGTTCCACCAGGCGAAGGTACTCCCGGGCAATGCCCAGGTCGGCTTTGGCCAGGGCAATGGCCGCACTGTCCAGGGTGGTGGCGAAGAAGGGCCACCCCTCAAACATCTCCCGCCGCAGGCCTAGGGGAATCTCCTCCAGGCCCTCGGCCAGGCCATACCAACCCGGCAGCAAAAGCCGCACCTGCGTCCAGGACATCACCCAGGGGATGGCCCTCAGGTCTTTGATTTCCCGCACCCGCCCCGAGCGATAAACCGGGCGGCTGGCGATGTTGAGGGCCCCAATCTCGCGGATGGGGGTGAGTTGCTCGTAGAACTCAAAGAACCCCGGGCGCAAGAGCAGCTCCCGGTAGGCCTCGGTGGAGCGCTGGGCGGCCCGTTCCATGGCCTCTCGCCACGCCTCTGGGAGAGGCTCGGCCTGACCGTAGAGGTCGCGGGCCGAGGCCAAGGCCAGGTGGTAGAGCATCTGCTCGAGGTTGCGGTAGGCCAGCTCGGGGTGGGCGTAGCGGTCGGCCAGGGCTTCGCCCTGCTCGGTCAGGCGCATCCGGCTTCCTACCGTGCCGGGGGGCAGGCTGGCAATGGCCCGCCCGGCGGTGCCACCCCCCCGCGCGGTGGAGGTGCCCCGGCCGTGGAAGTAGTAGACCTGCACGTTTCGGCTTTTGGCCACCGCGCTGATGGCCTCCTGGGCCTGGTAGAGCGCCCAGTTGGCCGCCAGGAAGCCCGCATCCTTGTTGGAGTCGGAGTAGCCAATCATGACCTCGAGCCCCCCCCGACCCTGCACATGGGCCATAAACACCGGATTCTCAAGCAACCGGGCCACCACCCTGGGCGCGTTTTGCAGGTCGCTCAGGGTCTCAAAGAGCGGCACCACATCAAAGGGCAGGCCCCGCCCGGGCCGGTAAAGCCCCACCTCCCGGGCCAGCAGCATGACCTCGAGCAGGTCGCTGGGGTGGTGGGTCATGGAGACCACGTGGGCCCCTCGAGCCCGCCAGACCCGCAGGGCCTCCAGGGCAGTCTGAAGGGCTCGGCTCTGCGGGCGGTAGCCCACCGGGGCCAGGGGACGGGCAGTGGCCAGCTCCTGGGTGAGGAGCACCTCCCGCGCCTCGGGGTCCAGGGCCAGGTAGTTCTCCTGCAGGCCTCCCACCCTCAAAAGCTCGGCCACCGCCTCAGACAGGACCCGGGACTCTTCGCGCAGGTCCAGGGCCACCAGGTCCAGCCCGAAGGCCAGCGCGTTGAACCGGAGGGGTCGCACAAAGGTTCGCGCCACATTCCCCAGGCCAAGCTGCTCTAGGCTGCCCTCCATCTTGCGCAGGTCGTCGGCAAACTCCTGGGTGCTCTCGTAACCTGGACCCATCTCCCCGAGCAAGGAACGCAGCCGGCGGCGCAAACCCATACCGAATCGGCGGTATGGCTCCCCTTGAAAGCGCTCAGGCAGGCTGAGGCGACGGGCCTGCTCCTCCAAGGCCAGCCTCAGCTCGCGGCTGATGGCCACCCGGTCCTCGGTCAGGGAAAGGTCGCGAATCTGCCCATCCACCCCATCCACAAACTGGCGCAACGCCAATTCCCGGGCGTACTTCTGGGCCCAGGCGGTTACCTCGGGGGTCACATTGGGGTTTCCATCGCGGTCTCCCCCAATCCAGCTTCTGAAGACCAAAGGAGGGGTCAAATCGGGCCGCCTGCCGTAGTGAGCCTCCACCGCCCGCTCCAACCCCTCTACCAGCCTCGGCACAGCCTGCCAGAGCGCACCCGTGGCGTAGAACAGCCCACCTTTGACCTCGTCCTCCACGCTGGGCCGGGCCTTCCGCAACTCGGTGGTGCCCCAAAGCAGCGTAACCCGCGCCTCCAGCTCCTCCAGAACCGGCTCGCCCCGCTCAAGCCGCTCCAAAAGCCTCTGAACCTCTGCCAGGTGGTGCCGTTGGGTGCGGCGGCGGGTCTCGGTGGGGTGGGCCGTGAAGGTTAGGTGCAGCCGCAGGCGGGAGAGAACCGCTACCACCTCCTCGTAGCCAAGCCCTTGGGCCTTGAGCTGGCCCACCAGGGCTAGAAAGGACTCACCTCGAGGCGCCTCAGGGGTGCTCCTCTTCTCCCGCTCCCGGTTAACCCGCACCCGCTGGCGCTCTTCGGCCAGGTTGACCAGGTGAAAGTAGGCGGAAAAAGCCCGAACCACCGCCTCGGCCTCCGGGAGGGACAGACCCTGTATCAACCCCAAAAGTTCCCGACGACCGGCCTCGCTGGGGGCGTGCCGCAGGGCCTTGGTTAGCTCACGAATCCGCTCCTCCAAGGCAAACACCCGTTCACCCGAAAGCGTGCGGATGGCCTTCCCCAAGGCCCGCCCCAGCAGGTCCACCTCCCGCTTCAGCTCTGCGAAGAGCAAGTCCTCCATCCCGCCCCAGTCTAAGCCACCTGAACCGGGCCGATTTGACGTTTGTGGCCCCACCCATTAGCTTGAGCTCATGCCCTCGCGACACTACCTGTATCGGGGCCGCATCCTGAACCTGGCCATAGAGAACGGCTTCGAGGTTGTGGAGCATGACCACGCAGTGGCCATACTGGCTGAATGCGACGGCAAGCTCCTGTTCGTGCGGCAGCATCGCCCAGCGGTGGGCGGTAGCACCCTCGAGCTCCCTGCCGGCCTCATCCATCGGGGTGAAACCCCCCTGGAGGCGGCCCTGCGCGAGCTAGCTGAGGAAACCCAGCTCAGCGGGGAGTTGGAGTTTCTCAACAGCTTCTACGTATCCCCTGGCTTCTGCAACGAAAAGGTCTTTCTCTTCCGGGCTAAAGACCTCCGGCCAGCCCGGGGAACCCCAGACCCCGATGAGCAGATCTCGGTGGAATGGCACGACCCCAAGGAGGTCTACCGCGCAGCCCAGGCGGGAAGGGAGCAGATCTCCGCCCCGGCCATGGCCGGAATTCTCTACTACCTGCTGGAAACCGCCCAGCGCCCGGTCTAGCTCGGCCATGCTCCTCATCAACGACCCTCAGGACGCCCCGACTGGCCCCAAGGTGGTGGCCATTGGCAGCTTTGACGGGCTCCACCTGGGCCACCAACACCTCATCCACCAGGCCCGAAACGAGGCCCACCAGCGCCACATCCCCCTGCTCCTCTACACCTTCGACCCCCCCAGCAAGGTCTTCACGCGGGGCGAGGGGTTTCTGACCGACCTCAGCGAGAAGGTAGAGCTCCTGCGCGGGCTCGGGGTGGAAATAGCTCTGGTTGTGCCCTTTACCGAAGCCTTTGCCCAGCGCAGCAAAGAGGAATTCCTGCAAGAGCTAAGGCGCCTCGAGGCGGCGTGCTTCTATGTAGGGGCTGACTTCCGCTTCGGCCAGGGGCGCAAGGGGGGTTTGGAAGACCTCCAGAGCGTGGCCCCTGCCCGTACCCTGCCCCTTCTCGAACTCCTGGGTGGACCGGTTAAGTCAAGCCGGATTCGGGAGCTTCTGCGGGCGGGGGCGGTGGAGGAGGCCCAGCGCCTTCTGGGCCGTCCCTACTCGGCCAGGGGCATTGTCCAGGAGGGCGACAAGCTGGGGCGAAGGCTGGGTTTCCCCACCGCCAACGTTGGGGTGGCCCCACTCAAAATCCTGCCTCCGGGGGTTTTCGCAGTGCGCGTCCAAACCCCCCAGGGCCGCTACGGGGGCATGGCCAACGTGGGCCACCGGCCGACGGTTTTGGGCCAGCACCTGCGGCTGGAGGTGCACCTCTTCGGTTTTGCCGGCGACCTGTACGGGCAGGAGGTGAGCGTGGAATTTCTAGCCCGGCTGAGGGAGGAGCGGAAGTTTGAAAGCCTGGAAGCCCTAAAAGCCCAGCTCGCCCAAGACGCCGAGGCAGCCCGTCGGCAGCTGGGCATATGACCAAGGGCCCACTATACTGGAAGCCGGGCCTACCGGGATAGGCCCTTGGAGGTTTTGTTTGATGGCCAACAAGAAGCCAGTGTACCTTACCGCTGAAGGCAAGGCCCGCCTCGAGCAGGAGCTGGCCTACTTGAAAACCGAAAGGATGCGCCAGATTGCGGAAGAGATGGGCCGGGCCATCGCCGAGGGCGACCTTCGGGAAAACGCGGGATACGACGAAGCCCGTCGGGCAATGTGGGAGAACAACAGCCGAATTGCCGAGCTGGAGGACATCCTCAGCCGGGTGCAGGTGGTGGAGGCGGGCAACGGGGTACCCACCGAGGTGCAGATCGGGGTAACGGTGGAGCTCGAGACCCCCAGCGGCCAGCGCATGAGCCTAACCATGGTGGGCAGCCATGAGGCCGATGTGTTCAGCGGAAAAATCTCCAACGAATCCCCTTTGGGCCAGGCCCTAATGGGCAAAAAGGTGGGCGACGAGGTGCAGGTCAAAGGCCCCAAGGGCAGCCAGACCTACATAATCGTGGACCTGGCCTACGCTTAGGTTCAACCAATCCTGAAGGTGGCGTGCTTGGCCTTGTGGTCCGGCTCCACATGGATGGTGGTCTGCAGGCCCTCCAGCCGGGCCTGCAGGGCCCCCTCGAGCCGGTCGCAAATTTGGTGGGCCTGCTCCACCGTGGTCTCTCCCGGCACCACCAGGTGAAACTCCACAAAGGTACGGGGTCCAGCCCGACGGGTACGGAGGTCGTGCACCTCCAGCACCCTCCCCTCGGCAGCCAGGCCTTCTAAGGCATAGCGCAGGGCTTCCCGAACCTCGCTCAGCTCCACCTCGGGTAGCCCCTCGTCCATCAGCCCCCCCAGGGAGTCCCGCACCAGCCGCCAGCCCACCCATAAGATGTTCGTTGCCACAAAAATAGCCAGCAGGGGGTCAAGCAGCCACCACCCCGTCAGGCCAGCCAGCCCCATGCCCAAAATCACCCCCACCGAGGTCAGCACATCCGTCAAAACGTGCTTCCCGTCGGCCACCACCGCAGGGGAGCGGGTTCTTCTGCCTCTAGCGATTAGAAACCACCCCAGGAGGGCGTTGAGGCTCGAGGCCGCCAGGGAAACCAGCAAGCCCAGCCCCAGGTCTTCAACGGCCTCCGGCTCGAGCAGCCGAGGCCAGGCCTCCCGCACGATGGCCAGAGCCGCCAGGACAATCAACACCCCCTCCAACACCGCTGAGAGGTACTCAGCCTTGGTGTGGCCATAAGGGTGGTTGTGGTCGGCTGGGCGTCTGGAAACCCTGACCGCGAAAAGGGCCACAGCGGCCGCCACGATGTTCACCACCGACTCCAGCGCATCGGAGTACAACGCCACTGAACCGGTAAGCAGGTAGGCCAACCACTTGAGGCCAAACACCACACCTGCCACCAGCAGGCTCAGGCTTAGGGCTTGGGCAGGGGTCATGCCAGCGCTTAGCATACGCAATTTGGGCCAGCAAAAAGAGGCCCCCCAAGGGGGCCAGAGCCTAGGCCCAGACCACCTCTAGGCCTTGCTAACACTAGCAGGGTTTACCTTGATGCTGGGACCCATGGTGGTCGAAAGGTAGACCGAGCGCAGGTAGGTGCCTTTGGCCCCCTCTGGCTTAGCACTCTCCACCGCCTTGAGGAAGGCTCGCACGTTCTCGGCAATCTGCTCGGGGGTAAAGCTGGCCTTGCCCACCGGGGCATGCACCACACCGGTTTTGTCGTTGCGGAATTCAATCCGACCGGCCTTAATCTCCCGTACGATCTCACCGATATTAAAGCCCACGGTTCCCGCCTTAGGGTTGGGCAGCAGGCCCTTAGGCCCCAGGATGCGGCCCAACTTGGAGCCCACTGCGCCCATCACATCAGGGGTTGCCACCACCGCATCGAAGTCGGAGCGGCCATCCAGAATCTCCTGGATGATCTCCTCACCCGCCGCGATGTCCGCACCCGCCGCTTGGGCTTCGGCAATCTTCTCCCCTTTGGCAATAGCCAGCACCCGCACCGCACGGCCCGTGCCATGGGGCAAGGCCACGGTGGAGCGCACATTTTGGTCCGACTTCTTGGCGTCGATTCCAAGCCTCACGTGAATCTCCACCGTCTCGTCAAAACGGGCGCTTCTGATCTGCGGAATCAGGGCGGCTGCCTCCTCAATGCTGTAGACCTTTTGGAGGTCTACCCTTTCCACAATGGCCCGATAGCGTTTACCGCGCTTAGGCATTGGGCACCCCCGTGACTTCCACACCCATGGAACGGGCCGAGCCAGCAATCTGCCGAGCGGCTGCCTCCAGGTCGCCTGCGTTCATGTCGGGCATCTTTTGCTTGGCAATTTCCAGGCACTGCTCCCAGGTCAACTTGCCCACCTTTTCCCGACCAGCCTTACCCGAACCCTTCTCAATCCCCGCAGCCTTGCGAATCAGGTAGGAGGCCGGCGGGGTCTTGGTCACGAAGGTAAAGGAGCGGTCGGAGTAAATGGTAATCTCCACCGGCACGATGGCGTCGCCCATGTGGGCGCTGGCCGCATTGAACGCCTTGACAAACTCCATGATGTTGGCCCCATGCTGCCCCAAAGCAGGGCCCACCGGGGGAGCTGGGGTTGCTTTTCCTGCTGGGAGTTGTAGCTTGACTACGGCTGTAACCTTTTTCATTTCGCTTCCTCCTTTTTGCTGTCTGGGCTCCCACGAACTTCGTGGTGTTATCGCCCGCCCAAAACCGGTCTCTCACCTAAGAGCCTAAGCCCGAACCACCTGAGAAAAGTCAAGCTCCACAGGGGTTTCCCGGCCAAAGATGGAAACCAGCACCTTAACCTTCTGCCGCTCGAGGTTGACCTCCCCTACCACCCCGGTAAAGTCGGCGAACGGACCCGAGATTACCCGCACCACATCGCCCTCCTTGAAAGCCACCTGAGCCTTTGGGGTTTCCTTTTTGCCTGCCAGGCCGGAAACCTCCAAAAGGTGCTGCACCTCATCGGGGGTTAGGGGCACAGGGCGGGTGGCGGTGCCCACAAATCCAGTCACTCCCGGCGTGTTCCGCACCACCTCCCAGGCCTCGTTGACCTCACCCGGGGTATCACCCAGGTCCACCAACACGTAGATGTAGCCGGGGTAGAGTTTGCGGCGAATGACCTCCTTCTTGCCCCCCTCGCGGTGCTCCACCACCTCTTCGGTAGGAATCAGGACCTGGAAGATTTTGTCCTGCATTCCAAGGGCCTTCACCCGCTGCTCGAGGTTCTCCTTGACCTTTTCCTCGTAGCCCACATAGGTGTGAACGGCGTACCATTCAATGCTCATAGCGGATACCCGTCACGGTAGGCGCACCGTGATGAAGCGGAAGACGGTATCGATGAGCCCCAGCACCACCATTGCCACCGCCGCAAAGACCAGAATAACCTGAGTGGACTCGATGATCTCCTGGCGAGTTGACCAGGTTACCCGGGAAAGCTCAGCACGAGCCTCGCGAAAGTAGTTGATGATTCGGGCGCCAAGGGAGCGCTTAGGGGCGGTGTTCTCTTGGGCCATGGGTCCCCCCTCAGATTTTTACTTCCCGGTGGGGGAGGTGCTTGTTGCACCAGGGGCAGTACTTCTTGAGCTCGAGCTTGGCCGTGGTGTTGCGCTTGTTCTTTTCGCTGGCGTAGTTGCGGCGCTTGCACCCCGTACACTCCAGGAGCAGCTTGATCCGGATTTCGCTGGCCATAGGTTCCTCTTTCAGCCTTCGGCCCAGCCAGGCTCCCGTCGCCTGACCGGGCCAGCAAGGCTTTAGTCTATCACGTTATTCGATGATCTTGGACACCACCCCCGCACCCACGGTGCGACCACCCTCCCGGATGGCAAACCGCAAGCCCTCCTCCAGCGCAATCGGCTTGATCAGCTCCACCGTAAACGTCACGTTGTCCCCAGGCATCACCATCTCCACA
>NZ_JANXCG010000013.1 GCF_025060375.1 Meiothermus sp. | reverse complement strand
GTGGCGGTGGCTGCCCTGGCCCCCCTGTGCCGCCGGTTGGGCTTTGAGCTGTTCCAGCCCGAAAGCGTGCTGGGGCTTCTGGACGACTGGGGGCGCAACTACCCGGCGCTGGAGCGGGCTGTGGAGGCCATCCGTGCCGGGGAGGCCGGAGCGCTGCCTTTCATTGCCGAGGCCCAGCTTCAGACCCTGCCCCCGGTCTATCTGCCCCGGCAGATTTTCTGCTCCGGGGCCAACTACAAAAAGCACGTGGTGGATCTCATCGTGGCCCAGGGGGGGCCCCACCTGGCGGGCAAGAGTGATGCCGAACGGCGCGAGTGGGGTCAGCGCCGGATGGACGAGCGGGCCCGCCGGGGCAAGCCCTTCATCTTCACCAAGCTGCCCACCAGCGTCATCGGCCCCTACGACACCCTCTGGCTGCCTCCGGAGGTGCAGCAGGCCGACTGGGAGCTCGAGCTGGGCGTGGTGATGGGCCGTCCGGCCCGCCGGGTGCGGCGTGAGGAAGCCCTGGACTACGTAGCCGGGTACGTGGTGGTCAACGACATCACCGCCCGTGAGCTCGTCTACCGGCCCGACATCCCCGAGATGGGCATGGACTGGCTGGCTTCCAAAAACGCTCCGGGTTTTCTCCCCATGGGGCCTTACCTCACCCCCGCGGCCTTCGTGCCCGACCCCCAGAACCTCACCATCACCCTCCGGCTCAACGACCAGGTCATGCAGCACGAGTCCACCGCGGACATGATCTTCGGGGTGGCCCAGCTCATCGAGTTCATCTCGGCTTACGTGCAGCTTCTGCCCGGTGACCTCATCTGCACCGGATCCCCGGCGGGCAACGGCATGCACTACGGCCGGTTCTTGCAAGAGGGTGATCTGATGGAAGGCAGCATCACCGGCCTGGGTACCCAGCGCATCCTCTGCCGCCTGGAAGAAGTGGCCGGTCAGCCAGAAGCGGCAAAGTACGCCAGCGAGGAGGTCGGATGAGTGTGGAAAAGGTGTTGATTGTGGGCGGCGGGATCGCCGGTCTCTGCACCGCGGTGGGCCTCAAGGGCAGCGGTGCTGAGGTGGAGATCGTCGAGCAGAACCCCAGGTGGGACGTCTATGGGGTGGGCATCATCCAGCTCGCCAACGCGCTGCGGGCCCTGGCTGCCTTGGGCCTGGCCGAGGAGGCCATCGCCCAGGGATTCCCCATGTCGGCGCTGGTGATGTGGCGGCCCGACGGCGCCCCCATCGCTACCCTGCCCCAGCCCCCCATCGCCGGGCCGGACTTTCCCCCGCAAAACGGTATCGCCCGCCCCAGGCTGCACGCCATTTTGCAGAAGGCTGCCCAGGCCGCAGGGGCCCGGGTGCGGCTGGGCCTGAGCGTGCGGGCTATAGAACAGGATGGGGAGAGGGTTCAGGTTACCTTTACCGACGGGAGTCAGGGAGTCTACGACCTGGTGGTGGGGGCCGATGGGCTGCGCTCGAGGGTGCGTCAGCTGGTCTTCCCTGAAGCCCCCTCGCCCCAGTACGAGGAGCAGGTGGTTTGGCGCTACAATCTGCCCCGGCCCCCCGAGGTGGACAACATCTGGATGTGGATGGGCGACCCCAAGGTGGGCATCGTGCCGCTGGGCCCAGAGCTGATGTACATGTTCATCACCGACGCGGCCCCCGGCCAGCCCCCCCGCTACCCCGAGGCCGCCCTGGCCGAGGAGATGCGCAAGCGGTTGGATGGCTATCGGCACATCCCCCTGCTGGCCCGTCTACAGGAGCAGATCACCGACCCCAGCAAGGTGGTGCTGCGCCCCTTCGAGACCATCCTGGTGCCGGCCCCCTGGCACCGCGGGCGGGTGGTGCTGGTGGGCGACGCGGCCCACGCCATGACCGCCCACATTGCTCAGGGTGCGGCCATGGCCATCGAGGACGCGGTGGTGCTGACCGAGGAACTGCGCCGCCAGCCCAGCCTGGAGGCCGCACTCGCGGCCTACAACCGCCGCCGCTATGACCGGGTGCGCCGGATGGTGGAGATGTCCCGCCAGCTCTGCATCTGGGAGCGCACCCACGACCCCAAGGCCGACCCGGTGGGGGTTACCGCCGCCTCCATGGAACTCGCTGCCCAGCCCATATGAGCCCGAATCCCCTAATAGGCTTCCGGGTAGAGCGGGACCGGATCGGCTTCATCGGCCACGGCCTGCAACGCCCGGAGTGCATTCTGGCCGAGCCGGATGGCACGCTTTGGGTGGCCGACGCCCGGGGTGGGGTGGTGCGGATTGACCCGGACGGCCGCCAGACCCTTATCACCCCCCGGGTGCAGACCCAGGGCACCTCCTTTGAGGAGCGCTACGTGGAGGCCAAAGGCTCACTGCCCAACGGGCTCTGTTTTGACCAGGAGGGGAGCCTCATCATCGCCAACTGGGGCACCAACGCCATTGAGCGCATGTCCCGGG
>NZ_JANXCG010000085.1 GCF_025060375.1 Meiothermus sp. | reverse complement strand
GTCCACGGCCGAGCTGAGCAGGCTTTCGGGTAAGGCCTTCGACATCGCCTACATGTCCATGATGATTGAGCACCACCGGGGCGCGGTGGAGATGGCCCGGGCCATCCTGCAGGTCTCCAAAGATGCCCGCATCCGCAAGGCCGCCCAGGAAATCGCGACCGCTCAAAACAAGGAGATCGCCCAGCTCACCGCCTGGCTCAAGGCCTGGTATGGCGTGGCCCCCAGCGCGCGCTACATGCGGATGATGCGGGATGACATGAAGCCCATGATGGACTCCGCCATGGTGGGCATGCGGGCGCCGGGCCACCCGATGTCGGTAGACCGGGCCTTTTTGGAGGGCATGATTCCCCATCATCAGGACGCGGTGGACATGTCCAAAGCCTGCTTGCGTAGGGCTGCCCGGGCTGAGCTAAAGCGCTTCTGTCAGGGGGTTATTGAGGTGCAAAGCCGCGAGATTGGGCAGTATCGTCAGTGGTTGCAGGCCCTCAGGTGACCAGCTCCTCCAGCCATTCCCGCAAGGAGAGCAGCGCCGAGACGGCGTCAGGGTCGAAGTAGGGCGAAGCCTCCTGTTGAAGGGCGGCGAGCGCCTCCTCCACGCTTCGGGCGCTCCGCCCTTCCACCTCCTTTAGGGCTTGGGTGAACCAGTGGGCTACCTGGAGCACGCGGGCCGCCCGGGGGATGGCTTCGCCGGTCCAGCTGGAGGGGCGCCCACCTTCCCGGTGCTGATGCAGAAAGACCAGAATTCGCGCGCCCTCCCGCAGCAGGCTGTCCGAAAGGGTTACAGGACCCAAGGAGAGTTCGCCCAAGGCGAGCTGGAGTAGATAACAGCCCGCCTCGAGCCCCTGCATTTCCGCGGGGCTAAACCCCAAGGCCTGGCCCATGCGGCGGGCCAGCCGGACCAGGAGGGTTTCGTGCGGGATTAGAGGGGGAGGGGTCTGGGAGGCCCGGTTCCTCCGCGAGGCTTTGTCCTGGTACATCCGGTGGTCGGCCAGCCGCCAGAGGGCCTCGGTGTCCGGGGCGTCGCTGGGGTAGACCGCGTAGCCCAGGCTGACCTGCAGGTGGACGCTTTCCGAGACGCGAACCTCCTCCACAAGGGCCCGGTAGCGCTCCGCGATGCGGCTGGGGTTGAGGCTGGGGGGGCCTTCGATGATCAGGGCAAACTCGTCGCCCCCCAGCCGGTAGGCCCGGTCGCCCGCCCGGGCCCGGGAGCGCAGCACCCCGGCCAGCCGCACCAGCACGTGGTCGGCGTGGATGTGCCCGAAGCTGTCGTTTATGCTTTTGAATCTGTCCAGATCAAGCACCACCAGCATTGCCAGGCGCCCCCTTGCTCGGTGGGGCAGCTTTTCTAGGTCGCGCTCGAAGGCCCGGCGGTTGCCCAGGCCGGTCAAGGGATCGGTGAAGGCGGCCCAGGCCAGCTCCTGCCGCAGGGCCCACTCCCTCTGCACCACCCCCAGGGCCGTGGCCATCTCCCCCAGGAACTCCTGGGTCTCGGCGTCTGGAAACCAACCTGCCTGGCTGCTGAAAAGCAGCAGGGCCTGGCTTTGGTAGGGGACGGACAGGATGAATAGGCTGTGCAGCCCGGCCTCTACCAGTTCGGGGTGGCGGGCGGGGTACAGGTCGTAGCGGGGCAGGGCGATTCGCCGGCCCTCTCCCAGCTGTTCGGTTAGAGCAGCCCTAAGGGCCGTTTCAACCGGAAGTCCAGCGTCCCATCCGGCCTGGGCCAGGGTGTGTACCTGGCCCTCCTTGAAGGCCACCAGGCGGGCCCCCTCGGCTCGAGCGAGGCGCGTAGCCTCCTCCAGGGCGTCTTGGAGGCGGGACTTGAGCCAGGTAGCCGCCGACGCCTCGAGGGGCGGCGGGCTTTCTGGCTCCGGGTGGCTCAGCAGGGTGTTGATGGCCGAGAGCCAGAGGGCCTTGCGCTCAGCTGCTTCCCAGCGGTGGATTTGCTGGAGAAGGGGAACCACAGCCTGTGCGGACTGGATTGCCCTTTTCAGCCGGGGCTCGTCCAGGGGGGACGGGGCATATAGGTGCAGCACCGCCCAGACCCGCCTCTCCAGGACCAAGGGCAGCAGGAGATTTTGTCCCACAGGGGGCTCTGGCGAAGCTGGGAGCTGGACTGAAAGGTGTTGGAGAAGGTGGGGGCCCACCTCTGCGGCGGGCAGGCCCTGGCTCCACCCCTCCACCGGCCCCGGGTAGCCTTTCTGAAAGGCGGCTTCCTCCACCACCCCCACCTCCCCCAGAGGCATCCCGGCCAGCCCGAGGGCGGTCTGGAGGCTGAAGCGCCCCCCATCTTCCACCCACCAAAAGGCCTGGCTGCCCTCCGGCAGGGGGCGCAGCAGCTCCGATAGAACCCTCTCCCGGGCCTGGGCGGGGCTATCCAGGGGCTCGAGGAGGGTCCTCAGGCTAGGGTAGACGGGCATTTCCACCCTCCGGCCCGAAGGCATCTGCTCGTTGATGGGACCCCTCCTTTTTGGTTGGGGTGGACAGGGGCTTCGGGCCAGCGTGGCTTTGGCTGGTCTGACATCGGGCTATTCCCTGCAAAGGGTAGTTTTTGGGGAAATGTAGCTTTTCGCATGCGGCCTCCTTTCCAAATGCTGGTGCCCCTCTGGAACCAAATCTAGCCGGGAACCCCGGCAATAGGGGAGACAAATAAACGTTACGTCAGGCGAACCACCCCCGGGCCGTTACGTTGGGGGTGGGGCCTGGGTTCTTACCGCCGGATGGAGCCCACCGCGCTGATGGCTTGCTCGCCGGTATCGGTCATCCGCAGCCGCTTGCCCAGCTCGCGCCACCAGATGTAGGAGGGGCTGTCCAGCCGCCGAAGCTGGGCTAGCTCGGCCTCCTTGCGCCAGGTTTTGAGGCGGAGCAGGAACAGGTTCAAAAACAGGTCGCGATACTCCGCGCTGGTGCGCTCAATGTGGAAGTGGAAGCGCACCCCGCGGTGCTGTGAGAAGGTGATGATGAGGGGCACCCCCTCCGGGCCTTCTACCGGGATTTCCACGGTGGTGTCGGTGAGGGAGGAGGCGGTGAACTCATACTCTTCCCGTATCATTCCGAGTTCCAGCAGGATAAGGGCAAAAGCCCGCATCTCCAGGCCGTTGATTTCCCGGTAGATGCGGTCAAAAAGGTCGTAGGTGGGGCTGTAGTGGAAGAGTTCCCCTGGCCGTTCGGCCCACCACATGGCGTACTGCCCCCTGGGGGCGCTTAGGGTGGCCTGGATGTAGAGGCGGTCGCGCCGGGCCACGGGCTCTATTTCCGCCGGGTAGATGGCCAGGAGGTCGTCGGTGCTGTAGAAGATGGGCCGAAGGCGGCCCCATTTTTGGGCCAGCTCGTAAACCGCCACGTAGTGCGCGGCGGACTTTTCGTCGGCCACGGGGTAGAAGAAGAGGTCGTACTCGAGCTCTCCGTCCCGCACCCGCAGGGGTATTTCCAGAACCCCCTCGCGGGTGAGGCGCAGCACGTCGGCCTCCAGCACCTGGATTCCCGAGCGGCGGAACACCGTTTCTATGGTGGTGGAGAACAGCAGCCGGTTGGCGGTCTGTACCTCCGGGGCATTGCTGGGGATCAGACCCTCCAGCCGGACCCGGGGCCAGTGGGCTGGGGCGTTGGTGTGGAGCTCTAGCATGGACGTTGGGACCTCCCCCGCTCTTCAGGGTAACCGGGAGGATGCGGCCCTTCTGTGATATTTGCGCCCTAGCGCCTCTTTCGGTGCTCGCTCAGAAGGTGCTGGGCCTGGGCCAGCAGCGCCACCTCCTTCTCCTCGAGGCCGAGCCCCTCCCGCAGGACAACCCGGTCAGCCAGGGTCCGGGCCTCCTCTGGCCGGCCTTCCCGGAGCAGGGCGTCCAGCTCGAGGGCCAGCTCCAGAAGCCGCTTTGGCCCAAGCCCGGGGCCGGCCAAAAGGGTTCGCTCAGCCTCGGCGGGCTCGAGCTTGAGGGCCCCTCCGCCCAGGGGGTGGCCCTCAATTTCCGCGCTGAGCCGGGTGAGGGAGGTTTGCCAGAGCGCGGCCAGGGCCAGAGCGCTTGGGCTGGGGGCTTTGAGCCGCAGGACGTGCAGGCTGTTGGGGGCCACAGCCCCCGCTTCGTTCGCTGCCAAGTGGGGTGAGTCGCGGCTTATGTAGGTCAGAAAGGCCTCGGGCTTCACGGCGCAGGGCACGCTGTACCAGGGGCAACGGGTCCGGCACTTGTAGGCCTCGGGAACGCCCGCGGCCTGGCCCTTGGCCAGGTAGGCCTGCACTTTGGGGGGCAGCTGGGCCTCGGGGGGTAGGTGCAGCAAGAACCCCGCCTGCCCCCTCAAGGTGGCCCGTTCCCAATCGGTCTGGGTGAAGCGCAGGCCCCCCAGCGCCCCCGCCCGCCACACCGAGGGGCTGAGGAACCGAGGGGGGATGCCCCAACCGCTCGCCTCCTCGGGGCTCAGGTGGAAAAAGCCGTTGTTCCCGGTCACGTAGCCAATACCGACCTCAGCTGCCTCGCCCAGCCGGAAGGTCTGAGGGGCCTTGACCAGGGCCTCGTAGAGCCCTCGCACCCTGGGGGGAAGCCGGTAGAAGGGCAGACGGCCTCCAGCGTCGGGAGACCAAAGCTCCAGGCTCCGCCCGGCCCTGGGCGGAAGCCGCAGTCCGTCCAGGTCGGCAGGCCCCTCCAGCTCCAGCAGGTGGATCCCCTCCGCCAAGGGGGCGGCCCCCCTTTCCTGCCGCCCTTCGGCCAGCAGGAGCAGCGTATCTTGGCCCAGGTGGGGGAAGAGCCGCTTGCGGAAGGTGATCAGCCAGAGCCGCTCAAAAGCGCTTCTCAGGTGCTCGATCACCGGCTGGGCGTACCGGGCGTGCCCCAGCTCGGCCGGGAGGACCATTGCGAGCCGTCCGCCAGGCCTCAGAAAGGCAGTGGCGTGGACCAGGAAGGCCGCCCACGAGCCTGCCCGTCCGCTGAGCTTCACCCCCTGCTCAGCGGCCCGAAAAAGGGCTTTTTCCCGGCCAGAAAAGCGCTGGTAGCGGATGAAGGGGGGGTTTCCAACCACAACGTCCACCGGAAGCGCGGCGGGCTCGAGCTCAAAGAAGTCGCTGCACAGGAGGTGGGTCGCCCGCACGGAGAATTGGGTCTCCAGCAACCTCGCTGCACGGCGGTGGGCCTCCTGGTCTACCTCCACGCCGAAAATTTGCGCCTCTGGGCGGCCACCTAGCTCCTGCAGCCGCTCGCTGGCCGCGGCCAGAAAGACCCCTCCGCCAAAGGCAGGGTCGGCCAGGGTTTCGTGGGGGGCGCGCAGGGCCCAGCGCACCAGGAAGCGGGCCACCCGCGCATCGGTGTAGTAGGCCCCCAGGGCCTTGGCGGCCTCGCCCTGGGGGGAGGTGGTGAAGGCTTCCAGGGTCATGCCCAAATGCTAACTGCAGGCTGGGCCTACTCCACCGTCACGCTCTTGGCCAGGTTGCGGGGTTGGTCCACATCGCGCCCCAGGAGCACCGCGGTCTCGTAGGCCAGGAGCTGCAGCGGCACCACGCTCACCACCGGGGCCAGCAGGTGGTGAACCTTGGGCACGTAGATCACGTCCTGGGCAAACCTCCCCACCTCGGCATCGCCTTCGGTAGCCACCGCGATCACCCGCCCGCCCCGGGCCCGCACTTCCTGGATGTTGGAGAGGGTCTTTTCGTAGAAGGGGCTTTGGGTGGCCAGCACCACCACCGGCAGGCGCTCGTCAATCAGGGCGATGGGGCCGTGCTTCATCTCGCCCGCCGGGTAGGCCTCGGCGTGGATGTAGCTGATCTCCTTGAGCTTGAGGGCCCCTTCGTAGGCGGTGGGGGCCTGGATGTGCCTTCCCAGGAAGAGGTAGTCCTGGGCCTGATGGTACTTTTCGGCGATCTTGGCAACGTGGGGGCGCTGCTCGAGCACCTCCTCCACCAGCCGGGGGAGCTTGCGCATCTCGCCCAGGATTTCCCGCGCGGTCCTTTCGCCCAGCGTGCCTTTGGCCCGGCCCATCCACACCGACAGCATGCCCATCGCGGCCAGCATGGCGATGTAGGCCTTGGTCGAGGCCACCCCAATCTCCGGCCCGGCGTGGATGTAGAGGGTGTCGTCCACCTCGCGGGTGATGCTGCTGCCCTTGGCGTTGATGACCCCCAGGGTGCCCGCCCCCTTCCGCTTGGCTTCGCGGATGGCCTCGAGGGTATCAATGGTCTCGCCCGACTGGCTGATGCAGATGGCTAGGGTTCGCTCGTCCACCACCGGGTCGCGGTAGCGGTACTCGGAGGCCACGTCAACCTCCACCGGCACCCGGGCCAAGGCCTCGAGCAGGTACTTCCCCACCCAGCCCGCGTAGTAGGCCGTGCCGCAGGCCACGATGTGCACCTTGTCGTAGCGGGCAGGCTCCAGCCGCAGGCCCAGCTCCACCCTGGCCTCCTCTTCGTAGAGGCGGCCCCCCAAGGTGTTTTCCAGCACCCGGGGCTGCTCGTAGATTTCCTTGAGCATGTAGTGGGGGTATCCGCCTTTTTCGGCGGCCTCGAGGCTCCAGTCCACCGCCACCACTTCCCGCTCCACCGGGTTGCCGGCCAGGTCGGTGACCTCCACCCCCTCCCGCCGCACCACCGCCATATCCCCGTCGTGCAGGAAGATGACCCGGCGGGTATAGGGCAAGAGGGCCGGCACGTCCGAGGCCACAAAGTTCTCCCCCTCCCCCAGCCCAATCACCAGCGGGCTCACGGTGCGGGCCACCACAATCTCCTCGTGGTCCCGGTGGGCCACCACCAGCGCATAGGCCCCGTAGGCCTCCGAGAGGGCCAGCCGCACCGCCTCCACCAGGTCGCCCCGGTACTTCTCCTCAATCAGATGGGCCAGCACCTCCGAGTCGGTCTCGGAGCTGAAGGTGTGCCCCCGCGCAATCAGGCCCTCCTTGAGGGGCAGGTAGTTCTCGATGATGCCGTTGTGAATCACGGCAATCTCGCCCTTTTCGGTCATATGGGGGTGGGCGTTGGGGTCGGTGGGGGCCCCGTGGGTAGCCCAGCGGGTGTGCCCCACCCCCAGGGTGCCGCGCAGGCGGTGCTCCTTGAGGCTGTCGGCCAGCACCTGGAGCTTTCCAGCCCGCTTGACCACCTCCAGACGCCCGTTTGCCTTTACCGCGAGCCCCGCCGAGTCGTAGCCCCGGTACTCCAGGCGCCTAAGCCCATCCAGAATGACCTCGCTGGCCTCGCGAAAACCTACATACCCTACGATTCCGCACATCAGCAACTCCCAAGAACCTGGGGCCCCGGCCCCAGCCTAAAAACCCTGCCCTCCTTCTGCGGAAAGGAGGTCTGCCGCTGGTCCTGTCGCACTCATCCCACTGGGCCCTGCCCCTTGGTTGTCCGGCGCTCGCGCCTCCGGCTTTCCCCCGGGGCTTGACCGGCTCTGGCCGGCGGAGAGGAAGGGGCCCGCTCCCTGGCGGCATCCGCGGAATCCTTCGACCTTTTGCAGCTGGGCTGCTTATCTCCCTGAGGGAGACCGCCACCTCGTGAGGTGATAGCTCACCCCCTGCGCTCCTCCTTTGGTTTCCCCCTTTCCGGGGCCCCTGGCGGACCCCTCAACATCTTACCGTTTCTTCGTCTGGGGGCCTGTTCATACTTGACAGCCCGACAAGGGCGTGGTTATGATTCCCCCGGATGTGCAAGGTGAGAGCTTGGTAAGCCCGGTGAGGGGGCCTAGCTTTTGCCGGCCATCCGTTGCGGAAGGTGGGCCTTTGGGAGAGGAAACACGGCAACTCGCCCCCAGCAAGCCCCGCCTCCGCAACCCCAAACCCGCCCGGCCCCGAACCGAGCGGGAAGCTCTGAGGAGGCAAGATGAAAAGGAAGCTGGTTGTTTACTTGGCTGGGCTGCTGACCGTGCTCGGTCTAGGTTTCGGCCAGGCTCAGTTCTCCGACGTACCCGCCGGGCACTGGGCCAAGGAAGCCGTCGAGCGCATTGCAGCCTGCGGGCTCATCACGGGCTTCCCCGATGGCACCTTCCGGGGGAACCAGAACCTGACCCGCTACCAGGCCGCCCTCATCTTCCAGCGCCTGCTGAACGAGATTCAGCAGGGCGGTGAGTGCGTGCGGGGCAGCGGTCAGGGGGGCTTGAGCGAAGAAGACCTGACCGTCATCCGCAACGCGGTGCAGGAGCTGGCCGCTGAGCTAGCTGCTTTGGGTGTGCGCGTTTCGGCGCTGGAGGACAACGCCGCCACCAAGGACGACATCGCCCGGCTCGAGGCCGCCATTGAGGAGCTCAAGGCCATGCGCGCCCAGCCGGAACCCGCCCCCGGCATAGATGAGGCTGCGCTGGCCGACCTGGCCGACCGGGTAGAGGCCGCTTCGGTAGCCGCCGACACCGCGCTGGCCCAGGCTCAAGTGTTGGCCGAGCGGCTGGATGCGGTGGAAGGCGATGTGGCCGCCCTCAAGACCCAGCTCGAGGCCGATGCCGACAGCATTCGGGCCCTAAACGAGCTGGCCGTTCTTCTGAACCAGGATGTGCTCAGCCTGCAGGATCGGGTGACCGCCCTCGAGAAGCAGCTGGGGCAGCTCAGCGACCGTCTGGGCGAGATCAACTTCGACGAGTTCGCCAACCGCGAGGATGTGGCCGCCATCCAGGAGTTCGCCACCGCTCTGCGGGCCGACCTGGTGCGTCTGGCCGACCGGGTGAGCGCGCTGGATACCCGGGTGAGCGGGCTGGACAGCCGGCTGGGCCGGGTGGAGGCCACCCGCCCCACCCTCACGGGTAGCCTCTCGGCCACCTACGGCTACGCCACCAACACCGGCGCTAACTTCGATATCGACCGCCTTTTCCCGGGCAACGCCCTCAGCTCGGGCGCGGGCGCCCAAGATAACACCCCGCAGAACCGCCGGCGCAACGAGTTCCGTCGCGGCGACTTCGACCAGGACTTCACTGGAGGCAGCGCCAGCCTGAACCTCGGTCTCAGGCCTGGCGGGGCCATCACCGAGGTCACGGTGGGGCTAGGGGCCGACCTGTTTAGCCCGGGTGCCAGCGCCGACCGCTCGCTCAAGCTCAACAGCGCGAGCGTTAGCGGCAGCCTCGCAGGCCAGACCTTCAGCATCCGCTACAACAACGACGATAGCACCTTCTTCTTCAACCCCTACCTCTTCAACAACCGCACCGTGGGTGACGTGGCCGAGACCAGGGGCTTCGTGGCCACGCTGGATGCGCGTAACTTCCCCCTTTCCCCTAAGTTCACCATCGTTGCCGGCGATGGTTCCACCGATGCCGTCAAGAGCAACAACAACACGATTCTTCAGGGGGACT
>NZ_JANXCG010000077.1 GCF_025060375.1 Meiothermus sp. | reverse complement strand
GCCCGCGAGATTGCGCTTTCCGAGCTGGAGCAGGCTGCGCTGGCCCGCGGGGCCGATGCGGTGATTGGGATTGATGTGGACTACGAGACCGTGGGCCAGGGGAATATGCTGATGGTCACGGCCTCGGGCACCGCGGTCAAGGCCAGCCGGGTCTACTAAGCCTGGCCCTTCCCCGAGAGGAACAGCTCCAACGCCCGCCCTGCGTTGCGCACGTGGGCCCGCATGGCGGCTTCGGCCCCTTCTGGGTCCCTTGCCCGCACTGTGTCCAAAACAGCCTGGTGCTCGGCCCGGGACTGGAGCAGACGGCCGGGGATGGCCGCCGAGCTGCCGATGAGCAGGCGGATCTGCCCGTCCATGGTCTCAGCGATGGCCAGAAGGCGCCTGCTGCCGGTCGCCTCCCACAGGGTGCGATGGAAGGCCAGGTCCAGGTCACCGTAGGCCTCGAGGTCGCCCGCCTCCGCGGCCTGAGCCTGGCGGGCAAAGAGCCTTTCCAGCTTGCGCAGCAAACCCCTTCCGCCATGCTCCACCGCCAAACGGGCGGCAAGCCCCTCCAGCACCTCGCGCAGGGTGTATATTTCCCGCACGTCCTCTAAGGTGGGCTCGAGCACAAAGTAGCCCCGGTGGGGCACCGCCACCACCAGCCCTTCCCGCTCCAAAGCGCTCAGGGCCTCCTTGACCGGTGTGGGTGAGAGCCCCAGCTCCTCGGCCAGCACGCGCACCACCAGCTTCTGCCCGGGGGGAATCTTACGCCCCAAGATGGCCTGGCGTAAGGCCCGGTAGGCCTCGCGGTTCAGGGTGGTGCGCCTTAGGGGCATCGGCGCCAATTTTAGCACATTGACCATAAAAGATTTTAGATATAGAATCCCATCAAAGCGCAAGGAGGAACCGGTGGCACACCGAGCCCTAGCACATAAAAGCACCGACGATGTGGCGGTCGCTGTGGCCGACCTGAAGGCAGGGGAAGAACTCACCATCGAGAGCCTGGAAGGAGGTCCGGCGCAGCGGGTCAGGGTGCTGGAGGATATCCCCCTAGGGCACAAAATCGCCCTCAGGGACATGCCTGAGGGCCACGTGGTCATCGAGTACGGCGAGAGAATAGGCCGCTTGACCCAGGCGGTGAAAAAGGGCGGCTGGGTGCACGTGCACAACATCCGAACCCTGCGCTGGGACTACGGGAAAGGGAACAAACCAACCCGGAGGCGGGCCGGAAAGGGAGGGTCGTGATGCCTCGCAAAAGAGGCTCCCTTCCACTTACAGGGTACCGGCGCCCAAACGGACGGGTGGGGGTGCGCAACCACGTACTCATCCTGCCCGTGGACGACCTCTCCAACGCGGCGGCCGAAGGGGTAGCCCGCCTCATCCACCCCACCGTGGCCCTCCCCCACCCCTACGGCCGCTTGCAGTTCGGCAAAGACCTAGAGCTCACCTTTCGCACCCTAAGCGGCCACGGGGCCAACCCCAACGTTTATGGGGCGGTGGTAATCGGCATTGAACCCAAGTGGACGGAGCGAGTGGCCTCGGCCATCGCCAAAACCGGCAAGCCGGTGGAGTCCTTTTCCATTGAGCGACACGGCGACCTCAACGTAATCAACGCCGCCAGCCGGGTGGCCTACCGGATGGCCCAGGACGCCTCCGAGGTGAAGCGAGAGCCCATAGAGGTTTCCGAGCTGGTGCTCTCCATCAAGTGCGGCGAGTCGGACCCAACCTTGGGGCTGGCAGGCAACAAGGCCCAAGGCAAGGTGGTGGACCGTCTGGTGGATATGGGGGCCTCGGTCATCTTTGGGGAGACCTCTGAGCTCACCGGCGGCGAGCACCTAATCGCCGAGCGCTGCGCCACCCCAGCCCTGAAGCGCAAGTTCCTCAAGCTCTACAACGACTACATCGCCATGATAGAGGCCCAAGGGGTGGACCTGCTGGGCTCCCAGCCCACCGAGGGGAACATCCGGGGGGGCCTCTCCACCATAGAGGAAAAGGCCCTAGGCAACATCCAAAAAACCGGCACCCGTCCCGTGAACGCCGTGCTGGACTACGCCGAGGAGGTGGCTCCGGGTCAGGGGTTGGTCTTCATGAACAGCTCCTCGGCAGGGGCCGAGCAGGTCACGCTGTGCGCCGCTGGGGGAAGCGTGCTCCACTTCTTCACCACCGGGCAGGGCAACATTGTGGGCCATCCCCTAATCCCGGTCATCAAGATCTCCCCCAATCCCATTACCTGCAAGACCATGCGCGAGCACATCGACGTGGCCCTGCCCGACCTGCTGGTAGGCGAGATTGGCCTGGAGCAGGCCGCCGAGCGCATCCTGGAGGTCTTCGTCCGGACCGTGAACGGCCGCCTGACCGCCGCCGAGCTTCTCCGACACAACGAGTTCGTGCTGACCAAGCTCTACCCCAGCGCCTAGGCTAGGCGGGACCCACAAAGGTGCATGATGATTGTGGTCTGTGAGTTCATCGCCCCGAGCGGGCTCGAGCGCCTGCGAAGGAGCGGTCTGGAGGTCTTCTACGACCCCGGGCTATGGAAGGACCGAGCCGCCCTAAAGGCCCATTTAGGCCGGGCCGCCGCGCTGGTCGTGCGCAACCAGACCCGGGTGGACGCCGAGCTGCTCGAAGCGGCCCCCCACCTGAGGGTGGTGGGCCGCCTGGGGGTGGGGCTGGACAACATTGAGCGCCCCGCCTTGGAAGCCCGGGGGGTAGCGCTTTGCGTTGCCCGGGGCATCAACGCTGGGGCCGTAGCGGAGTACGTGCTGGCAGCCATGCTGCACCTGGCCCGGAACCTAGCCGGGGCCGCAGCGCACGTAGCTGAAGGGGGCTGGGAGCGCACGGCCTTCGGCGGATTTGAGCTGGCTGGAAAGACCCTGGGGCTCATAGGGCTGGGAGAGGTGGGCCTGCGGGTGGCCCGGAGAGCCCGGGCCTTTGGGATGCGGGTGGTGGCCGCTGACCCTGCGCGGCTCCCTTGGGAAAGCGTGGTTCAGGACTTGGAAATCGAGCTCTGCCCAACATCGGGGGTGCTCGAGCAGGCCCACTTCCTCTCCCTACACGTTCCCCTCACCCAGGAGACCCGCTACCTCATCCGAGCCGAGACCCTGGCCCGGATGCCCAAGGGTAGCTACCTCATCAACACCGCGCGGGGCGAGTTGGTCCACGCCGCCGACCTGGCGGATGCCCTGCGGACGGGGCGCCTGGCTGGGGCTGTGCTGGACGTGGTAGAGCCAGAGCCCCTGCCGCCCGATCACGTCCTGCGGGGGGTACCCAACCTCTACATCACCCCCCATGTGGCCGGCCTTACCGCCGAGGCCCAGGAGGCGGTGGCGTTGCGGGTGGCAGAAGGGGTCCTGCAGGCACTGGGGGTGAAGGCATGAGGGTTCCCTACGCGGTGCTCGAGCAGGCCGTGGCGGCCCACTTTCGGGGGCTGGGCCTCTCGGAAGAACACGCCCACAGCATGGCGGTGGTGCTCCTCGAGGCCGAGCTCGAGGGCAACTCCGGCCACGGCCTGAGCCGCATCCCCCAGTACACGGCCCAGCTCCAGGCCGGTGGGCTCAACCCAAGGCCAACCCTACGTCTAGAACAACCCCGACCTGCCCTGCAGGTGCTCAAGGCCGACGGTGCGCCAGGACCGGTGGCCGGGCTTTACGCGGTGGAAGCCCTGCTGCCCCTTGCCCGCCGCCAGGGGGCAGCTGCCTTAGCGGTGCAGGGGGCTGGGCATGCGGGGGCTCTCTCGGCCTATGTGGGCCGCCTGGCTCGCTCCGGCCTGGTGGGGCTGGCCTTTGCCAACACCCCCCCGGCCATCGCTCCCGGGCCTGTCCTGGGCACCAACCCCATCGCCCTGGGGGCCCCAGCCGAACCCTACCCGGTGGTGGTGGACACCTCGGTCTCGGTGGTGGCCCGGGGCAAGATCATCGCTGCAGCCAAGCGGGGTGAGTCCATACCCCTGGGCTGGGCGGTGGACCGGGGAGGGCAGCCCACCACCAACCCGCAGGCCGCCCTGGAAGGCTCCTTGGTGCCCATCGGTGGGGGTAAAGGCTACGCCCTGGCGGTGCTGGTGGAGGTGCTGGCGGGGGTGCTGGCGGGGGGGGTACTCTCGCCTGAGCTGCCCCTACCCTGGACCTCCCCAGAGGCGGCGGCCAAGCCGGGCTTGCTTCTGGTCGGCCTCGAGCCCTCCGTCTTCCCGGGATACGCCGCGCGGATGACCCGGCTGGTGGAGGCCCTCGAGGCGGCTGGGGGGCGGATTCCCGGATGGCGGCGGGTGGCCTCTAGAGAGAAAGCCTTGCGGGAGGGTGTGCCCGTGGGCGAGGGCCTTTTGGAAGAACTCGCCCGCCTGGGCTTGCATCTGAAAGGAGGAAAGGCATGAAAAGGTTCTTTTGGCTCTTGGTGGCAGTGCTCCTGGCCTCTTCTGGGCTGGCCCAGCAGACCCGGCTCAGGGTGTTCGTGGGTGGGCAGCAGCGGCCGGACGTGATGCGCAAGATTTTAGACCTCTACCAGCAGCGCAACCCTGGGGTGCGGGTGGATATCGAGGTGGGGGGGGCCACTTCCGACCAACAACAGCAGTACCTTACCACCGTGCTGGCCTCGCGCGACCCCAGCATCGACATCATCCTGATTGACGTCATCCGGCCTGCCCAGTACCTGGCCAGCCGCTGGGCCGACACCATTGACAAATACCTGCCAGCAGCCACAAGGCAAGCCCTTTTGCGCCAGTACCTGCCGGCCTACACCCAGGCCAACGTGATCAATGGGCAGCTGGTAGCCTTGCCGGGCTTTGCCGACGCCATGTTCCTCTACTACCGGACCGACCTGTTGGAGAAGTACGGCTTCAAGCCCCCCACCACCTGGGAGGAGGTCATCCAGCAGGCCCAGACCATCCTGCAGCGGGAGAACAACCCCACCCTGAACGGCATCGGCTTCATTGGGGCCCCAGCCGAGGGAGCGGTCTGCACCTTCCTCCTGCCGGTCTGGGCCGCCGGTGGTGATGTGACCAATGCCCAGGGTCAGTTCGCCCTCACCGTGGAGCAGGCCCAGCGGGCCCTGCAGTTCTGGGTGAGCCTGATGGACCAGAGGGTTTCGCCGCCCAACATGGCCGAGAAGCCCCAGGACACCATCCGCCAGGAGATGCAGGCCGGGCGCTGGGTCTTTGGCACCCTCTTCGCCTACGCCTGGAACAGGTTCCAAAACGACGCTGACAGCCAGGTCAAGGGGAAGATTGGGGTGGTACCCCTGCCAGCCTTCCCCGGGGGACGGCAGGTAAGCTGCCTGGGCGGCTGGCAGTGGGTGGTCTCCGACTTCAGCCGAAACAAGGCCCAGGCCCACAAGCTGGTGCGCTTCCTCTCCAGCCCCGAGGTCTCCAAGATCCTGGCCATTGAGGCCTCCAACCTGCCGGTCTTCCCCGCCCTTTACCGCGACCCGGACATCCTTCGGGTAAACCCCTGGTTCGCCCAGGCGCTGCCGGTGGTGCAGGCTGCCCGGGCCCGTCCTCAGCACCCCCGCTACGCCGAGATATCGGAGGTCATACGGGTAACCACTAACCAGGTGCTGGCCCGGCAAAAGACCGCCGAACAAGGGGCCCGTGATATTGTGAACCGTCTACAGGCCATCTACAGCGGACGTTAGCTAAGGCCGGGCCCGCGGGGTCCAAAGCCCCCGCGGGCCTCTGAAGGGGGTTTGGGGAACCTGCCATGACCCAGCAAGAACCTAGATACCGTCGCAGCTTTGGCGACCTAAGCGAGCGCGCACTGGCCTTCTGGCTTTTGTTGCCTGCAACTCTCCTGCTGGGTCTGGTGGCCCTTTACCCGGTGGCTCGGCTCTTCCACAACAGCCTCTTTCGCCGACGGCTAACCGATGAAACGGGTACCAACCCCGTCTTCGTAGGGCTGGGCAACTTCGCGCAGGCTCTTTCTGACGAGCGGTTTTGGACAGCGCTTTGGAACACCTTCCTCATCGTCCTGGTCACGGTTCCGGGGGCTTTGGTGGTAGGCCTCCTGCTGGCCCTGCTAGCCAACCTTCCTTTCCAGGTCAGGTGGCCGGTGCGGCTTGGGCTACTCCTGCCCTGGGCACTTCCCCTGGTCTTCGCTGGCCTCATCTTCCGCTGGTTCTTTGACAGCCAGTACGGCGTCGTAAACGACGTTTTGGTACGGCTCGGCGGGGAGCGGCTTCTCTGGGTAACCACCCCCGAGCTGCTCTTTTGGGCCGTCTGCCTCACCATCATTTGGAAGACCAGTTCGTTCGTGGCCCTTATCCTCCTAGCGGGCCTGCAGGTGATTCCAAAGGAGCTTTACGAGGCGGCGGCGGTGGATGGAGCAAGCCGCTGGCAGAGCTTCTGGCGGATTACCCTACCCCTCCTGACACCCGCCCTTCTGGTGGCGGCCATCTTCCGAACCATCACCGCCTTTCAGACCTTCGACATCCCCTTTGCGATGCAGAACGGGGGAAGTTCGTTTGAGACCCTCGCCATGTACGTCCGCACCACCAGCATAGAAAACCTCAACTTCGGCTACGGCTCAGCCTTGGCGGTGTTGATGTTCCTCGTTAGCCTGGGGGTGACGCTTTTGTACCTCCGCCACATCCGAGGTGCCGATGATTAGGGGTGGGCCTCCGCAAAGGTTTTGGGCCGCCTCTCGTCCCAATCTCCAAAGGAGGGGAGCATGAGGTGGAGCGCCCGGTTTTGGCTCTGGGCCGCGGCCGCAGTTGTGGTGGTGAACGGGTTTTTCCCCATGGTGTGGATCCTGCTTACCTCGTTCAAGCCCGAGAGCGAGCTTACCCGAATCCCCATCACCTGGTGGCCGGAGAACTTCACCCTGCAAAACTATGTCCAGGCCCTCACCGGGGCTCCCATTGGCCGCTACTTCCTAAACAGCCTGATTGTGGCCGCAGGCGCCACCGCGCTCTGCGTCTTTGTATCGGCTCTGGCGGCCTACGCCCTGGCCCGGCTCCGGATTCCCCACAAGACCCTCATCTTCTCCCTTCTGGTGGGGGTTTCCATGTTCCCCACGGTCACCCTTTTACTGCCGCTGTTTGAAATGGTGCTGGCCCTTGGCCTGAGGAACACCTACATCGCCCTGATCCTACCCCACGCGGCCCTCTCCATCCCGGTGGCCACACTGGTTCTGGTGAGTTTTTTTCAGGGCATTCCCAAGGACCTGGAGGCCGCAGCCATGGTGGACGGGTGTACGCGGATTGGGGCCTTGTGGC
Source organism: Meiothermus sp. (assembly GCF_025060375.1). Classification (GTDB taxonomy): domain Bacteria; phylum Deinococcota; class Deinococci; order Deinococcales; family Thermaceae; genus Meiothermus. The sequence continues at coordinate 2,718 of NZ_JANXCG010000077.1, read as the reverse complement.
GGGTGGTGGTACCGCTTTCAGCTCCAGGCGTGTTCACCGCAAGCATCCTTGCCTTCGTGAACAGCTGGGACGAGTTCCTCCTGGCCCTGACCCTGATGCCCTCCCAGGCCATGCGCACCCTTCCAGTGGGCATTCAGTTCCTGCAAGGGGAGTACACCTTCCCCTGGCCCCTTATCTCGGCAGCGCTGGTTATCGCCTTGGTTCCCGTAGCCCTGGTGATCGCGGTGTTCCAGGAGCGGGTGGTGGGGGGGCTGACCCAAGGAGGGGTGAAGGGATAATGCTGCGGGTCGGTTTGGTGTCGATGGTGAGGCCCCTTTTTAGGGGCTCGCGGCTGGGCCTCGAGACCGCCGCAGCCCAAGCCCTGGAGGCCCTGGGCCCCAGGCTTGGGTTTGAGCTGGCCTACCGCGCAGGTCCGGTGGTGGACGCTCACCAGGCCGAGGCCACAGCCCGGGCCGCTCTGGCCCAAGGCCTGGACCTCTTGCTGGTGCAGCAGGTCACCTTCGCCACTGGCGAGGTTTTTCTGCCCTTCTTTGAGCTACCCCTACCCCTTGGGCTTTGGGCCCTTCCAGAAGTCTGGGAGGGCGGCCCTCTGCCCCAAAACGCCCTGTGTGGCCTCAACCTAGGGGTTTCACTGGCCCAGCGACCGGCCAAGTGGTTCTACGGAAGGCCCGAGGAGGAGTGGTTCCAAAGGCGGCTCGAGCTCACCCTGACCGCGCTGCGAGGGGTCCGGGTGTTGCGGGAGGGGCGGGTTCTCCTGTTAGGCGGGCATGCCCCGGGGTTCTTCGCCTTCTCTGCCCTGCCTGAAACCGGACTTAGGGTGGAGCGAGCCGAGCTCTCCGAGCTGTGGACAGCCTTGGCAGAGGTGGACGAGGAGGAGGTGCGAGGCCGGGTCCAGGCCCTGGAGGAGCTTTCGGAATATGCCCCTGAGGAGCTGCTCCAGAGCGTCCGCCTGGAGTTGGCCCTGGAGCGGCTGGCCCAAGGCTACGACGGGGTGGCCCTGCGGGAGTGGCCGGAGGTTCCCGAGCGGCTTGGGATAATGCCCTACGCCGCCATGGCGCGGCTGGCCGACCTGGGTTATACCCTAGCCGCCGAGGGCGACGTGATGGGGCTGGCCTCTATGCTGGCTCTAAGGGCCCTTTCGGGGAAGCCCGCCCTGCTCCTGGACATCGCTCACCTTTCCCCCAAGGGGCTCACCCTATGGCACGGGGGTGAGGCGCCCAGGGTCTGGGCAGCGGGCCCCACCCGGCTCGCCCCCCACTTCAACCGGAGGCTCCCGGCAGTGCGGGATATGGCCCTGAAACCGGGACCTGTGGCAGGCTTGCGGCTCCTGCCCGGCCGCAGGGCGGCGGTGTACGGGGGTCACCTCACCGGGGAGAAGGGCTACGAGGGCGACTCGGGACACCTCACCCGCCCCACCTGGGCCGCCCAGCCCCTCACCCCCCGGCAGTTCCTGGCGAGCTGGCTCAATCACCGCCTGCCTCATCACCTAGCCCTGGGGGCGGGCGCGCTGGAACCGGCCCTTCTGGAGATGTGCGCCTGGCTGGGCCTGGAGGTGCTGCCCCCCCAGCCCGAGGAGGAGCGTTTGGTATGGTAGGGGTTCTCGCAGTGGGCTGGGCCAACCTGGACCAGCGCTACTACGTGGAGCAGTTCCCACCGCAGGGAAGCCGGACCGGGGTGCGGGCCTACCGTGAGACCATAGGCGGCCCTGCGGCGGTTGCAGCCCAGGCGGCGGCCCGGCTGGGGGCCCAGGCGCACCTGGTCAGCCGTGTGGGGAAGGACGCGGCAGGGGCGCGCCTAGCGGCAATGCTGCGGGAAGAAGGGGTGCGGACCCACCTTCAGCTCGGCCCGGCCACCCCGGTTTCGGCGGTGCTAGTAACCCCAGAGGGGGAGCGCTACATCTTCCCCTACCGGCCCAGCCTTCCCGAAGAGCTCGAGGCCGACCCCCACAAGCTGCTGGAGGGAGTGGGTGCAGTTCTGCTCGACGGGCGCTGGGCCAGGGCGGGTCGGGTGGTGGGCCAGGCGGCGCGAACCCTAGGGATCCCGGTGGTTTTTGACCTGGACCGCGAGGAGGACTGGCCGCTGGTGGAGGTCGCTACCCATGTGGTGGCCTCCGAAGAGCTGGCCCACAGGCGAGGGGGTGTGAAACGGCTCATGGCAGAGCTGGGGACTATGGGCGTCTTCTACGCGGTCACCCTGGGAGCCCAGGGGGTGGCCTATGGGGGAGGACATCTGCCCGCTTACCGGGTCTCGGCGCAGGACACCACGGGGGCCGGCGATGTATTCCATGGGGCCTTCGCCCTGGCCCTGGCCGAGGGCAAAGAGGGGGAGGCTGCTCTGCGCTTCGCCTCTGCCGCGGCCGCGCTCCACTGCGCCCAGGCCGCCCCACCCAGTCGTGAGCAGGTAGAGGCCCTGCTCTGAGCGCCCAAGGTTACGAAGCCCCTTGCTCCTACCTGCTAGACTAGCAGGGTGAAGGTCATTTTGCGCCTGCCGGAGCGCAAGGAGGTGGAGATCAAGGGGAACAGGCCCCTAAGGGAGGTCCTTCTGGAGCTTGGCCTGAACCCGGAGACGGTTGTGGCTGTGCGGGGCGAGGAGCTCCTCACCCTGGACCAGGTGGTGGGGCAGCGCATTGGGGCTGGGCGGGTGCGGGTCATTGGGCACCCCCGGGAGATGCACAAGGTGGAGCCCGGCGACGTACTGGTGGCCGACATGACCGACCCC
>NZ_JANXCG010000053.1 GCF_025060375.1 Meiothermus sp. | reverse complement strand
ACCGCCCTGGCAGGTGTAGGTGACCGTTCCCGAGGGCACTGGCTGGACCGGTTGCACCGGCTGAACGGGTTGGACGGGCTGAACAGGTTGGACGGGCTGGACCGGCGGGGGTGGTGGGAGGGTGGCCACCAGGTTGACGCTTATCCGGGTAGTGCGGCCGAGTTGGATGGTGACGGTGGTGCGGAATGGACTATAGCCACCCCTGCGCAGCTCCACGGCGTAGGTGCCGGGGGTCAGGGCAAGGTTGATCGGGGTTCGGCCCACCACCCGGCCCCCTACCAGCACCTCGGCACCGGGGGGGTTGCTGTCCACCGCCAAAGAACCGGTGGGGGGTGGGGTGGCGGTGAGGGTTAGGTTGAGCTGGGTGGTTTGGCCGGAGCGGATGGTAAAGGAGACCCGCAGGGGGTCGTAGCCGCTGCGGCGCAGCTCGAGCTCGTAGCTTCCCGGCAGCAGCTCGAGGGTAAGCGGGGTGCTCCCCACCGGCCGCCCGTTGATGCGGGCCTCGGCCCCGCTGGGGGTGCTGCGGAGCAGCAGGGTGCCGGTGGTGGGCGGCGGGGGCGGGAGGAAGCCGGCGATGAAGTAGGCCTCATCGGTCACCCAGTCGCTCGGGGGCAGCGGGGTGACCACGATGGAGAGCGAGCGGGCCAGGTTGTCCGCCCCCTGGATGCGGGCCCGGCCGGTCTGGATGTCGATGATCTCCGAAACGTCCAGCGGACGGCGGCTGGCCACGGCCAGCACCCGGTCCTGCCCCGCGGGGCCTTCCACGGTGAAGGTGTAGCGGGCCCCCGCCCCCGGGAAGGTGCGCACCTCGCCGGCCTGCAGGAAGTTCTGCTGCTCGAAGGCGTTGGGCAGGATGCCCACAATCTCGCCTGTGGCCCGCACGCTGAAGAGGTAGACGTAGGCCGGCTGGGTCACCTGCACCGAGATGCGGATGGGCTCGCCGAACTGGTAGACGGGGTTCCCGGTCTTGCTGGGGTCCTTGTCCACCCAGACCCGCACCTGCAGGTCGGGCGGGGGTAGGGGGTTCACGATGATGCCCTGCGGGCGCAGGCCCTGGGCTGCCGCAAAGCCGAGGCAGAGGAGAAGGCCGAGGAAGGTTCGCATGGCTCTATGCTAGAGGCCGCAGTTGCTCAGCACCACCTGGCCGCGCACCGTGAGGGTGCCCCGGCTGCCGTTCCACTCCCAGGTGTAGGCCCCTCCGCTGAAGAGCAGGGTGGGGCTCCGGCGCACCAGGCTGAGGCTCTGGAAGGCGCCGTCGTAGAAGAGGCGCAGGGTGTCGCTGTCCAGGTAGTTCACCACCAGGGTACCCCCGCTGCAGCGGTAGGTGAAGCTCCCCGGCCCGGGCGTGACCAAACCGGGGCGTACCGGGGTGACGGGCTGCACGGGGCGCTCAGGCTCCTCCACCAGCAGGATGCAGGAGGAGAGGAGCAGGCCGAGGAGGACGAGGAGGGAGCGGGCCATGGGACCTCCTTAGGGGCAGTTAGAGTATACCTCGTAGGTGTAGCTGCTGGAGTAGTTGCGCCCGCTGATGGTGGTGACCGTGACGGTTACCCTGGTCCGGCCGGTGGAGGAGGGGGGAGGGGTGATGGGGGTGACCACGATGGACTGCGGGCCCAGCTCCCCGGGCTGGCCCTGGGGTATCCCGCCCTGGCCAAAAGTGAGCCGGCCGACGAAGACCAGGTCGCTCCCCTCCCGGCTCAGCTGCCCGAGAGGACGATCCTCGGTGTAGTCCTTCCCCGAGGCGAACCCCTCGTAGCGCTCCTCGATGCGCTGGATGAGGCTCGAGTCGGGCGCGCGGAAGCGGTAGCGCATGAGGGTTTCCCGGTTGGAGCAGAAGACATAGGCCCCGGTGTCCTGGCGCTGCCAGTTGCTGTCGAAGCGGAAGTTGGATACTGCTGGAGACTCAACCAGCACGAGGCAGCCGGACAGGCCAAGGGCCAGCCCTGCAAGCGCCGCGCTGAGCAGGTACTTTCTTCCCATACCTCGAGCCTAGCACACCCCCACTCCCCCGCATAGGGAAACGGGGACTCCTTTAAGCGAACCTAAATCGCCCCGGGGGTGTGGGCGAGGGCATCTAGGCCAGCAGGATGGGCCGCTCGAGGTAGTACGCCACCCGCTCCAGAAGTTCTCCTGGCCGCCCCACCCCCACCTCTCCGGAGAGCGAGAGCAGCGCCTGCTCCCCTTGGGCCCGACCCAGGATTAGGGTGGGAACCCCGAGGAGGACCACCTGGTCGAAGGGGGTGTCCAGGAGCGAGAGCACCGCCAGACCCTCGCCAGGCTCGGAGGCCATCTGGAGAGAGTCCAGGGTGCCCCGAAGGGTCTGGGCGGGGGCTACCCGCAGGCTGACGAGGGTGTCCCCCTCGAGGCTGCCCCTGGTGGGGCGGAGGGGGGCTTGGAGGTCGGCCAGGGCCTTGTCCACCGCGCGAAAGAAGAGGGGGTACAGCCCTACCTCCACCCGCCAGGCCTCGCTCAGGGCTGAGGCGGCTTGCTGGGCGGGGCCCAGAACCACCAGGCGTTGCCAGGCTTGCACCCGCAGAACCTTGGGGGCTGCTGTCTGGTTGTCCTGGAGAAGGCCCAGCGGCGCGGTGTGGATTGGGGTTGGAGGAAGGGGCTCAGCCGTGGGCAGGGGTTTCTCCTCGGGAAGGGGGGCCGCCTCTTCGGCTTCCCAGACCAAAGGGGAGGTGGGAGGAAGCTGGGCTTCTGGTCCGTTGGGTACGGGAATGGGGTGGGCCACGGCTTCCTTCCAGCTGGGAAGGGATGGGCCGTCTTGGGGTAGCTCGAGGTTAGAAGGGTTAGGGACAACAGGGGGTCCGTTGACAGGCTCCTTGAAAATCGCGTCGGCCGGTGGTATGGGGGGTAGGTTCTCGAGGTCTACATCGAACTCCAGGTCTTCCAGCGCGGGCGTAGGCGAAGGGGGAGTGGGAGGGGAGGCGGAGGGAAGCAGATCAGCCATCTCCACCCCCTCCCTCCGCAAAACGGCTTGGGCCTGGGCCATATCCGGAAGGGAGCCCGGGGGTGGGGGAGCTTCCTCAGGGGCTGGGGGAAGGTTGATCTCGCCGGCCATTACCTTGGCTAGGAAGGCTAGGATGTCCCGCTCAACCACGGTTCCATCGGGCCCGGTGCCCTGGAGCTGCCGCCAATCAATACCGTTCTCCTCGGCCAGACGGCGGGCCAGCGGTGTGATTTTAACCTCGCTCATGCTCCTTACATCATAGCGCAGAAGTGGGTTTTTCCAGGGGCGTTTGCGCCCCGAGGGCCGGGAAAACCTTTGTTTTGGGGAAGAGGTCACTCCTGCGCTTCGTCTGGGGGGGTGCTTTCCCCAAGCCTTTGCCCGAGCAAGGCCACCACCGGTACGACCACCACCAAGAGGAGCAGTGCGGTCAGTAGCCCTTCCACACAGGAAGCCTAACCCAGACGGGTCAAACCAGGGTCAGGCCTCGTCCTTGCTGGGGTTCTTGGGCTGGACTCGCTGGCTAGCCCTTATTCCAGCGTCAAAGTCTATCTCCATGGGAGGCCGGTCATCCATGTCCACAAAAACCGAGGGGTGCTGCCTGCGGAGTGGGGGGGGTTCCCTCCTGAGCTGGCTGTGGCGCCCAAGTTGGAAGGACACCACCGCTACCACCACCAAGGCGACCAGAACCCCTATGGCCCATCCCAAGGACATAGCCCTATGCTACTCCAAAAAGCGCCTCCGGTGGCCTCTGCCAACTCCCAGGGGGAGGGCTCAGATGACTTCCCTGAACCCCACCGCCTCGGCCCTGGCCTGCAGTTCCCGCTTCAGGAGGGCGTGTTCGGGTTTGTCCAGGTAGGGGTCGGCTTCCAGAATGGCCCGGGCCAGCCTCCGGCTTCGCTCGATGATCTCCTGGTCGGAGGCCAGATCGCCTAGGCGGAGGTCCGGCATGCCCGACTGGCGCAGGCCCCGCAGCTCGCCCGGGCCCCGCAGCCTCAGGTCTTGCTCGGCTATGTAGAACCCGTCGTTGGAGCTCTCAATCACCCGCAGGCGCTCCAGGGTGCGCTTGGAGGTCTCGCCCGCGATCAGGATGCAGTAGGCCTCCAGCCCCCCTCGCCCCACCCGCCCCCGGAGCTGGTGGAGCTGGGCCAGGCCAAAGCGCTCAGCGTTTTCTATGACCATGAGGGTAGCCCTGGGGATGTCTACCCCAACCTCTATAACGGTGGTGGAGACCAGCAGGTCGAACTCGCCCCGGCGGAACCGCTCCATCACCGCGTCTTTTTCCTCGGGCCGCATCCGGCCGTGCAGGAGGTCTATGCGGGCCTCTGGGAGCAAGGTTTCCAGTTCCTCCCGCAGACGGGTAGCCGCGGCCAGCTCGAGCGTGGCCTCCGAGGCTCCCTCTTCAATCATCGGGGTGACCACGAAGACCTGGTGTCCCTTTTGGATCTCCTGACGGGCAAAGGCGTAAGCCTGCAGGCGGGTTTTTTGGGTGAGGATCTTGGTTTTCACGGGAATGCGCCCTGGGGGGAGTTCATCCACCTGCGAGACCTCCAGGTCGCCGTACATTGTGAGGGCCAGCGAGCGGGGAATGGGGGTAGCGGACATCACCAGGACATCCGGGCGCTGCCCCAGAAGCCTCCTCCGTTGCAGCACCCCGAAGCGATGCTCCTCGTCGATGACGGCCAGGCCCAGGTCTTGGAACTCAACGCCCTCCTGAATGAGGGCATGGGTGCCCACCACTACCTGGGTCTGGCCGGTTCGCAGGCGTTCCAGCACAACCCTCTTCTCTCCCTGGCTCAAGGAGCCCACCAGGAGGTCTACCCGCACCCCTAGGGGGTAGAGGTAGCGGGTCAGGTTTTCGAAGTGCTGCTTAGCCAGGATTTCGGTGGGGGCCATCAGGGCCCCCTGGGCTCCGTTTTCTGCGGCGATGTACAGGGCGGCTGCAGCCAGCACGGTTTTGCCTGAGCCCACATCCCCCTGCACCAGCCGGGCCATCTGCCGCTCGGACTGCATGTCGGAGAGGATTTCCTCCAACACCCGTTCCTGGGCCCGGGTAAGCCGGAAGGGTAGGGTAGCCCGGAAGCGCTCGAGCATCCCTGGGGTCACCTTGAACATCCGTCCCAGCAGGGCAGAACCCCCCGATGCGACCATCACCTTGAGCTCCAAGAGCAGGTACTCATCGAACTTGAGTCGGTACAGGGCCTGCTCCAGTTTTTCCTCTGATTCCGGGAAGTGGGCCTGGCGCAGGGCAAAGTCCAGGCTGGGCAGTCCCTGACCCCTTGCGTAGGCTTCCAGGGGGTCGGGCAGACAGGGGAAAGCCTGCAGGGCCCGCCATACCGAGCGGCGCAAGAAGGCCTGCCCCACCCCTTCCTTCGCCCCGTAGACTGGAACAATGCGCCCGGTGGAGAGGGATTCACCGCCCTCGTCCTCGAAATACTCCACCACCATGGATACAGCACCCCCGCGCCGCTGCACCCTGCCGGTGAGCACCAGGCTGGCCCCTTCGGGCATCTGCTTGAGCACCCAGGGCTGGTTGAACCACACCCCTGTGAACTTCCAGCCCCAGGCATCCGCAAAGCGCACCTGGACGAGCTGCATACCCTTTTTAGGGGTTTTGACCAGCTCCCGGCTCAGCACCCTGCCCACCACGGTGGCCTTGCTCCCATCCTCGGCGTCCCGTATGCTCCCCAGGGTTCGCCGGTCCTCGTAGCGCCGGGGGTAGTAGTGGAGCAGGTCGCGCAGGCTTCTGAGGCCCAGCTCAGCGAGCTTTTTGCGGCTCCCGGGGCCCAGCTCGAGGACCTCCAGGGGAGCATCAAGGCTGGGCCCTGGGGGTGTGTGGGCGGGTGACCGGGCTTCGCTCGGCCCCCTCACCCGGCCGCCCAACAGGGCGATGGCCTCTTTGAGCCGCTCGAGGCGGGTCTGGGGGTCCATTTTGCGGTAGCCGGAGAGGGCCCTTTGCACCTCGGGGAAGGGTTGGGCCAGGTTCTGCACCAGCTTTTCCAACCCCCCTGCCACCACCCGGTCGCGGGCTCCGTCGGCCAGCTCGCGCTCCAGAGGGCGCAGCAGGCGGGCGCGCAGCTCCTCCATCGCCCTCATTGTACGCAAGCGGATTGTCCAGGAGGTCATGGTTCGCCGGGGGAGGCCCCGTATACTTGATGGGTATGGCTTTGACCAAGGTCGAGGTTTTGCCCAACGGCCTGACGCTGGCCGTGGAGGAGCGCCCCTGGAGCCCGACGGTGGCCATGCGGCTTCTGTTGCCGGTGGGCGTGGTTACGGACCCCGAAGGGATGGAGGGGGCCGCCGGCCTGCTGGAGGGCTGGCTTTGGAAGGGGGCTGGAGGGCGTGATGCGCGGGCCCTGGCCGATGCCTTTGACGGCTTAGGGGTTCAACGGGCCAGCGCCAGCGGGCTGGAACACACTGCCTTTGCCGCGCAGTTCCTGGCCGAGAAGCTCCGGCCGGTACTGGCCCTTTACGCCGACGTGCTCATGCGGCCCCATCTCCCGGAGGAGGCCTTGGAGCCGGTGCGCCAGGCTGCCCTTCAGCAGTGGGCGGCCATGGAAGACCAGCCCTCCAAGAAGATGTTCGTGGCGTTGCGCCGGGCGGTTTTCAGGAGTCCCCACGGCCGCAACCCCGATGGGGAGAGGGCCGGTCTTGAGCGCGCCACTGCGCGGGCACTTCGGGAGGACTTTGCCCGGCGCTACGCGCCCAGAGGGGCTGTGCTGGCTATGGTAGGAGGGGTGCGTTTTGAGGAGGCCAAGGAGGCGGTGGAGGAGGCCTTGGGCGATTGGCGGGGGGAGGGGGTGGCCCACCCGCCGGTGGAGCTCAGCCCCCCGCACGCCTTGCACATCGAGCAGAACACCGCCCAGGTGCAGATTGGCCTGGCCTACCCCGATGTGACCCTCACGCACCCCGAGTTCTACACTGCCCGGCTGGCGGTCCAGGTGCTCTCTGGAGGCAGCAGCAGCCGGCTTTTCACCGAGGTGCGGGAGAAACGGGGGTTGGTCTACTCGGTGTCCGCTACCCCCAACGGGGTGAAGGGCTACAGCTACCTGAGGGTCTATGCCGGCACCACCCCTGAACGGGCCGATGAGACCTTGCGGGTGCTGCAAGAAGAAATCGCGCGGCTTTCAGAGGGGGTGACCGAGGGAGAGCTACAGCGGACCAAGGTGGGTCTGCGCGCCGCTTTGGTGATGCAGGACGAGTCGTCGCGCCATAGGGCGGCCAGCATGGCCCGCGACCTCTTTATGTTGGGGCGGGTGCGCCCTTTGGACGAAATTGAGGCCCGCATTGCAGAAGTGGACCTCCCTCGGGTCAACCGCTACCTGGCTGAGCATCCCTACCGCAATCCCTGGGTGGCCACCCTGGGCCCCCGCAGACTGGTCCTGCAGTGAGAGAGGCTATCGCCATGACCCAGACCAAATCCCTGGAGTTCAAGGAGGCCGTGCTTCCCAACGGCCTCACCGTGATCGCTGAAGCCAACCCTGAGGCCAGGAGCGTGGCCTTGGGCTACTTTTGCAAGACGGGAAGCCGCGACGAGCCCCCCGAGATGGCGGGCGTTTCCCACTTTCTGGAGCACATGCTCTTCAAGGGCAGCGAGCGGCGGGGGGCCTTGGAGGTGAACCTCGAGTTTGACCGGATGGGCGCGCAGTACAACGCCTTCACTTCCGAAGAGAACACCGTCTACTACGGGGCGGTGCTGCCAGAGTTTGCTCTGGACCTGTTGGAGCTGTGGACCGACCTGATGCGTCCAGCGCTGCGTCCGGAGGACTTTGAGACCGAGAAGAAGGTTATCCTGGAGGAGATTGCCCTCTACGAGGACCGCCCCCAGGCGATGCTCCTTGACTGGGGCAGGGCTCGCTATTTTCGCGGCCATCCCCTGGGCAACAGCGTTTTGGGTACCCGGAGCAGCATCGGCGGGCTGTCCCGGGAGCAGATGGCGGCCTACCACGCCCAGCGCTACGTCCCCTCCAACCTGGTCCTGGCTTTGGCCGGCCGGGTGGACTGGGAGCGGGTTTTGGACCGGGTAGGGGTCCTGACCGCGGCCTGGCCCCGGGGAGAGGCCCTTCGGTCCTACCCGGAGCCCTCTTTGGCCACCGGCGAGCTGCGGGAGGCCTACCCAAAGGCCACCCAGGCCTACATCGCCGTTTTTGCACCGGGAGTTTCTGCCCAAGACCCCCGTCGCTACGCGGCTCAGGTGCTGGCCCTAATCCTCGGGGAGGAAGGCAACAGCCGGCTCCACTGGGCCCTTACCGATAAGGGCCTGGTGGAATCGGTGGGCGCTGGAATGGACGAGGCTGACCGGGCGGGGCTGTTTTACGTCTACGTCCAGACCGCTTTGGAGAACGAGGAGCGGGTGCGGGACACCTTGCGCTTTGAGCTGGAGCGTCTCGAGCGGGAGGGGGTGCGGGCGGAGGAGCTCGAGCGGGCCAAAAACAAGCTGGCCACGTCTTTGGCTTTTGCAGGGGAGACCCCCATGCAGCGGCTGATGAGCGTGGGGCTGGGCTACACCTACAACCGGACCTACGAGCCCCTACAGGAGGTGGCCCGCAAAATAGCCGCGCTCACCCTCGAGGAGGTAAACGCTCTTTTGGAGGAAAAGCCCTTCAGCCGGAGCTTCTTCTACACCCTGGCACCGGCTTAGCCCCTGGGCCGGGCCAGCACCAGGGTCCAGTAGGTGCGGTAGGTGTTGGAGGGGCTGCCCCACACCAGGGCGGCCCCAATTTCGCTGAAGCGGGGGTCTTTGATGGCCTCGCAGTGGCCGCGCTGGCTCTCGAGCCAGCCCCGGAGCACCGCGTTCATGTCGGTGTATCCGGCGGCGATGTTCTCCCCCCAGCTGGCCGCATTGTAGCCGGTGCGGGTGATGCGCTGACCGGGGTTGGAGCCGTCGGAGCCGGTGTGGCTAAAGAAGTTGTTCTGCTGCATGTCCTGGCTGTGGGCCTGTGCGGCGGCCTCGAGCCGATTGTTCCAGACCACCGCCGCCGATGGGTTGGCAAACGCCTCCCTCGCGCACCGGCAGGGGGTGGCCCGTATCTGGTTGAGGGCCTGGGTGAAGGTGGTGCTGTTTAGGCCCGGCCCGTCGGCGCTGAACGCGACCGCGCTGCAGGTGGGGAGGCTTCCTGGAGGTGGGCTTGGGCTGTCGGGGGTGGTAGAGGGGTTGCAGGCCGCCAAGCCCAGCAGTAGCCAGGCCAGCGTCCAGGGTTTCATAGGCCCTATCCTGCCACGCCCGCAGCCCTCGAGGCCATTGAGGTTGCCCTCATGTCAAACACACCGACCCTGGGTTCGTCGGGGCCTGCGAGGACAGGAGCGCGGCTCGCTTTCCCTGCCTTCGGCGGGCTGAAGGCCGCAGAGCTGCTGCGGAAGGGGCTCTTCCTCGGAAGGCCCCATGGCCTTGGCAACCGCGCGGACGAAGGAGGTGAGCGGGTGCAGTCGCCCGATGCGGCCTGGGGCTCTGCCCCCCGACCAGAGGGGCTGGGTCGGGGCCTCCCGCTCCAGACCCCAGGCGGACGAACGCCCGCCCCGAAGTCCTGGCTCTATCATGCAAGGGGTGAAGGCGTGGTTTTTGCTCTTGGGTTTGCTCTGGGGTGGGGTCTGGGCCCAGAGCGCGCTGGAGCTCGAGGTGCTTCGGCGCACCAACCAGGTGCGCACCGAGCGCGGGTTGCGGCCCTTGCAGTGGGATGCGCGGGCCTACGAGGCGGCGTTGGGCCACGCTCGGGACATGCTCCGACGCAACTTTTTTGCCCATCAGAACCCCGACGGCCTGGGGGTTGCCGAGCGGATGCGGGCTGCGGGGGTGCTCGAGATCATGGTAGGGGAAAACCTGGCCGGCTTCGAGGGCTACCCCGACGCGGAGATTCCCCAGCGCGCGCTTGAGGGCTGGATGAACAGCCCCGGACATCGGGCCAACCTGCTCAAGCCCGAGTTCACCCACCTGGGGGTGGCGCTGGTGCGTGAGGGGCGCAGGGTGATGGTGGTGCAGAAATTTGTCGGGCGGCCCTTTGACCCCCAGGTGCGGCTTCGCCCCACCCAGGCTGAGCGCACGGTGCTGGTGCTTTCCGGTACGGCTCCCGGAACGGTGGGGGTGTTCGTGGGCGACCACCTCTACGCCCAGCTGAACCCGCCCATCCACACCCGCCTCGAGCTGCCCCCCCGGGCCGAGGTAAGCTATGCGCTGTTCGATGGGCAGACCTGGTGGGCCACCCATAGCGGCGAGCGCGGGCTGCGCCTGGAGGCCACCCTCGAGCGGAGCCTGGTGCCGGGCAAGCAGGTCTCGCTCAGCCTGCCCGCTGGGGACTACACCCTGGCCGTGGGGGCCCAGCCGCGCCCCTGGCAGAACGTCTCCGGGCCGGTGCACCTCGAGCTCGCCCTGCCCGGTACGCTAGGGGCCCTATGGCTGGGCGTTCGTCGGGGCAACAGCGTGGGCTACAGCCACCGGATTCCCCTGGGGCCCTAGGCGCTGGCCCTGGCGGGGGTCGTTGTGAACACGTAGACAACTGCCCCCAGACCATAGACAATATTTCAGATGGGCCGGATTCTCCCCATACGCCTGTACGGCGACCCGGTTTTGAAGAGAAGAGCCCTGCCGGTGCGGGATTTCAGCGGTACTCCCGAGCTGGCCCAGGACATGCTCGAGACCATGTTTGAGGCCCGGGGGGTGGGTTTGGCCGCCCCGCAGGTTGGGATCAGCCAGCGGCTAATTGTGGCTGCCGAGTACCTGGAGGATGAAGGGGAGGAAGGCTCCGAAGCCCCCCTCAGGACCCGGGTCAAGGAGGTTTACGTGATGGCTAACCCGGTCATCACCTACCGCGAGGGGCGGCAGTCCGTCCTCGAGGGCTGCTTGTCCCTGCCAGGTCTTTACGCCGAAGGGGCCCAGCGCGACCTCAGGGTGCGGGTGGAGTACCAGAATGAAAGGGGTGAGAAAAAGGCGCTCGAGGCCGAGGGCTACCTGGCGGTGGTGCTGCAGCACGAGATAGACCACCTTGACGGCATCTTCTTCTTCCAGCGGATGCTCCCAGCCGACAAGCAGAAGTTCCTCGACGAACACCGCAAGGAGCTGGCCGAGTTCCAGCGTCAGGCCAGAGCCTTCCTGCGCGAGGAGGCGGTGCGTCTGGGGGCGGATGGGCATCGCTGGCCTTGAGGGCCGGGTGCCCCAGCAGAACCACCCACAGCTTATGGCCTCCCATTCCCTAGGGCGTAGACTCGCTTTTTTTGGCTCCCCAGCCTGGGCCGTGCCGGTGCTGGAAGCCCTCTGCCGCCACCACCAGGTGGTGCTGGTGGTGACCCAGCCCGATAAACCGGCTGGGCGGGGCCTAAAGCTCACTCCGTGCCCGGTGGCGGTCTGGGCTGAGGAAAGGGGTTTGCGGGTGGAAAAGCCCCCCCGTTTGCGCAAAAACCCCCAGTTCCTCTCGCTTTTCAAGGAGCTGGCCCTCGAGGTGGCCGTGACCGCGGCCTACGGCAAAATCCTTCCCGCCGAGTTGCTGGAAGTGCCCAGGTACGGCTTTTTGAACCTTCACCCCTCCGACCTGCCCAAGTACCGGGGCCCAGCACCGGTGCAGTGGACGCTGATTAACGGCGAGACCGAGACCGCTGTCTGCATCATGCAGACCGATGTGGGCATGGACACCGGCCCGGTGGTGGCGCGCTGGCGCACCCCGGTGGGTCCCGACGAGACGGCTCCGGAGCTTTCCGAGCGCCTGCGCGACAAGGGCATTGAGCTGTTGCTTGCGGTTCTGGCCGACCTCGAGCACCTCCAGCCCATCCCCCAGCCTCCCGAGGGTACCCATGCCCCCATGCTGCAAAAAGACGATGGAAAGATCGTTTGGGAGCGCACCGCCCAAGAAATCTACAACCGCCACCGGGGGGTGCAGCCCTGGCCAGGGAGCTGGCTTGAGTTCCGAGGCCGGCGGGTGAGGGTGCTCGCGCTCCGCAAGGAGGAGCTACCCTGTGCGGCCCCACCCGCCACGGTGATCCGGGTGGCCCCTGGGGTGACGGTGGCGGCAGGGCAGGGGTGTGTGACCCTGCTGGAGGTGCAGCCGGAGGGGAAGAGGCCCATGTCGGCTGCCGAGTGGGCTCGAGGGGCGCGGATTTCCGTGGGAGAGCGCCTGGCGTAGCCTGCGTGTTTCATAATGGTCTGGCCCATGGGTGTCCCGCAAGCTGTGCTGGCTGGGCGTTATCGGCTTCTGGCTCCCCTAGGAGAGGGGGGCATGGCCGAGGTCTGGCTGGCTTCCGACCTGCGCATGGACCGGCGGGTGGCGGTCAAGGTGCTCCACGCCCACATCCATCCCAGCGAACGGAAGCGCTTCTTCCGGGAGGTCAAGGCGCTTTCCCAGCTTTCCCACCCGGGGGTGGTGCAGGTCTACGACCTGGGGGAGGAGGAGGGCCGGACCTACTTCGTGATGGAGCTGGTGGAGGGGGGCAGCTACGACCGGCTGGGGCCCTTTGAGGACGGCATGGAGGGCCTGCGCCTCCTGGCCGCCTCTGCGCGGGTACTAGAAGCGCTGGACCACCTGCACGCTCGAGGGGTCATCCACCGCGACCTTACCCCGAGAAACATCCTGGTCACCCCGGAGGGCCAGCCTAAGGTGATGGACTTCGGCCTGGCCTACCTCATCCAGGAAAGCCGTCACCTCACCCGTACCGGCATTACTGTGGGCACCCCGGAGTATATGGCCCCCGAGCAGGCCAAAGGGCTGCCCCTCACCCCGCAAGCTGACCTCTACAGCTTTGGGGCGGTGCTCTACCGTACCCTTACCGGTAGGCCCCCTTTTGAAGGGGAAAACGACCAGTCGGTGCTGTATCAGCACGTCTACGAGCCTCCCCGGCCGCCCCAGAGCCTCAACCCAGCAGTCCCCCAGGAGGTGGCCGAGCTGGTCGTGGCGCTGTTGCAGAAGAACCCCTCTGAGCGGCCGGCTGGGGCCAGGGCGGCCCACGCCGCCTTTGAGGAGGCCCTGCGGGCCTACCGGGAGCATCTTTCCGCCACCCCAAGGGCCGGAGCCAGCCGCAGCGGCCACTATCCCAGCGGCCCTGCCAGGCCGGAGCGGCTCGAGCTGGCAGGCAGCTTTGACCTCCTGGGCCAGGTGGCCTGGCCGGGCGAGCTGGTGGCCCATGAGGGCAGCCTGTGGGTGGGGGCTGGGCAGGGTCTGGCCCGATTTGACCTGACCGATGGCTCGGTCCACCGCCAACGCTTGGGCGACGAGGTTTCGGCAGCGCCGGTGGTAACCCCCTCGAGGGTCTACGTGGCGGCTTGGGACGGCCGTCTGACCGCTTTGAGCCTTTCTGGGAGGCCCATGCTCAGTTTTCCCACCCGGGCCGAGATCACGGCCTCTCCTCTGGTGGCTGAGCTGGTTTACCTGCCAGGTCGGGATGGTTTTCTCTATGCTCTAGATGCCGGGGGAACCCTACGCTGGGGTTTTCATGCGGGCAGCGAGCTTTCGGCCACGCCCACCCTGTACCGCGGGCTTCTGTTCGTGGCTGCCGAGAACGGCTGGCTTTTTGCCCTAGACCCCATAAGCGGCCACCTTCGCTACAAGGTGGAAACAGGGCCCGTGCACACTGCAATACCGGCTCGTGGAGGGCTGCTTTTCATTCCCACCTGGGCAGGGGAGCTGCATGCTTTTGACCCGCTCACGCGCGAGGTGCGCTGGACCTACGACCTAGAGGGTGAGCTCTGGGGTGCGCCCGCCGCCGACGAGCAGCAGGTTTATGTGGCGAGCTGGGCCGGCAGGCTCTACGCCCTTCGCCAGGAAAGCGGCGATGAGGTGTGGAGCCTGGAGGTGGGCAAGGTCACGGCGGCCCTCTCGATTGCCCACGGGGTGCTCTACCTGGGCACCGAGGAGGGGCGGGTGCTGGGCGTGGAGGCCAGGAGTGGGCGGCTCTTGTTCGAGGCCAGCGGCTTGGGCCCTATCCAGGCCCCACCCCTGCCCTACCGGGGGGCCTTGTATGTGGCCACACTGGCGGGGAAGCTGTACCGGTTTGCCTAGGTTGCGGATAGCATAAAGCCATGTCCCTTTGTGCTGGCGGATGCACTGGTTGAGGCTAGTGATAGCCGACTTTACTAACTACGGAGGCATTCGTTGCCCTTTGTAGCTGGCGAGCAGCGTGGCGTAAGTGGGGTTGAGCCCATCCCAGAAGAACAGAAGCGGCTCATCCAAGAAAAGCTGTTTACGGCTGGGGAACTGCTCTGGCAACGTCAGCTCGAGCGGCCCTTGGCATTTCAGGATGCCCTCTTGTGGAAGTTGTGCTTGAGAATGAGGTGAAGCGTTGTCTTGGTAAATACTTGGAAACGGTCGGGCTAGGGTGGGAAAGCTGGCCGAAAAATGCAAGCATAGGGTGCTCGGGAGGCTTGGCCTCGTTTGATAAGTTCTGGCGCGAGCTGGAAACAACTGGCAGACTTGAAGATGGCTAGGCTTCAGCTTACCGACGAGCAACAAGCCGTTGTGGCCCACGATGAAGGGCCTGCGTTGGTGTTTGCGGTGGCCGGAGCAGGCAAGACCACCGCGCTGGTGCACCGCATAGAGCGCCTGGTGCGCGAGCGGGTCTTTGAGCCGCGCCGAATCCTGGTCACCTCCTTCAGCCGCATGGCGGTGGACGACCTGAAGCGTGCCCTGGCCCGCTGGCCCCATACCCAGGGGGTGCAGGTCTCCACCCTGCACGCGCTGGGCTACCGCATCGTGCGAAAAGCCGCCGCGGAGGGGCTTTTGAAGCTGGCCCGGGTCAGGGAAGAGGGTGCTGAGCAGGCCCTTTTGCAGCGCACCCTGCGGCGGGCCCGCGAGCTGAAGCTGGCCTGGGCGCCCGAGCTGGAAAACCTCGAGCCCGAAGACTTCCTGAGCTACATGGGGGCCTGCAAGGGCAACCTTCGCTACGCCGACCTGAAGGCGGCCCAGCTGCCCCCCTCAGCCCTCAGGGTGGCCGCGCAGGCCGAAGCGCCCGAGGGGCTCGAGTGGTACCTGGATTTGTACCGCCTCTTTGAGCAGGTGCGGCTCGAGGAAGGCCTCCTCACCTTCGACGACATGCTCCTGCAGGGCTGGGAGGTGCTGGTGCGCTACCCGGACATTCTGCAAACCGTGCAGGGGGCTTTCCAGGCGGTGCTGGTGGACGAGTTCCAGGATGTGAACCTGGCCCAGTCGGAGCTGCTTGACCTGGTGACTGCCCCGCACCGCAACTACATGGCGGTGGGCGACGACGACCAGACCATCTACGAGTGGCGGGGGGCCAGCCCGCGTTTCATCCTGGACTTTGCAAAGCGCTACCAGGCGCAAAAATACCTGATCCGCGACACCTTCCGCTGTCCGGCCCCGCAGGTGGCCCTGGCCGGGCAGGTCATCGCGCAGAACCGGCAGCGCGAGCCCAAGCGCCTGAGCCTGACCAAAGGTTTTGCGGGCCGGGTGTATGTGCGCCTGGAGCCGCACATGCCCGCCCAGGCGCAAAGCCTGGTGAGCGACATCGCCGGGCTCTTAGCCCAGGGCCACAGCCCCGCCGAAATGGTGGTGCTGGTGCGGCTTTATGCCCAGACACCCTACATCGAGCAGGCCCTCATTGAGCGGCAAATTCCCTACCGGGTGGTGGGCAGCATCCCCTTCTACCAGCGCCCGGAAATCCAGGTGCTTCTGGCTTACTTGCAGCTGGCCAGCCCAGGCGGGGACAAAAAGCGCTTCTGGTTGCAAATCTACAACCACCCCAAGCGTTACCTGACCCGAGCCATGGCCGATGCCATCTGGCGGCGGGTGGAGCAGGGGGCCTCGCTTCTGGATGCGCTCAGAGCAGAAGCCGCCGGGGCAGAGGCGCGCGTGGCCCAGCGTCTGATTGAGCTGGCCGATCTGTTTGAGTGGCTGGGCGGGGCGCTGGGGCGGGCCTCGGCCCACGCGGTGCTGGAGGCGCTCGAGGCCCGCCTCGACTACCGCCGCCATCTGCTGCGCTCCTCGAGCTTCTACGTGGTGGGGGTGGGCAGGGCCGAAGGGGTGCGGGCTTTTTTGGAGTATGCCCGCGACAAGGGCAGCGTGGCCGACCTGCTTGGGCACATCGAGCTTCTGGCCCAGGAGCATCTGGCTGAGGACGCCCGCGAGCGGGTCAGCCTGATGACCATCTTCCGGGCCAAGGGCCTGGAGTGGCCCCTGGTCTTCATCCCCGACTGCAACGAGGGCACCCTGCCTTATAGCGGCTCGGCGAACCTCGAGGAAGAGCGCCGCCTCTTCTACGTGGCCCTGACCCGAAGCTCGGCCTACACCTACCTGTATGCCCTGTCCAGCCTGCCGCTTTCCCCTTTCTTGACCGAGGCCAGGTACCTGCAGGTGCTGGAGGCAGTGGAGCGGGTGGGCGAGGCTTTAGCCCTCCCGCCCGAAGAGCTTTCCACCGCCCAGACCCTGGCCCTGGCCCGGGGAGCGCACGGGCTGGGCCTGGAACGCTACTTGTACCACTGGTGGAACGCCCCCCAGGCCCCGGCGGTGGCCGCCAAGGTGCTGCGGCTTTTTGCCCGGGCCGAGCAGGCCGGCTGGCTGGAGGCGCTGGGGCTTTCTCACGAAGCGAAAAGCCTCTGGGAGGCTTTCGATGTGGAGCCGGGCCAGGGGCCGGTGGGCGAGTTTGCCGACCTCGAGCGCTTTTTGCTGAAGCCCGCTCCCTCCGGCGCAACCGCGCTCAAACCCGGCCAGAAGGTCAGGCACGCCCAGTTTGGCACCGGGCTGGTGGTCAGCCTGGAGGATGGGGTGGCCACCGTGGCCTTTGGGGATAGAGTGCGCCGGCTGGCGCTGCGCTACGCCCGGCTCGAGGTGCTCTGAGCGCTCCAGGGGCTTCTGGTCAGCGCTTTGCTCGCCGTGCTCCCCCCGAATGGGGAAGGACCGGGACGCCCCCCTACAAGGAGGGCTTTGGTTGCTCGGACTGCGGCCGGGTGGAGGCCCGCACCACCAGGGTTGGCTCAAAGCGCTGCACCCTGGGTGCGCCCCTGTAGCCTCGGATGCGCTCCATCAACAGCCGGGCGGCGGCCGCTCCCATAGCCTCGATGGGTTGGGCCAGGGTGGAGAGGCCCCGCACTTCCGTCCAGGGATGGCCGTCAAAACCCAGCAGGCGAACCTCCTGACCGGGTTTTAGGCCTTGCCGCTCAGCCTCCTCCAGGACCCCTAGGGCCAGCAGGTCAGCGCCGGCGAAGATGTTGTAGGGAGGAGGGGCCAGGCGCATGAAGTACTGCAAGGCCAGCCGGCCGCCCTCCGCAGAGAAGCGCGATGTGAAGATGTGGGCCTCGGGAAGGGGGTACCCGACCTCCCTCAGGCCCTCGCGAAAACCATCTACCCGGTCCCGGCCCACGGTGTTGCGCATGATCTCGTCCAGCTCCTCTTGCATCTGGATGGCAAAGAACTGGCCTGGAAACTGGGCCAAATGGGCTGCGGCCATACGTCCGCCCAGGTAGTTGTCGGTGTAGGCTGAATCGTAGTAGGGGCTGTAGGCGTCCACGAGCACCACGGGGCGTTCGGTGGGAAATTTCTGGTTGGGTAAAAGGTAGGCCAGCCCCTGGGAAGCCACCAGGAGCCCGTCGGTTTGATAGGCCAAGGAACGGTTTTCAAGATAGCGGCGCAGACGGGTTGGGGAGAAGATGGGGAAGAGGGCAACCTCGTAGCGCTCCTCGCTCAAAACCTGCTCTATGCCCTCCAGCAGCCGGCTGTAGAACTCTGTGGAGATGACCGGTAGTATCACCGAGACCGTGTAGCTGCGTCCGCCGGCCACCCGTCGGGCGTGGGGGTTGGGGCTGTAGCCCAGGTCAGCCATCACCGAGAGCACCCGATTGCGGGTTTCCGGACGCACAGAAGGGTGGTTGTTGAGCACACGGCTCACCGTTCCGATGCCTACTTGGGCTAGGTGAGCAACTTCGTGAATGGTGGGTTTGCGCTTGGCCACAGGAGGTTTCCTTCCCGAAAGGAGGGCGTTTTTCCAGAGTCTAACACATGGGGAAGAGCGGGGTGCAGGCGTTACTTTGCGTGGGGCTGGCGGGGGGCTGGACCGGCGAACAGGGTTTTGCGCCGTAACCTGTTCTGGCGGCGATTCGTTACCTGTCCGAAGCATGTGAATAACGCTGAGGTTGGGCGTTGGCTCAGTTAAACTCTTGTGGGGGGCAGCGCAGGTGAGGAGGTAGTCTTGCGTGTGGCGATGACAAGCTGGCTGGCGGAGCGGCGGCTCGAAATCGTGGGCGGCCTTTTGCTGCTGGGGGGGTACGGCCTACTCCTCTCTGGCTTCTACCCCTCCTGGAGCGCTCACTTGCTGACCCTGCCTGGCCTCGCTATCCTGGGCTGGAGCCTGGGCTTGGGCGGGGCGGCGCTGCTGGGCTTGATGAGCGTTCCCCTGCAGCTGGTTTTGCCCAGCCTGGGCCAGGCGGTGTGGGACGCGGGGCTCTACAGGGCGGTCTACTTTTTGGCGGGGGCCGGTTTGTTGACCAGCTTGGTTGCCGGTCTGGCCCGGCATTACCATGATCGGCGCTTAGAGGACGCCGACCCCGAGCCACGCCCTGACCGGAACACTGAGCTGACCCTTTTCTCCCGCATGCACGATGGGCTGGCTCAAGACCTCGAGCCGCTGTCCCTGGTTCGTGCGGTGGTGGACACGCTGCACGAGTACCCCCGCTTCGCCAGCATAGGGGTTTACCAGCCCGAAGACGCGGGGCTCCGACTGGTCTATGCCCAAGGCAGGCAGGCTCTACCCACCTATCTTGGTGCCAACCACGAAATTGTCCTGCGTGCGGCCCACAGAGCCGAAGTAGTGGTAACCCGCTCTCCTGAGCGCAGCCGCGGGTTGTCCCTGGTAGAGCGCGGTTGGGTGGCGTTGCCTCTGGTGGCCCGCGGCCGGGTTGAGGGCGTGCTGGTGGCGGTTGCCCTGAGGGAGGTGCACCCCCGCGATGTGCGCTTCTTGGAGGGGGTGGCCGGGCAGCTTAGCCTGGCGCTGGACCGAGCCCAGGCCTACGAGGCTCTGCGGGAGCAGGAAGCGCTGTACCGCACCTTGCTGGAAACGTTGCCCGATGCGGTGGCCCTGCTGGACGGCTCTACCCTGTTGTACCTGAACCCTGCCGGCCTTCGGAGCTTGGGCTACGCGCGCTTGGAAGAGGTGGTGGGTAAGCCTGTGGCCCACTTTGTTCACCCCGACTACCTGCCCAGGGTGGCGGAGCGCATCCAGCGCATCCTTGCAGGGCAGGGCGATCAACTTGAGGAGATTCGCCTGATTGCTGGGGATGGTCGGGAGCTCGAGGTGGAGGCCTTGGGGGCCTTGGTGCAGTTTGACGGCCAAAAACGGGTTATGATCTCAATTCGCGACATAGCTGAGCGGAAGCGGCAGCAGGCCCGCATTGAGTACCTGGCCTACCATGACCCCCTTACCGGCCTGCCCAATCGGCGCAAGCTCTGGGTTGAGGCTGAGAAAATTTTCGTTACCGACCGGAGAAAGCGCGAAACCCCGGCCCTCATCTACCTTGACTTGGACAACTTTAAGGTCGTGAACGATACCTTGGGGCACTCGGCGGGGGATGAGCTGTTGCGTCAGCTTGCCCAGCGAATTCGCGAGGTCTTGCGGCAGGACGACCTGCTGGTGCGGATGGGGGGGGATGAGTTTGCGGTTCTGCTTCCCTCGGCGGACCGGGACTCTGCCCTGGCGGCGGCCCGGCGCATCAGGAAGGTTTTTGAGCACCCCTTTGCTCTAGGAGACCAGCTCATCTACGCCCAGACCAGCATAGGGTTGGCTCTCTACCCCGAGCATGGCCAGACCCTCGACGCCCTAGCCCGCGCCGCCGATGTGGCCATGTACCAGGCCAAGCAAGCCCGGATGGGCATCGCTGTTTATGACCCGAGCCAGGATATGAACTCTTTGGAGCGCTTGGAGACCATTCAGGAGTTGCGGAAGGCCATCCAGGGGGGTCGGTTTCTAATCCAGTACCAGCCCATCCTGGACATCCAGAGCCGCACGGTGAGCAAGTGGGAGGCCTTGGTGCGCTGGGAGCACCCCACCCGGGGTCTTTTGCACCCTGCGGAGTTTGTTCCCCTAGCCGAAGAAGCGGGGTTGGTGGGAGAGCTGGATCTGGCGGTGCTAAAGCAGGCAGTTCGGCACCAAAAGCAGCTGGGAGGGGAGCTGGCTATCAATTTCTCGGCCTTTACCCTTGCCCATCCCCACTGGGTGCGGGAGGTGGTGCGTGCGATGGTGGAGGAGAACCTGCAGCCGGGGTTCTTGTGGCTCGAGATAACCGAGTCAGCTTTACTGCCTGAGCGCCAGAAGTGGCTGGGGGGCTTGGTGGCTTTGCGCGGTTTGGGCATCCAGGTGGCCCTGGACGACTTTGGGATGGGGTATTCCTCGCTGGCCCACCTGAAGCAGGTACCGGTGGACCTCATCAAGATTGACCGGAGCTTCGTGGAGGGGATTGGCCGCGATCCGGCTTCGGAGGAGATTTTGAGGGCTGTGCTTCACCTAGCCCAGGCTTTTGGCTTGAAGACCCTGGCTGAGGGAGTGGAGAGCGAAGGGCAGCTTGACTGGTTGACCCGCCACGGGTGCCACTACGCCCAGGGGTACCACATCGGTCCTCCGATGCCGCTGGAGGAGGCCTTTGGAATGCGTCGGCTAGCCTAGCCTTTGCCAGGTGGCCCCCCTCTCTGAGGGGGCTCTTGAATATTTTATCGCTGGGTTGTATATATTCTACATGGAGGCGGAGGCTCGAACGTCTTGACACGGCGTGGGCGGAATTTTATATTCCCAGTAAGTAAAACCCCAATCGCTCAAGGTTAAGTCCGCTCCGGTGAGGGCGCGAACCTTCTTAGGGAGGTCCACCAAGAAGGTTTTTTCGCTTTTTGCAGATGCAAATAGGTGCGGTTTTCGATAAGGAGGCAGTGTGCAGCAGGTTATAAAGCCCGAGGAAGTGCTGAAGGAGTACCACCCGCCCCTCACCGACCACGAAGCCCTTGTTGAGGCCCACCGGTGCCTTTACTGTTACGATGCGCCTTGTACCCATGCCTGCCCTACCCATATTGATATCCCCAAGTTCATCAAAAAAATCGCCAGCGGCAATCTAGTGGGTTCGGCCCGGACGATTTTGGAGGCCAACCTGATGGGGGCTACCTGTGCGCGGGTCTGTCCGGTAGAGGAGCTTTGCGAGGGTGCTTGCGTCTTGAACGCCGAGGGGAAGCCCATCATGATTGGTCGCCTGCAGCGCTACGCCACCGATTATGTCTACGGGCGGGGCATGGATGTTTTCAGCCCAGGCCCACCCACAGGCAAGCGGGTGGCAGTAATAGGGGCCGGGCCCGCAGGCCTGACCTGCGCTGGGGAGCTGGCCAAGCTGGGGCACAGCGTAACCGTGTTTGAAAAGCGGGAACTTCCGGGTGGGCTTTCCACCTACGGCATCATCGCGCTGCGGGAGCCAGTGGAGGTGGCCTTAGCCGAGGTGGAGATGGTGAGGCGGCTGGGGGTGGAGATCAGGACCCAGATGGAACTGGGCCGCAACCTGTCCTGGGAGGAAGTGCGGGCGGGCTTCGATGCGGTTTTCCTGAGTGTGGGCCTGGGGACGGTGCCCGCCTTGGAGATACCTGGCGAGGAGCATGTTCTGGATGGTCTGGAGTTCATCGAAGCTTCCAAGATGAACCCCCACAGCCTGAAGGTGGGGCGGGAGGTGGTGGTGGTTGGTGCGGGCAACACGGCCATGGACTGTGCGACCATTGCCAAGCGCCTGGGGGCCGAGCGGGTCACGGTGGTTTACCGCCGCACCGAGCGGGAGATGACGGCCTACGATTTTGAGTACCGCTTTGTGAAGAACGAAGGGGTGGAGTTCCGCTTCCTGGCCCAGCCGGTGGAGGTACTCTCCGAAAACGGGCAGGTGGTGGGCCTGAAGTGTGTGCGGATGTCCCTGGGTGCGCCGGATGCCTCGGGCCGGCCCGCCCCAGAACCGGTGCCGGGTTCAGAGTTTGTGATTCCCTGCGACCAGGTGGTCAAGGCCATCGGGCAGGAAAAACCCTGGGTGGCCCAGATGCTGGGCCTCGAGACCGAAAAGGGCTTTATCAAGGTGAACCAAGACTACGAGACCAGCCTGCCGGGGGTTTATGCCGGGGGGGATTGCATACGGGCTAGGGGCTCGGCTTCTACAGTGATGGCTGTGCAGGATGGGAAGCTGGCGGCTTTTGCGATTCACAGACGGTTTGCGCAAAGTCTGGGTGCGGCAGCGGACGACTAGAAAGGAGAGGGAGGATGGCTGATCTGTCCATTAACTTCGCTGGAATAAAGTCCCCTAACCCCTTTTGGCTGGCCTCGGCTCCCCCCACCAACTCTGCCGCCCAGGTGCACCGGGCCTTTGAGGCGGGCTGGGGCGGGGCGGTCTGGAAGACCATCGGGGCCCCGGTGCTGAACGTCTCCAACCGCTATGGGGCCTGGCACTACGGGAGCCAGAGGATGCTGGCCATCAACAACGTGGAGCTGATTTCAGACCGGCCTTTGGAGGTTAACCTAAAGGAGATTCGCGACGTCAAGCGGCACTGGCCTGACCGGGCGCTCATCGTGTCGGCCATGGTGGAGTCCAAGCCCGAAGCCTGGCGGGATATCGTCATGCGCATTGAGGACACCGGGGCCGACGGCATCGAGCTCAACTACGGCTGCCCCCACGGCATGAGCGAGCGGGGGATGGGCAGTGCGGTGGGCCAGGTGCCCTCCTACTGCCAGATGATTACCTCCTGGGTCACCGAGGTGGCCAAAATTCCGGTCATCGTCAAGCTCACCCCCAACGTGGCCTCGGTGGTGCCCCCAGCCCGGGCCGCCCTAGCCGCGGGGGCCAATGGCCTTTCCCTCATCAACACCATCAACTCCATCATCGGGGTCGACCTAGACACCTTTGAACTCATCCCCAACATCGGGGGCAAGGGGGGCCATGGGGGGTATGCGGGCCCAGCGGTTAAACCCATTGCCCTCAACCTGCTCTCCTCCCTGGGGGTGGACGAGGAGGTGAAGCGCTACGGGGTGCCCATCTCCGGCATGGGCGGCATCACTACCTGGCGCGACGCCGCCGAGTTCTTGCTTCTGGGGGCCACCAGCTTGCAGGTCTGCACCGCGGTGATGCATTACGGCTTCCGCATCATTGAGGACCTGGTGGACGGCCTGAACGCTTGGATGGACGCTAAAGGCTTCAAGACCATCGCTGAGGTGGTGGGCAAGAGCCTCCACCGCATCTCCGACTTCAACGACTTTGACCTCTCCTTCCGCGCGGTGGCCCGCATCAACCCGGACAAGTGCATCAAGTGCAACCTTTGCTACGTGGCCTGCAACGATAGCGCCCACCAGTGCATTGACCTGGTGGACGCCCAGGGCCAGGTGGTGCCGCCCTACCGCTACGACGCGCACGCCAACGGCAAGCACGAGGCTGTGAGCACCCGCCCCCAACCGGTGGTGCGGGAGGAAGACTGTGTGGGCTGCCGGCTCTGCCACAATGTCTGCCCGGTGGAGGGCTGTATCGAGATGGTAGAGGTGCCCTCGGGACGGGCCAGCGTTACCTGGCGCGAGCTGATGCAGACCCGGCCCGAGGTGACAGAGGACTGGGCGGCGATGGAACGCTACCGCAAGGAGGTGGGGATTGAAATTCACTAGGGGGCTCGAGGAGGTCCTGCCTTGGCGCGGGGTTCAGTTGTGCATATTTATAACCCGCTGCGCAGCTAGGAGGGTGCGATGGGACTGCTGATCAAGAACGGCGAAATCATCACCGCCGACAGCCGCTACAAGGCCGACATCTACGCGGAGGGGGAGACCATCACCCGGATTGGCTCAGGCCTCGAGGCTCCCCCAGGAACAGAGGTGATTGACGCCACGGGCAAGTACGTCTTCCCAGGCTTTATAGACCCCCACGTGCACATCTACCTCCCCTTCATGGCTACTTTTGCCAAGGATACCCACGAGACCGGCTCCAAGGCGGCCCTGATGGGGGGCACCACCACCTACATCGAGATGTGCTGCCCCAGCCGCAACGACGATGCGCTGGAGGGCTACCACCTGTGGAAGAGCAAGGCCGAGGGAAATAGCTACTGCGACTACACCTTCCACATGGCCGTCTCCAAGTTTGACCCCAAAACCGAAGGGGAGCTGCGGGAGATTGTGGCCGATGGCATTAATTCCTTCAAGATTTTCCTCTCCTACAAAAACTTCTTTGGGGTGGACGACGGTGAGATGTACGACACCCTGCGGCTTGCCAAGGAGCTCGGGGTGATCGTGACCGCCCACTGCGAGAACGCTGAACTGGTGGGCCGTCTGCAGCAAAAGCTTTTATCCGAGGGCAAGACCGGCCCCGAGTGGCATGAGCCCAGCCGCCCGGAGTCGGTGGAGGCCGAGGGGACGAGCCGCTTCGCCACCTTCCTGGAGAACACCGGGGCCACCGGCTACGTGGTCCATCTCTCCTGCAAGCCCGCGCTGGATGCGGCCATGGCAGCTAAGGCCAGGGGCGTGCCGATCTATGTCGAGTCGGTCATACCGCACTTCCTCCTGGACAAAACCTACGCCGAGCAGGGCGGGGTGGAGGCCATGAAGTACATCATGTCACCTCCCTTGCGCGATAAGCGCAACCAGAGGGTTCTTTGGGATGCGCTGGCCCAGGGCTTTATCGACACCGTGGGCACCGACCACTGCCCCTTCGACACCGAGCAGAAGTTGCTGGGCAAGGATGCTTTTACCGCGATTCCCAACGGTATCCCGGCCATCGAGGACCGGGTGAACCTGCTCTACACCTATGGGGTGAGCCGGGGAAACCTGGACATCCACCGCTTTGTGGACGCGGCCAGCACCAAGCCGGCCAAAATCTTCGGGCTTTTCCCAAGGAAGGGCACCATCGCGGTGGGCGCGGATGCTGACCTGGTGGTCTATGACCCCAGCTACCGGGGGGTTATCTCGGTCAAGACCCAGCACGTGAACAACGACTACAACGCCTTTGAGGGCTTCGAGATCGATGGCCGGCCCAGCGTGGTTACGGTTCGAGGCCGGGTGATGGTGCGCGACGGGCAGTTTGTAGGGGAGAGGGGTTGGGGGCGCTTCCTAAAGCGGGAACCGATGTACTTCGGGTGAGTTGGGCATTGGTGGGACCTGGGGCTCGAGGTTGCAAGGGAACAGGTTATGGTGGGTGGCATGGCGCAGGTCAATCCGGCTTCTTCTCCTGGGATGGGGCAGGCTTCCTCGTCTATTGTTTCAGTTCGGAACGTCTCGATGGTCTTTCCCAACGGGACCGTGGCGCTCAAGGAGGCCAACCTCGAGGTGGCCCCGGGCGAGTTCATAAGCCTTATTGGCCCTTCAGGTTGCGGCAAGACCACCTTACTCCGCCTTCTGGCTGATCTCATCAAGCCCACCGCGGGCACCATCTACATCGGGGGCAAAACCCCCGAGGAAGCTCGCAAGGCCCGGGCCTACGGCTATGTGTTCCAGGCCCCCACCCTAATGGAGTGGCGCACGGTGCTGGCCAACGTGATGCTGCCCTTGGAGATTATGGGCTTCCCTCCTGCCGAGCGCAAGGCCAGGGCCGAGCGGATGCTCGAGCTGGTGGGTTTGGAAAGGTTTGCCCGCCACTACCCCTGGCAGCTTTCGGGGGGGATGCAGCAGCGGGTCTCCATTGCCCGGGCCCTGGCCTTCGACCCCCACCTCCTCTTCATGGACGAGCCCTTTGGGGCCCTGGATGAAATCACCCGCGAGAACCTGAACCTGGAGCTCCTCAGGCTCTGGCGGGAGACGGGCAAGACCGTAATCTTCGTGACCCACTCCATCCCCGAGGCGGTCTTCCTCTCGACCCGCATCGTGGTCATGACCCCCCGCCCAGGCAAGATCGAGGCCATCATCCCAGTTGATCTGCCCCAGCCCCGCAGCTTCGAAACCCGCGAGCTGCCGGAGTTTTTCCGCCTTGCCACCGAGGTGCGCGAGGCCCTACGCAGGGGACACGGCTACGAGGTGGCTGAGTGATGCGCTTCTCGCCGAATCTTGTTCCTATGCTGGTGGTGGCGCTGGTGGTGCTGGCCCTGTACTGGCCTATTATGTATTTGGTTAATATCCCAGCGGCCCAGCGGGCTTTGGATACGGGGGCGGCTTTGCCGTGCAAGACGGCCTTTGAGTGCGCCAGTCAGCTTCGTAGCCCGGTTCTACCCTCTCCCCAGCAGCTTTGGGATGGCTTCCTAAGCCTGATGTTCCCCCTAAACTCCCCCAACGCCATCCCTCTAAACGCGGCGGTAACTGCCCTGGAGACCCTGGTGGGCCTGTTGCTGGCCGCGGCCGTAGGCCTTTTCTTCGCGGTGGGGATGGTGGCCTCGCGGGCCTTTGAGCGGGCGCTTTTGCCCTGGATTGTGGCTTCCCAGACCGTGCCCATCATCGCCATCGCCCCCATGCTGGTGGTGGTGCTGGGGCAGTACGGGGTGCAGGGCTGGCTGCCCAAGGCCATCATCGCCGCTTACATCGCTTTTTTCCCCATTACCATCGGGGTAGCCAAGGGGCTGCAGAGCCCCGACCCGCTGGCTTTAGACCTCTTCAGGACCTACAATGCTAGCCCTTGGCAGACCTACCTGCGGCTCCGCCTTCCCGCCTCGGTGCCCTACCTCTTCACTGCCCTCAAGGTAGCCATGACCGCGGCCCTCATAGGGGCGATTGTGGCTGAGATTTCCACCATCAGCTTCCAGGGCATCGGCAAGATGCTGGCCGAGAACTCCCGGGCCTCGGACGTGGTGGCGATGTGGGTAATTATGTTTGCCTCGGCCGCACTGGGCATTCTCTTGGTGGCGGCGGTGGGCTGGCTCGAGCGCCTGCTCACCCCCTGGCGGCAGGCCCAAGTCGCCCCCAGGTCAAAGGCTCCACCGGCTAGGCAGGAGGTACGCGCGTGAAGGGTTGGGGCCTGCTGACCACGGGCTTTGCCCTGCAGATTGCCTTTATTGTGCGCTGGTGGGAAGAGAGTGAGGTGGCCCCCCTGGGCCTTCGCCTTTCCATCGGTCTGGGGGTGTTGCTTTCTGCGGTAGGGCTGGCTCAGGTGGCCGGTCGGTTGGCCCATACCCGGAATCCGTTGTTGGGCTTTACCCCGGCTGCCCTCACCCTGCTGGCCCTGCTGGTTGCCGCGGAGGCCTTGCTCCGGGCTTACCAAGTACCCCCGGGCCTCGTCCCTACCCCCACTCGGGTCCTGGCTACCCTTTACACAGTTCGGGATGTGCTTTTGCAGGATGCCTACCAAACCGTGCTCAAAGAAGCCCTGGTGGGCTACCTGATAGGGTGCAGCCTGGGTGTGCTGACCGCCTTTTTGGTGAGCCGGTACCTGTTTTTGGAGCGGGGCTTCCTACCTTATGCCACCCTTTTTAGCAGTATTCCCATCGTGGCCCTGGCGCCGGTGCTGGTCAAAATGGTGGGGATTGACTGGCCCTCCAAGGCGGCAATATGTGCCATCACAGTCTACTTTCCGGTGGTGGTCAACACTTTTCGGGGCCTAACCGAGGTGAGCCCCATATCGCTTGACCTGATGCGCTCTTACGCCGCCAGCGAGATGCAGCAGTACCGCTGGCTAAGGCTTCCCAATGCGCTGCCCTTTATTTTCAACGCTCTGAAGCTGGGTACTACCCTAGCCATGATTGGAGCCATTGTGGGCGAGTTTTTTGGAGCCAATGGGCAGGGGTTGGGGTTTCGCATTCAGATCGAGGCGGGTCGGTTTGGCTTTGATATCGTGTGGGCGGCCATTATCGTTGCTTCAGCAGCAGGAATCGTCTGGTACGGCCTGGTGACCTGGGTGGAGCGCAGGCTCACTGGGTGGCACGTTTCGTTCCGCAGGGGCTAACGAGGAGGGACTATGCCCGCAGGTTAGATGAGTGTTGGGGGAGTCAGGGTTTGAGCGGTGTCTGAAGGTGTAGCAGAAGGAGGTATCCCATGAAAAAGTGGTCGGTCTTTGCGGTGTTGGCGTTGTTTGTGCTGGGGTCGCTGGCGGGTGCCCAGCAGAATCTCGTCAAGGTAAACCTACAGCTCAAATGGTTCCCACAAGCCCAGTTTGCTGGGTTTTTTGTGGCCAAAGAGCGGGGTTTTTACCGGGCTCAGGGGCTGGATGTTACCCTCCTCCCGATTGGGGACCAGTCGCCTATCCAGATGGTACAGTCTGGGGCAGCCGACTTTGGCACCACCTGGATTGCCGACCTCCTTACCGCGAGGGAGCGGGGCATTCCGGTGGTGCACATTGCCCAGATATTCCAGCGCTCGGGCTTTACCTTGGTGGCGCTCAAGTCTACGGGAATCAAGGACATCTGCCGGGATATGAAGGGCAAAAGCGTAGGGGTCTGGCCTTCGGGCAACGAGTACCCGGCGGTGGCCCTCTTCCGCAAGTGCGGCCTGACCAGCTCGCTTGATCCCCGCGCCACCAACCCAGACGTTACCGCGGTGACCTATCCCTTTGACCCGGCTTTGGTCTTCCCGGATAAGGTGCAGCTGGTTTCGGCGATGATCTACAACGAGGTCAACCAAATTGCTGGGCTGGGCTACGACGAGAGCAAGGTGGATATCTTCAAGCTGGCTGACCTGGGCATCAACTTGTTGGAAGACCTGCTCTTTACCACCGAGCGGGTGCTCAACAACCGCAACTTCAAGGGCTCGGGCCTCACCGGCCGGCAGGTGGCGGCGCGCCTCATCAGGGCCACCTTGCAGGGGTGGAACTGGGCGGTGGCCAACCAGGCTGAAACGGTGGAGAAGTACGTGCTTCCGGTCTGCGGAAACACCTGCAAGGGCTCGGGCACCCGTGCAGATGCCAAGGAGCACCAGACCTGGCAGATGGCTGAGGTTGCCAAGCTCTACAACGCCGGGGCGACCACCAAGGGTTGGGCTGGCTTCCTGGTGCCCGCCGATTACCAGGCCTCAGTGCGGCTCCTGCGGGAGCAGGGCATTCTGACCAGAGACCCGCCTGCGGCCACAGTGGACTACGGCCCTTGGGAGCTGGCCACGGGTAAGCGGGCCAGGGACTGGAGGTAGAAATGAGGATTGCCGGCTTGGCCTTGGTGGGAAACGGCCTGCTCCCCACTTAGGCCAAGCGGGCAGGCCGGGAGGTGGCTGTGCTCAATCCTGAGCGAACGCTGGCCGAGTTGAAGGAGCTACGCGACCTGACTGCTGATGAGAATGGGGCCTGGCGGGTGGCCTGGACGGATACCTGGCTCAAGGCGCGGGCGTGGTTCAACGAGAAGCTGCGGGGCTTACCGGTAGAACAGCACTACGACGCTGCGGGCAACAACTGGGTTACCCTAAAAGGCGAGAGCGAGAGGGCCCTTTTGATTGGGGGCCACTTGGACTCGGTGCCGGGTGGGGGCTGGTTGGATGGGTGTTTGAATGTGCTGGCTGGCCTCGAGGTTCTGCGCAGGATTGCCGAGGAGTACGACGGCAGGCCTCCCGTTACCGTACGTCTGGTGGACTGGGCCGACGAGGAGGGAGCCCGCTTTGGCCGAAGCCTTCTGGGTTCTTCGGCCTTCTCAGGTACGCTCGAGCCCGAAGCTGAAAAAGACCGCACCGACAAGGACGGGATTCGCCTGGAGGACGCGCTCAGGCGCTGCGGGGTGGAGCTTGGCCGGATGCTGGAGGCGCAAAAAGAGCGGGAGAACGCTGCCGCCTACCTCGAGCTCCACATAGAGCAGGGCCCGGTGCTGCTGGACCTGGGCCTGCCGCTGGGGGTGGTGCTGGGCACCTTTGGGGTGGAGCGCCATGCCATTACCTTCCGTGGTCAGGCTGCCCACTCTGGCTCGACTCCCATGCACAGGCGCAAGGACGCCTTTCTGGCTGCGGCCAAGATGGCCCCAGAGATCTACCACATCACCGACCGCAACGGGGGGGTCTGTACCATTGGGAGCTGCTTGACCAAGCCTGGTATTGTGACCAGCGTGGTGGCCGAGTGCACCATTACCCTGGACCAGCGCCACCTGGATGCCCAGGCCCTGGCCCGGCTCAAGTTTGAGGCCGAGAAGGCCAGCCAGCGCTTTGCCCGCGAGGGAGGCCTGCCGGCGCCCGAGTGGCAGACCATTTGGCGGATTGAGCCTATCCTCTTCCACCCAGAGCTGATCGAGCTTTGTGACGAGGCCATCCGCGAGGTGGCGGGGGTTTCCCACCGTTTGCCCTCTGGGCCGTTGCACGACGCCGCAGAGGTGGCTCGGGCGGGGATTCCCACCGTGATGATGTTTGTACAAAGCCTCCACGGCATCAGCCACAACAAAATTGAGGACACCAGAGAAGAGCACCTGGAAATGGCGGTGCGGGCCTTGGACCGACTGGCCGACAAGGCTATGCGTTGGATACTAAAGCGACACGGTTCCCGTGAAGGGATTATAGGAGCGGATGGGCGTTGTGAGTGATTGGACCTCGGAACAGCGGGGTGCGTCACAGATTGGCGCGCCCGTCCGAATTGCGCCGTGAGCCTGCCCACCCTGCGCCAGATTCTGGAGCTTCCCGCCTTTGCGGGCGCAGAGATTTTGTCGGGCCAGACCAAGCTGGACAGCCACATCACCTGGGTTCACGTGGCCGAGGTGCTGGACGTGGCCCGGCTTTTGTCTGGAGGCGAGCTGGTGCTGTGCACCGGGCTGGAACTCTCCCGCAGCTCGCCTGAGGCCCGCATGGCCTACGTGCGTTCCCTGGCCGAGGCTGGGGTGGGCGGGCTTTGCCTCGAGCTGGTGCGGTGGCTACAGGAAGTGCCCCCGGAGATGCTCCAGACTGCCCGGATGCTGCAGTTCCCCATTTTGGTTTTCCGCACCGAGGTGCGCTTTGCTGAGCTGACCCGCGCGGCCCACGAGCGCATCCTGCGTCCGGCCCCTGGGGAAGAGCCCCTCCTGGAGGCGCTGGTGGAGGCCCTGGTCGAGACCGGGCGGGATAGGCGCTTTGTTGAGCAGCAGCTTGGCGCGGTTTTGCACCTGCCCAGCCGTCCTAAAAGCACCCTTTTGGCAACCCTCGAGGCCCTACTCTCGGCGCAGTTCAACATTGCTGAGGCGGCCCGCAGGCTGGGGGTGCGGCGGCAGAGCGTTTACTATCGGCTGGAGCAGCTGAGGGGCATGCTTGGCGATCTCGAAAGCCTCGAGCGGCGCTTTGGCCTTTGGGTGGCCTTGGAACTGCTCAAGCGAGGAGCCTCTGGATAACGGGGTTGCCCAGCTTGACAGCCCCTTGGCAGTGGTGTAACCTTACGTCTTGGACGAGGTTCTACCCCAAGTCCAGAAGCGCCCCATCGGAACGGCAAGCCGGGCCACCCTAGCTCAACTGGTAGAGCACCCGACTTGTAATCGGAAGGTTGTCGGTTCGATTCCGATGGGTGGCTCCAACAAGGGCAGGTGGCCGAGTGGTTAAAGGCGGCAGACTGTAAATCTGCTCTCTTCGGAGTTCGGAGGTTCGAATCCTCCCCTGCCCACCAAGGCGCTCTATGGGCGCGCCAAGGCTGGTAGCGGTAAGCTATGAGCGGCGCGAGGCGCCCCTGCGGGAATAGCTCAGTTGGTAGAGCATCGGCTTCCCAAGCCGAGGGTCGCGGGTTCGAGTCCCGTTTCCCGCTCCAAGCGCACACAGGCGAGGGGCTGGGGCCCTCCCCAGCCGCCCGCCTTTTCGGAAGCGCTACAGCGCTCTGCTCGGGTAGCTCAGCTGGTAGAGCACACCCTTGGTAAGGGTGAGGTCGTCGGTTCAAGCCCGATCCCGAGCTCCAAGCCCACACCGCCCGTCCACCGCTGCGGGCGGTGTGTTCCTGAGAAAAAGCGGAAGCCAAAGGAGGCAGCTATGGCCAAGGGCGTGTTTGAGCGTACGAAGCCACACGTGAACGTAGGGACGATTGGGCACGTGGACCACGGGAAGACGACGTTGACGGCTGCGATCACGTATGTAGCGGCGGCGGCGAATCCGAACGTGGAGGTGCAGA